>CAMYMQ010000256.1 GCA_947259335.1 uncultured Alphaproteobacteria bacterium | reverse complement strand
GCGCCGTCGGGGCCGACCGGGAGAGCGGCGGGTGCGGGCGCTGCTTGTGCCGGCGTCTGCGCGCCGTCGAGCATCGCGCGGAACGCGGAAACGGTCTGCGGGCGCTCCTCCCGGCTCAGGTGGAGGGCGGCGTCGATCGCGGCCAACAGGGCCGGGGAATAGGAGCCGACGCAGGACGTCGCGGCGGAGTCCATCGGGTCGGGCTTGTCCATCGCCAGCGCCTCGACCCGGGTGGTCGCCGACATCGGCCGCTCGCCGCTCACGCACATGTAGAGCACGGCGCCCAGGGCATAGATATCGGTCCACGGCCCCTGTTCGGAATCGGGCTGATACTGTTCGAGCGGCGCGAAACCCTCGGTCAGGATCGAGGTGAGCGGGACCGTGTTGCTGTTGCGGAACCGGCGCGCGGCGCCGAAATCGATCAGCACCGGGGTGCCGTCGGGCCGCATCACGATGTTGGCCGGCTTGATGTCGCGGTGGAGATAGTCGGCCTTGTGGATTTCCTCCAGGCCGTCGAGCAGCGGGTCGACGATGACGCGCAATTCGGCCTCGGGCACGTGGCCCAACCGCTTGATGATGTCCTCGAGGGAGACGCCCTCGATGAACGGCATCACCAGATAGGCGGTCCCGAGCGCCTCGAAGTAGCGGTGGATGGAGACGATGTTCGGGTGTTCGAACTGGACCAGGGTGGCGGCTTCCTTGCGGAACCGCTCCAGGCCCCATTCGAAGTCGGCGCCCCGTTCCTCGCTGACCGGCATCACGGCGAGCGACTGGTGGTCGCGCGCGCCGATCCCGATCGGCAGGTATTCCTTGATCGCCACCGGCCGGTCGATCGCTTCCTCGATCGCATAGTAGGTCAGCCCGAACCCGCCCTCGCCGAGCAGCCGCTCGATGCGATAGCCCTCGATCACCGTGCCGGCGGGCAGGGCGTGGGCGTGCTCGACCGGCGCGGGGCGTTCCGGCGGCTCGGACCCCGTTTCTGGCGGTGGCGGCTTGGTCATGGCTGGGGTCCCGGGCGCGGGCAGGGCGGTGCGCTATTTGTCCGCCTTGGGGGCTTCGATCTTGAGGTTGATGTCCTTGTCGCCGCCGAAATTGCCGTTGGCGTATAGGAACCCGAGCACGGCGACCGCCGCGACGAGGATGCCGACGATGAAATAAAGGCCGCCGTGGCCGCTCGACTTCCGTTCCTCGGTCATGACTTCGTCTCCTGGATCGTGCAGGCGGGACCGGACCCGGTCGCCGCCGTGATGCGGGAGACAGTCCTCCACGATCGAGCCGGGCGCCTTAATCTATGATGGTACGCAGGCCGCGCCCGGTCGGATCGCGTGCCCGGTCACTTGAAGGCGAGGTCGCGGGTCTCGCGGACGAAGAAGAGCGCGGTGGCAAGCGTGACCGCGCCGCAACCGGCGATCCAGTAGGCCGGGGCGATCGGATTGCCGGTCGACGCGATCAGCCAGGCCGCGATCAGCGGCGTGGTGCCGCCGAAATAGCCGATCGCCGCGTTGTAGGCGAAGGCCAGGCCGGTGCACCGCACGGGCGGCGGGATCAGCTCGACATTGGCCCCGGCCAGCCCGCCATTGAGCAGCCCGACCCCGATCACGAAGCCGAGCTCGCCCAGGAAGATGATCGCCGGATCGGTCTGGTGGATCATCATGAACAGCGGGATCGCACCGGCGGCGATCACCAGGGCTCCGGCGATGATCAGGGGCCGCCGGCCGATCTTGTCGGCCAGCATCGCGGCCAGCGGGGCGACGACCAGCAGGATCGCCATGGCGGCGGTGTTGAGGTTGAAGGCGATCCGCTCGGGCAGATTGTCGATCGTCTTGATGTAGGTGACCGCGTAGACGAAGGCGGCGTAGAAGCTCACGCCGTTCGCCACGTTCAGGAAGATCACCCGGATCACGGAGTTGCGGTGGACGCCGAAGGTGTCGCGCACGGGGCGGACCGCGTCGCCGGCGGGCGGCTCGGCCTGGATCGCCCGGCGGACGAGCAGGCCGGTGATCGCGACCAGCGAACCCAGCAGGAAGGGCAGGCGCCAGGCCCAGTCGACCACCGTCTGGCTGTCGACCACGTTGGTCAGCACCGCGCCGACGCCCGAGCCGAGCAGGATGCCGGCGACCGCGCCCCAGAAACCCCAGATCGCATAGAAGGCCCGGCGGCCGGTCTGGGCGCGTTCGGCGAGGAAGACCAGCGAGCAGGTATACTCGCCCCCGACCGACAGCCCCTGGACGATGCGCAGGAGGACGATGGCGACGGGCGCGGCGATGCCGATGGTCTCGTAGGTCGGCAGGACGCCGATCAGGACGGTCGGCACCGCCATGGCGATCACGGAGAGTGTCAGCGCGCGCTTGCGGCCGACCCGGTCGGCGACCCGCCCGAAGACGATGCCGCCGAGCGGGCGGACCAGGAAGCCGGCGGCAAACGCGCCGAAGGCCGCGATCAGCGAGACGGCGGGGTCGGCGGAGGGAAAGAAGAGCTGGCCGATGACGCTGGCGAAATAGCCGTAGACCGCGAAATCATACCATTCCATGACGTTGCCGATGAGCCCGGCGAAGATCACCCGGCTCCGCCGCATCGGCGCCGTGCCGACCGGCGGCATCGCGATCGCTGCATTTCCCATTGCGTCGGGCTCCCGCCAAGCTGTGCCAACAGTCCCAAGTTGGGAAGCTTTGCCCCAGCCATGCTTACCAAAAGGTGAATTTCCCCGAACAGTCGCCGACATGCGCGGGCGTCGACACCCGGCGACCGGCGGAAACGGGCCGGCTCGGCCAAGAAACTGGACCGCGGGGCGCGCGAGGCGCAAAAAGTGGCGCTACACTCCCGCGGCGGGGGCAGGCAGGGAAGACGATTATCGGTCGACGGCACATGGACGGGCGGACAACAGGGGTGGACGGTAACGGCTTCATCGCCCGCCACGGTCTGTGGACCGACGGCCAGGCGCGCCGCGCCCGCGAGGTCAAGGAGCGGGTCGAGGCCGAGGGGCTGCATCTGATCCGGCTGGTCTGGACCGACACCCACGGCATCGCCCGGGCGCGGTCGCTGACCCCGCCCGCCTTCGAGGCGGCGCTGTCGAACGGCCACGCCATCGGCGCCGGCAGCTGGAGCCTCGACGCCTCCGGCGGGCGGGTCTTCACCTCTTTCGTGTCCGGCGGTGGCATGGGCCTGCGCGAGATGACCGGCTCGCCCAACCTCGTCGTAGTGCCCGATCCTGACAGCTTCCGGACCCTGCCCTGGGCGCCGGGCGTCGGCTGGGTGATGTGTGACGACTATTTCCGCGACGGCACGCCCTTCCACTTCTCGCCGCGCCACCTGCTGCGCCGGATGCTCGCGAAGCTGGCCGACCGGGGGACCGCGGCGGTGGTCGGGCTGGAGGTCGAGTGGTATCTGCTCAAGCTGCTCGACGAGACGCTGGCCGACGAGAATGCGGGCATCGGCGGCGAGCGCGGCCGCCCGCCCCGGACCGCGCTTCTCGAACCGGGCTTCTCCTACGACTCCGAAACCAACCTGGACCGAATGCAGCCGATGCTCAGCATCCTGGCGCAGCACTATGTCGATCTCGGGCTCGGTCTCCGGTCGGTCGACAACGAACTCGGCGCGAGCCAGGTCGAGTGCACCTTCATGCCCCAGCCGGCCCTGGACGCGGCGGCGGATTTCGTGTTGTTCCGCAGCGCCACCCGCCAGATCTGCCGCCGCCACGGGCACATGGCGAGCTTCATGACCGTCCCGGGCCGGCGCGGCCTCTATCCGGGCGGCTGGCACCTCCACCTGTCGCTGGTCGACGCCAAGACCGGCGCGAACCTGCTGGCGCCGGACCGGGCGGAGGATCATCTCTCGCCGCTCGGCCGTTCCTTTCTGGCCGGCCAGCTCGACCATGCCGCCGACGGGGCGGTCTTCGCGACCCCGACGGTCAACGGCTACCGCCGCTTCCGGGCCAACTCGCTGGCGCCCGACCGGGCGACCTGGAACACGGATCACCGCGGGGTGATGCTGCGCATCCAGGGCGGACCCGGCGATCCGGCGACGCGGATCGAGAACCGGGTCGGCGAGCCGTCGGCCAACCCCTATCTCTTCATCGCCGCCCAGGTCGCCGCCGGCCTCGATGGCCTCGAGCGCGAGGCGGAGCCCTGGCCCGCCGACGACGATCCCTACGAGGCCGACCGGCCGAGGCTGCCGGCCAGCCTCGGCGACGCGCTCGATGCGCTCGAAGGCTCTTCCTTCTATCGGGAGGCCTTCGGCGGCGTCTATCTCGACTATTATCTGGCCATGAAGCGGGCCGAGCTGGCGCGCTACCAGGCCTTCCTGGCCGACAGCGGCGCGGACCCGGCGGCCGGGGTGACCGACTGGGAAGTGAACGAATATTTCGATGCCTTCTGACCCCGCGGCGACGGCACGGACACACACGGAGAGGCGATGATGGGCACCCGGCAGCAACCGATCTTCGCGCCGGGACCGGCGGCGCCAGGCTACGACTTCGACGCCCTGATCCGGGAGGACAAGGTCCACCGGCTGCTCTACACCGATCCCAACATCTTCGCGCTGGAGCTGACCCGCATCTTCGGCGGCACCTGGGTCTATCTCGCCCACGAGAGCCAGGTGCCGGAGCCGAACGATTTCTTCCGCACGCGGCTCGGACTGCGCCCGATCATCGTCGTGCGCGACCGCAACGGCGTCGTCCGCGCGCTGTACAACCGCTGCACCCATCGCGGAGCGACGATCTGCCGCCAGGCACGCGGCTCGGCCAAGGCGTTCCAGTGCCCCTATCACGGCTGGACCTACCACAACACGGGCGAGCTGGCGGGTGTGCCCTGGCCCGAGGGCTACCCGTCCGACCATCACGCGAACGGTGAATTCAACCTCGTCCAGGTGCCGCGGGTCGAGAGCTATAGGGGCTTCATCTTCGGCACGCTCAACCCCGACGCGCCCGCGCTGGTCGACCATCTCGGGCCGGCCCGCCGGCCCGTCGACGAGTGGCTCGACCGCAACCCGGGCGGCAAGGTCGTCATGCGCGAGGCCAACCGGATGAAGTTCAGGGGCAATTGGAAGCTCGCCTACGACAACAGCGGCGACGGCTACCACGTGGTCTTCTCGCACCGGTCGCTGCTGATGATGGAGAATCGGTTCTCCGACGACGACGGCAAGGGCATGGCCTACTACAAGCAGCAGCCCGACGCCGGCCCGATCAAGATCCACTATCTGGGCAACGGCCATCACTTCAAGGACAAGCGGTTCACCCTCGACCAGCGTCCGGGCGCCCTGTGGGAAATCGAAGGCGTACACCCGGGCATGGAAGGCTACGAGGCGGCGCTGCGCGCCGAGCATGGCGACGACGCCGACCGGCTGCTCGACCTGGCCGCGTCGGTGCCGATGAACATCAACATCTTCCCCAACCTGCTGATCCTCGGGAACCACATCCAGGTGCTGGAGCCGCTGTCGGTCGACGAGACGGCGACCACCTGGTACGGCACCGCCGTGGTCGACGAGACGGGCGAGCTGAACGGCGCGGCGGATGCGATCAACGCCCTGCGCATGCGGACCCAGGAGCAGTTCCCGTTGTTCGGCGAGGTCGACGACCTGACCAACTTCGAGGAGATCCAGGCCGGCCTCGCCGCCGAGGAGGACGAGTGGGTCTACATGGACCGCGGCTTCGGCCTGCCCGAGCGGTTCTCCGAGGCGGACGGCGTGATCTCCGGTCCGGCGACCGACGAGGTGTTCATGCGCGAATACATGAAGGCCTACAAGGCGCTGATGACAGCGGCGCCCGAGCTCGCGCCGACGCGGGAGGTCCGGCGATGACGCGGGCGGCAAACGTCAACCCGTCGGTCAGCTCCTATTATGTGACCGACGATTTCTATCAGGCGCTGGTCGAAGCCTTCACCGGCTGGGACCGCGACGACCGGGCGATCGCCGATCCGGCCGTACGCGATTCGTGCCGGGCCTTCCTGGAGCGCGAGGCGCGTTATCTCGACCAGGGACGGCACGAAGACTGGCTCGCCCTGTATGTGCCGGAATGCGCCTACTGGGTGCCCGGCACCGCCGACCGCGGCGACCCCCGGCGCGAGATCACCTTTTCCTTTCACGACCGGCGCCAGATGGAGGATCGGGTCTACCGGCTCGCCACCGGCTACGCCTGGTCGCAGCAGCCGGTCAGCCGAACGGTGCGGATGGTCTCCAACGTCGAGGCCTTCGCGACCGACGACCCCGACGTCGTGATGGTCCGCTCCAACTTCCAGGTCACCGAGTTCCGCGATGGCGACATCCGGCTCTGGACCGGCTGGTCCGGCCATCGGCTCCGGCGCCGGGACGGCGGCGACTGGCTGATCGCGGCCAAGCAGGTGAACCTGATCGATTGCGACCAGAACATCCGGAATCCCAGCATCACGCTGTAGGGCTCTTCGCGAGCTTCTTCTGAACGGCCGAGCAGGCTCCCCCTCCTCCTCTTCAAAGGGGAGGGTCTGGGAGGGGGGGGCCTTTTTCGGTCGGCGTCGGAAGCGCTGCGTGAGGAAATCGGCGCCTGATGGCGCTCACCCCCACCTAACCTCCCCCTCTAAGGAGGGGGAGGGAAAATGATCGTGCTCGACCATCGATGAACTATCCCGCATACGGCCGTACCCATACCGCCGTGTCGTGGAAGGCGACGCCGCCGTCGGGCGCCACCGGGGTCGCGTCGGTCAGCAGGTTGATGCCGATGCCGTCGGCGAAGGCCGCGTTGGGCCACACCCCCTCATGGATGACCGTGCCGGGCAGCACCCGGTCCGAGGTCGCCGCCTTCATCCGGACCGAGCCCTTGGCGTTGCCGATCTCGACCTCCGACCCGTCGGCGATGCCCAGCGCCTCGGCATCCCCCGGCTCGATCATCAGGGTCGGCTCGCCCTCGCGCTTGCGCGAGGTCTTGGTCTCGGAAAAGCTCGTGTTGAGGAAAGAGCGCGACGGTGGCGAGACAAGCCGGAAGGGGCATTCGGCGGTCGCCGCGTCGATCGTCTCGGCATGGTCGGGCATCGCCGGCAACCCGTCCTGATACGGGCCGAGCGCCGTCCAGTCCGGCTGGAAGTGGAAGCGGCCGTCCGCGGTCGGGAAACCGTCCAGGAAATGGGCTTGCGCATAGTCCGGCGCGCGGTCGTGCCAGCCCTCGCGGCACAAGGTATCGTAGTCGGGCAGGCCGGATGCCTTGAGCGTCGCCTCCAGCATTTCGCGCTCCGACAGGTAGAAGCCCGGATGGTCGGAGCCGAGCCGCTGGCCGAGCGCGCAGTGGACGGCGTGGTTCGAACGCGCCTCGGCATAGGGCTCGATCACCTTGGGCGCCGCGACCAGATGGGTCTGGCCCCAGCCCATCAGCATGTCGTCCTGCTCTAGGAAGGTCGTGGCCGGCAGCACGATGTCGGCGAAGCGCGTGGTCTCGGTGGCGAACTGCTCGTGGACGCATACGAACAGATCGTCGCGCGCCAGCCCGGCATGGACCGCCGCGCTGTCCGGCGAGGTCACCGCTGGGTTGGCGTTCTGGATCAGGATCGCGTCGACCGGCGGCCCGCCTTTAAGGGCGTCGCCCTGGCCGGTCAGCACCGCGCCGAAGCGCGACTGGTCGAGGATGCGGACGTTCGGGTCGCGCACGTCCAGCCCCTGGATTAGCGTGTTGTCGAGCGCCCAGTTCTCGATGTTGCAGAAGAAGGCGCCGCCGCCGCGCTGCTTCCACTTGCCGGTCAGCGACGGCAGGCAGGTCACCGCGTGCAGGTTCGACGCGCCGTTGCGCGACCGGGTGAAGCCGAGGCCGACCCGGATGTAAGCGCGCTCGGTTTGCCCGTACATCCGCGCCAGCGCGCGGATGCGCTCGGCGGGCAGGCCGGTGATCTCCGCCGCCCATTCCGGCGTGCGGCTTGCCAGATGGGCTTCGACCGAGGCGTCGAAATCGCTGTGGCTTGCCAGATAGTCGCGGTCGGCAAGGCCTTCGGCGAGCAGCACGTTCATCATCGCGCAGGCCAGCGCCCCGTCCGTGCCGGGGCGGATCAGGAAGGCCTCGTCGGCGGCGTCGGCGGTCGGCGTGCGGTAGCAGTCGACGACGACCATCCTGGCGCCGCGCTCCTTGCGCGCGCGGGCGACGTGGCTCATCACGTTGACCTGGGTGGAGACAGGATTGGTTCCCCAGATCACGATCAGGTCGGCGTCGGCCATTTCGCGCGGGTCCGGGCCGATCACCTTGCCGACGCCGGCGCGCCAGCCCGACATGCCGATCCAGATGCAGATACTGTTGTGCTCGCCGGAATAGCGCAGCGCGTGGCGCAGCCGCTCCTGGCCGAAGCGGTTGAGGATCCCCATGGTCCCGCCCGAATGATAGGGCCAGACCGACTCGCTGCCGTGGCGCTGGGTCGCCGCCTCGAAGGCCTCGGCGATCTCGTCCAGCGCGTCGTCCCAGCTCATCGGCTCGAACCGGCCCTCACCCTTCGGGCCGACCCGGCGCAGCGGCACGGTCAACCGGTCGGGGTGATGGACCCGCTCGGCATAGCGCGCGACCTTGGCGCAGGTGACGCCGAGCGTGTAGCTGTTGTCGCGCGCGCCGCGGACGGCGCCGATACGGTGGTCGTCGAGTTTCTCCACCTCCAGCGCGCAGACGCTGGGGCAGTCGTGGGGACATCCGGTGCGGACGATCTGAGCTTCGGTCATGGCCGCAGGTTAGCACGAATGTCCTGGCCGGCATCGCGTTCGAATTGACAGCGGAGCCCCGATCCCGTTGGGTAAATCCACAGGCCGCGAAAAGCGAAACGAAGCATGAAAGTCGGTGTCATCGGCGCGACCGGGGTCCTCGGCCGCCATCTGGTTCCCAGGCTCGTGGAGCGGGGCCACACGGTCCGCGCCCAGCTCCGCGACCCGGCCAAGGGCCGGACCCTGGCGGGCCTGGGCGTCGAGGTCGTGGTCGGCGACATTCTCGACGCCGGGTCCCTGCCGGCGGCGATCCGCGGCTGCGAGATCGCGATGAACCTGGCGACCGCGGTGCCCCGCCCGGGCGATCCGCCCGACTGGACCGCCAACGACCGTATCCGCCGCGAAGGCACGGCCAATCTGCTCGCCGCCTGCGTCTCGGCCGGGGTTCCGCGCGTGATCCAGCAGAGCATCGCCATGCTCCATTCCGGGGATGGCGACCAGTGGGTGGACGAGGACGCGCCGATCGAGACCGGGCCGAGCACCCAGAGCGCCGCCGACATGGAAGGCCTCGTGCGGGCGACCAAGCTGGACTGGCGGATCGTGCGCGGCGGCGCCTTCTACGGCCCGGGCACCGGCCGCGACGCATCCTGGCGGGCGGCGGCCCGCG
>CAMYMQ010000255.1 GCA_947259335.1 uncultured Alphaproteobacteria bacterium | reverse complement strand
GGGTGGTCGCCGTGGCGCCGCCGGTGCGCGCGGGCATGGCGGGCCTGCGCCTGCAGCGTATGATCGGCACCCCGGCCCTCGGCCAGCTCGATCCCTTCCTGATGCTCTCGGAATTCGGCCACCCGGAACCCGGCGACCCGCTCGGCGGCTTCCCCGACCATCCCCACCGGGGCTTCGAGACGGTCACCTACATGATCGAGGGCGCGATGCGGCACCGCGATTCCACGGGGGCGGCGGGCCTGATCGGCCCCGGCGGCGCCCAGTGGATGACGGCGGCGCGAGGCGTGATCCACTCGGAGTTCCCGGAACCCGGCGCGGACGGCCGCGTGCTCGGCCTCCAGCTGTGGCTCAACCTGCCGGGGCGGCTGAAGATGTCGGCGGCGGCCTACCGCGACCTGACCGCGGACGACATCCCGGAGGTTACGCTCCCCGGCGGCGGCATCCTGCGGGTGGTCGCCGGCGAGATCGCGGACACCGCCGGGCCGGTCACCGGCGGCGCCGTCGACCCGGTCGTGCTCGACCTGCGCCTGCCGGCGGGAGCACGCGCGGAATTGCCCCTGCCGGTGGGCCACAACGCCTTCATCTACACCGTCGAAGGCGAGGTCGCCGCCGACGCGGCGCCCGATCCGGGTGCGGCGATCCCGGCCAAGCACCTCGGCCTGCTGGGCGACGGCGACCGCCTCGCCCTGTCCAACCCCGGCGCCGCCGACGCCCGCCTGTTCATCGCCGCCGCCAGCCCCATCGGCGAACCTGTCGTCGCCTACGGCCCGTTCGTCATGAACACCGAGCAGGAGATCCGCGAGGCCTTCCGGGATTTCCAGGAAGGGCGGTTCTAGCGCCCCCTACCCGTCATTCCGAGCGGAGGGCGGCGCGCGCACCGCGCAGCGCCTGTAGTCGAGGAACCTTGCCAGGACAGCCGAGATCACAGCGGTGGAAACGAGGTTCCTCCACTCCGCCCTGCGGGCTCCGGCCTTCCTTCGCCCGCCGAAGCGCGCTAGGGGAAGGCGGGTCGGAATTGCGGATGTTAAATCTGAAAGCGCGCGCTACCCCTGCGCCGACTGCTGGGCGTAGCGCTCGATCAGGGGGCCGAAGCCACCCTCGGGCTGGGCGTCGAAGGCCAGCATGTCTTCGTCGATCTTGACCCACGGCTGGGCCCTCTTGGTCCACACGTGACCGGCGGGACGCAGCCAGGAGGTGTCGTCGAGCGAGCCGCCGCGCACGATCACGATGGGCGGGCCGTCCGGCTCGTGGAACACGCGGGTGCCGCAGGTCGGGCAGAAGTTGGCGGTGTTCTTGTTGCCGCTGTCCGCCGTGCGGGTCCACTTCTTGACCTCGCCCTGGGTCACCTTGACCGCGTCGGCGGGCATGATCACCGATTCGCCGAAGGCGCTCGACGACTGCTTCTGGCACTCGGTGCAATGGCAGCAGACGACCGTCAGCGGCTCGGCGGTCAGCTCATAGCGGACGGCGCCGCACTGGCAGCCGCCGGTATAGGGTGCAGGCATGTTTCTCTCCCCCGATTGGGCGCCCGCGGCGCCTGTCGTTGTTACGCCCCCACCGTCTCCGGCGTCTTCGGCTTGACCGACGGGGCGGCCTCGCCGCCCTCGTCCGGCGTTTCCTCGAACTCGCCCAGGTCGCGCACGGCGCCGTAGGCCGCCGAGGTCGCCAGCAGGGCGTACGCCTTGAGCGCGGTGGAAACCTGACGGTCGCGCGGGCGCGCCGGCTTCCAGGCCTTCGCGCCCTTGGCCTCCATCGCCGCGCGGCGCCGGGCCAGGATCGCCTCGTCGACGGTCACGTCGATGGTCCGATTGGGGATGTCGATCTCGATCAGGTCGCCCTCCTCGATCAGGCCGATGGCGCCGCCCTGGGCCGCTTCCGGCGAGGCGTGGCCGATCGACAGGCCCGAGGTGCCGCCCGAGAAGCGGCCGTCGGTGACCAGGGCGCAGTCCTTGCCCAGCCCCATCGATTTCAGATAGCTGGTCGGATAGAGCATCTCCTGCATACCGGGGCCGCCCTTGGGGCCCTCGTAGCGGATCACGACGACGTCGCCCTTTTTGATCTCGCCGGCGAGGATGCCGGCGACCGCGCCGTCCTGGGACTCGTAGATCTTGGCCGGGCCCTTGAAGGTCAAGCTGCCCTCGTCGACACCGGCCGTCTTCACGATGCAGCCGTCCAGCGCGATGTTGCCGTAGAGCACGGCCAGCCCGCCGTCGGCGCTGTAGGCATGCTCCTTCGCCCGGATGCAGCCGCCCTTGCGGTCGGTGTCGAGATCGTCCCACAGGCGCTCCTGGGAGAAGGCCTCGGTCGTGCGCACCCCGCCCGGCGCGGCCCGGTAGAACTGCTTCACCGCTTCGTCCGTGGTCTGGACGACGTCCCACATGGCCAGCCCCTCGGCCATGGTCTCGCTGTGGACGGTCGGCACGCTGGTGTCGAGCAGGCCGGCCCGGTCGAGCTCGCCCAGGATCGCCATGATCCCGCCGGCGCGGTGGACGTCCTCCATGTGATAGTCCTGGGTCGAGGGCGCGACCTTGCAGACGTTGGGCACCGCGCGCGACAGCCGGTCGATGTCGGCCATGGTGAAATCGACCTTGCCCTCGCGGGCAATGGCCAGCAGGTGCAGGACGGTGTTGGTCGACCCGCCCATGGCGATGTCCAGCGTCATGGCGTTCTCGAAGGCCTCGAAGGTGGCGATCCCCCGGGGGGTCGCCCGGGCGTCGTCCTCCTCGTACCAGCGCCGGGCCAGGCCGACGATGCGCCGGCCCGCCTCCTCGAACAGGCGGCGGCGGTAGGCGTGGGTCGCCAGCACCGAGCCGTTGCCCGGCAGCGCCAGGCCCAGCGCCTCGGCCAGGCAGTTCATCGAGTTGGCGGTGAACATGCCCGAGCACGACCCGCAGGTCGGGCAGGCCGAGCGTTCGTATTCCTCGACCGTCGCGTCGGTCGCGTTCGGGTCGGCGGCCTGGACCATGGCGTCGACCAGGTCGGCCTTGACCGTGCCGGTGTCCAGGACGACCTTGCCGGCCTCCATCGGCCCGCCGGAGACGAAGATCGCCGGCACGTTCAGCCGCATCGCCGCCATCAGCATGCCCGGCGTGATCTTGTCGCAATTGGAGATGCACACCAGCGCGTCGGCGCAGTGCGCGTTGACCATATATTCGACCGCGTCCGCGATCAGCTCGCGCGACGGCAGGCTGTAGAGCATGCCGTCGTGGCCCATGGCGATGCCGTCGTCGACCGCGATGGTGTTGAATTCCTTGGCGACCCCGCCGGCCTTCTCGATCTCCGCGGCGACGATCTTGCCGAGGTCGCGCAGGTGGACGTGCCCGGGCACGAACTGGGTGAAGGAGTTGGCGATGGCAATGATCGGCTTGCCGAAATCGCCGTCCTTCATCCCGGTGGCGCGCCACAGGCTGCGGGCGCCGGCCATGTTGCGGCCGTGGGTGGTGGTGCGGGACCGGTACTGGGGCATGGTCGCCTTGCCTTTCCGTTCTGCCTGGCCGGCCAGCGGACGGCCGGATCGCCCCTGAGGGCGGACCTTGAATGTAGAGCGGAAAATGGCGCGCGTGGGGGCCTAGGTCAACGGCTCCGGAGGCTGGCGGGCCACACCGGCGGCGGGGCGACCGGCG
>CAMYMQ010000254.1 GCA_947259335.1 uncultured Alphaproteobacteria bacterium | reverse complement strand
GGTCATGGACGGCCCCAAGGTCGACGCCGGTCGGCTGGAGGCCGAACAGTTCGCCGCCCATGGCTTCGCCTGGACCGCCGCCTATGTCGCCGGCCTGCGCGAGCTGCTGAACTGGGCCGAGCGTCTCCAGGGCGCCGGCCGACTCGGCGAGACCGAGACGCTGATCCTGCAGATCGGCTTCGGCGAGTATCTCGGCCAGCTCGAGGGCGGCATCGCCATCAGCCAGGGCGAGATCGTCCGCCCGGACGACCTGGGCGTCGACGACGGCGCGCTCGACGGCCTGCGCGAGGGTGCCGCCGCGACCCTGGTCCGCCGGGGCAACACCAACGCCGCCCGGATGCGGCTGGCGGCGCTGATCGGGGACGGCGACTTCGGCGATGCCGGGCTCGACGACGAGATGCTGGTCATGATCCGGGACCAGTTCCGCCGCTTCGCCGAGGACAAGGTCGTTCCCCACGCCCACGAATGGCACCAGCAGGACGTGCTGATCCCGATCGAGATCGTCGAGGAGCTGGCCGGGCTCGGCATCTTCGGGCTGACCATCCCGGAGGAGAACGGGGGACTGGGCCTCGGCAAGGTCGCCATGTGCGTGGTGACAGAGGAGCTGTCGCGCGCCTACATCGGCGTCGGCTCTCTCGGCACCCGCTCGGAGATCGCCGGCGAGCTGATCCGCCTCGGCGGCACGCAGGCCCAGAAGGACAAATATCTGCCGAAGATCGCCTCGGGCGAGATCCTGCCGACGGCGGTGTTCACCGAGCCCAACACCGGCTCGGACCTCGCCAGCCTGCGCACGCGGGCGATCAGGGACGGCGATAGCTACAAGGTGACCGGCAACAAGACCTGGATCACCCACGCCGCGCGCGCCGACCTGATGACGCTGCTCGCCCGCACCAACCCGGACGAGCCCGGCTACCGCGGCCTGTCGATGCTGCTCGCCGAGAAGCCGCGCGGCACCGACGCCGACCCGTTCCCGGTGGACGGGCTCACCGGCGGCGAGATCGAGGTGCTCGGCTATCGCGGCATGAAGGAATACGAGCTCGCCTTCGACGGCTTCGAGGTGCCGGCCGACGGGCTGCTTGGCGGCGAGGAGGGCCAGGGCTTCAAGCAGCTCATGGCGACCTTCGAGAGCGCCCGCATCCAGACCGCCGCCCGCGCCGTCGGCGTTGCCCAGAACGCGATGGAACTGGCGCTCAGATACGCCAACGAGCGGGTCCAATTCAAAAAGCCGATCTATGCCTTCCCGCGCGTGGCCGGCAAGATCGCCTGGATGGCGGTGGAGACCATGATGGCCCGCCAGCTCAGCTACTACGCCGCCCGCGAGAAGGATAGCGACCGCCGCTGCGACATCGAGGCCGGCATGGCCAAGCTGCTCGCCGCCCGCGTCGCCTGGGCCAACGCCGACAACGCGCTCCAGGTCCACGGCGGCAACGGCTACGCCCAGGAATACGAGATCAGCCGCGTGCTGTGCGACGCGCGGATTTTGAACATCTTCGAAGGGGCGGCGGAGATCCAGGCGCAGGTGATCGCCCGGGGGCTGCTGGAGAGAAGGAATTAGGGGGCTTTCGGGCGAGTCTAACTACGGTAACTGTGGCTACGTCTCACCTACTGCCTTGCCAGCAAGAAAAATGATGGTCAGGATACAACCCAAAGTGGGGGAGGTATCACATGACCATTCCAGAATATTTGGCTTCAGGTGAGCCGGCTCGTCTTGTCCCGGTGACGGCCGACAGCAATAAAGAACTACGGGCGGCCTCCATCCTTCTCGCCACATTGGCCAATGTGCCGCCCTTCGCTCGGGAGATGATGGGCTCTATTGGCGAGCGGATGGGCGTTCGGTCAAACTTGGATTGTTTCACGGAGGTCGTGTTTAAAGGGGACCAAGATCAATCGAAATACCGGCCCGATGGGCTAATCGTACTTGAGAGCGGGAAAAACCGTACTTGGCGTTGTCTTGTCGAAGCAAAAATTGGTCGTGCTGAGCTCGATTCGGATCAAATTGAAAGATACTTGGCGATAGCAAAGGCTCAGAAGATTGACGCAGTATTGACGATTTCAAATCAATTTGTCGCTCTGCCTAGCCATACGCCTGTCGCCGTCTCGAAGGTCGCTCTTCGTAGTGTCAATCTATTTCACTGGTCATGGATGTACGTGCTCACTCAGGCAATGCTTCTTCTGACGGACGATGAATTCGAGCGGCCGGAGCAACGATATATTCTGGCGGAAATGGTGCGCTATTTCTCTCATCAGTCAGTTGGGGTTTCCACATTTGATCGCATGAACCCAGAGTGGAAGTCATTAAATCTACAGATTCAGTCTGGCGCACGCTTAAGCAAGACAGCTTCGGATGTCGAGAATACCGTTGCTGCTTGGCATCAAGAAGTAAGAGATGTCTGCTTGCTTCTGACTAGAAAAGTGGGTCGTTCGGTAAGCATCCGAATGAGCAAGTCTCACTCTGATGATCCGGCGCAACGAGTTCGAGATGACAGCGCCAAGCTTGTCGAAAGTCACGAACTGTCATGTTCGTTGAACGTCCCCGACGCCGCATCCCCTATTACAGTGAGCGTCGATCTTCAGCGGCGCAGCGTTTCGGTTTCGATGGCGATTGGCGCGCCTAAGGATAAGCAACGTGCGTCAAGCAGAATCAATTGGGTGCTGCGCCAAGTTTCGAAATCCGACCCGAATTGTATTTTTGTGAAAGCAATCTGGCCGGGGCGTACGAGCTTTACGCAAGCAACGCTTAGGGAGCTTCGTGAAAACCCTGCATTGCTTGAAACTGACAACAAGTCGCTTTCGCCAACCCAGTTTGAGCTTCTTCTGATCAAGGACTTGGCTGGAAAATTTAGTGGCCCTCGGACTTTTATTGAGCAACTAGAGGAAGCTGTCCCCTCTTTCTATGAACAAGTTGGGCAATTTCTCCGCGCATACGTAGCCCCTCCGCCTCGCGTACGAAGAGAAGCGAAGCCCTATGAGGCAGATGAGGCGCTTCAGGAAGTATCTGACGACGCAGAAGTTGCTTCGTCCGATGCCACTGACGAAACGCAGTCAGCCCTGTAAATGTCGCCAAGCACCTGCTTTGGCCGCGTCCTGCACACGTAAGTGGTGTGCGACGGGGGCTCTCGAAATGGCGGAATTAGTCCCGGTCGGTCGAAGACGCCTTCGGCCCGTTCGCCGAAGGCCGATGACCGGGCTCAACGAGTAGGGCGAAAGCCGCCGCAATCCAGAGAAGCGTCGCTAGAACGGCGTCGGCCGCACCGCCTTGGCGACCTCGACGAAGGCGCTGACGATTGTCGCCAGGCGGTTGATCGCGTTTGCCACTTCCTGCTCGTCCTTGATGGCCTTCTCGAGAGCGCCGATGGATTGTTCCAGGCCGGTGATGGCCTTGTTCAGCGCTTGCCGGTCGCTGTCGGTGATCCCTTGCGGTGCCAGGGCGACAAACGCGTCGAAGGCCTTCGAGTATTCTTCTTCGAGCTGTTTGGCGCGCCCGGGATCCTTCTCCGCGATCCAGAGCCGGCGGAGCGTCCGCATCGATTCGATCGTGGTCGTGCTCATCGCCCTGCTTCCCTACTTGACCGTTGTCGAGAGCGTCTTGACGGCGTCGGCGATCTGGATGGCGCTTTCATAGAAGGCCTTGAAGTCCGCCAACGCGTATTCGTTTCGCTGAAGCGCCCGGGCGAGCCGACCGTGGGCGATCGACATGTTCTTGGCGCTCGCCACGGCGGCGCGGAACAGGCCGGTCAGCGTGGCCTCCGCCTCGATCGCCGACCGGTAGCTGTCGGCCGCCAGCTTGCGGCTCTGGAGGTCGCCGGAACGGGTGGCAAGCCGGCGCCGCGCCCTGTCCCTCGAAAAGGCGACGGTCGCCAGCAGGCATTTGGCGAGCGGCCCGTCGGGCGCCAGGCCTTTCGCGATGATCACTGCCGCCGTCGCGACATGCTCGTCGGTCGACGCCACGATCGCCTTGATTCGGCTCTGCTTCTCGATGTCGACGAAAGCGTTGCCGACCCACGCAATGACCTTCGCGACGGCGGTGGTCTGCTTGGCGGTGAACTGGCTGCCCGGGTCAGGGGCAAGGCCCTGCAGCTGTGCGATGCTCGCCGACAGCGCAGCGCTGGCCTTGTCGAGGTCGGCCTTGCGCGACGTCGTCGCGTAGGTCACCAGGGTCTCGCCATATTTCTGGATGAAGGCGCCGCCCTTCATGAGCGCGCCGATATCCTTGTCCTTGGCGCTGAAAGGCCCTTCGAAGGTGCGCGTCCCGCATTTGCGATGGAGCGGCAAGGACGAGCGCCCCGGGGACAGGGTGAGGGCGGCCAGATTTGCCGTGACCGCGCCCTCGCGCATTGTCGCGATGCCGTTGGAAACCGCCGTGCCGAACTTGGTCGACGCGGTTCCGAACGTGCCGACCGACCTGCGCTGATCGGCCGTGAGGCCGCACCCGCCGGCCGCAGCGGCCACAGCAAGGGCGAACACGGCGATCAAGGGGCGGCGTACAAGCGTGCGATTGGTCGAGGGTCGGCGGCATCGATCCGCGCCGATTCCGCAGAGCATCACACTCCTCCGGCATGATTGCGTCGCTCAGGGACGTTCGCCTTTTTTTAGCTTGAGGAAATACTACCACAGATTGCGTGAGCCGGGAAGCGCGGGCTGAGGTGGCGCACTGCCCGGCGTCAGTCCTGGCCGTCCGCTTCGCCGCTCGACGGCTCCCCGAACCGCGCCTGCAGCCGCCCGATCACCAGCAGGATGACGAAAACGAACGCAGCCACCACCCCCGCGATCGCATGGAAGCCGGCGCCGCAGGCAAGGCCGATCGCGCCGGCGACCCAGATGCCGGCGGCGGTGGTCAGGCCGCGCACGTCGCCCTTGCTTTGCAGGATCGCGCCGGCGCCGAGGAAGCCGATGCCGCCGATCAGTCCCTGGACGATGCGGATGGGGTCCACGCGGACCTCTGAATTGCCCTCGAAGCCGCGGATCAGGAGCTCGGCGGCGACGATGTAGAAAGCGGCCGAGCCGACGCCGACGAGCATGTGGGTGCGCAGGCCGGCGGGCTTGTCGCGCCGCTCGCGCTCCCAGCCGATCACCATGGTCAGCACCGTTGCCATTCCCAGCCGGATGGCGATCTCGCCGAGGCCGATCGAGGTCGGGCCGAGGAGTTGGTCGATCATTGCGTCCATCGTGTCCGCCCTCCGCTGTCGCCGCCCGTTCCCCGGCGGCGGGATTCCGGATAGCATCCTGCCGCAACCGCCAACCGGGGCGCTTATCCCATGCTAAACGCCGACCTGTTTCTCGCCTTCCTGCTCGCGACCACCTTGCTGATCCTGCTGCCGGGACCGATCGTGACCCTGGTGATCGCCAATTCGATCGCCCACGGCACCCGCACGGGCCTGTCGACCGTCGCCGGGTCGAGCGTCGGCAACGCGATCCTGGCCGGTGCCGGCGCGCTCGGCCTGACGACCATCCTGGCGCTGCTCGCCGACGTGTTCGAATATCTGCGCTGGGCCGGCGTCGCCTATCTGGTCTGGCTCGGGCTGCAGGCGTGGCGCCAGGCGCTCCGGCGCGGCGCCAATCCCGAGAACGCGGCGATGGCGCCGCCGACCCCCCGGGGGCGCAACGTCTTCGCCCAGGGCGCGGTGGTGGCGATCACCAATCCGAAGACGATCTTCTTCTATGTCGCCTTCTTCCCGCAGTTCCTCGACCCGGCCCTGCCGACCGCGCCGCAGCTCGCGGCGATGAGCGTCGCCATGGTCGCGATCGCGATCCTGTTCGACTCGCTCTATGCCGTCCTTGCCGGGCAGGTGCGGCCCTGGCTGGTCGGCCGGACCCGCACCCGCATCCGGCACGGCATCACCGGCACGCTGCTGATCGGCACCGGCGTCGGCCTGGCGCTGGCGCGGCGCTGATCGCCCGGCGATGACGGGCG
>CAMYMQ010000253.1 GCA_947259335.1 uncultured Alphaproteobacteria bacterium | reverse complement strand
CTTCGGCGGCGCGGTCGGGCCCGGCCAGACCGTGCGCATCTTCACCGGCGCGCCGGTTCCCGACGGCGCCGACGCCATCGTCATCCAGGAAGACACCGACGCCGACGGCGACGCCATCACCGTGCGCGAGGGCGTGGCGCCCGGCCGCTATGTCCGCCCGGCCGGGCTCGACTTCAGGGCCGGTTCGGTCGGCGTCGAGGCGGGCCGGATCCTGACGCCGCGCGATATCGGCATTGCCGCCGCGATGAACGTGCCCTGGCTTTCGGTACGCCGCCGCCCCAAGGTCGCGATCCTGGCGACCGGCGACGAGGTGGTGATGCCGGGAGACCCGTTGGGGCCGCACCAGATCGTCAGTTCGAACGGCTGGGCGCTGGCGGCCTTTGTCACGGCGAACGGCGGCGAGCCGGTCAATCTCGGCATTGCGCCGGACCGCACCGAGACGCTCCAGGCGATGGCCGCGGGAGCGGCCGGCGCGGACCTGCTGGTCACCACCGGTGGGGCCTCGGTGGGCGAGCACGATCTCATCCAGAGCGCGCTCGGCGAGGTCGGTCTCGAGGTCGATTTCTGGAAGATCGCCATGCGGCCGGGGAAGCCCCTGATTTTCGGGGCCCTGCGCGGCGAGACCGGCGTGACGCCCCTGCTCGGCCTGCCCGGCAATCCTGTCTCCAGCCTCGTCTGCGCCGTCGTTTTCCTGGGGCCGATCCTCAACCGGTTGCGCGGCCTGACGCCCGAGGTCCCGGAGCCGGTCCGGGCCCGTCTCGGCCGCGACTTGCCGGAAAACGACCGGCGTCAGGACTACCTGCGGGCATCCGTCGAGACCGGCCCCGACGGCGTCGCCGTCGCCACCCCCTTCGAGAAGCAGGACAGTTCCATGCTGTCCCTGCTGTCGCGTGCCGACGGCCTGGTCGTCCGCCCGCCCCGCGCCGCGCCCGCCCGGGCCGGCGATACCGTCGATCTGCTGCATTTTCCGGCCGCGGCGACGACCGTCTGATTTCTTCCCGTTGCTGCTGGTTCCAAGTCGAGCGAAATAGTCGCGCGAAATATACAAAAGCAGAACACCGCTTGACCACTTGGGCGAACCAAAGTAGAACACATGAAGGTTTACACTTTGTTCCTGTCCAAACGTCGCCTTTGTGAGCGGATCGAGGGCGGGGTGGCCTTCCGGCGGAGGAAAACTGGGGATGCTGACCAAGAAACAGCATGAGCTGCTCGTCTATGTGAACGATTACATCTCGAGCACGGGCGTATCGCCGTCCTTCGACGAGATGAAGGAAGCCCTGGACCTCAAGTCCAAGTCGGGCATCCATCGGCTGATCACGGGCCTGGAGGAGCGCGGGTTTATCCGCCGCCTGCCGCACCGCGCGCGGGCCCTCGAAGTGGTGCGGATGCCCGAAACGGCCGCCTACGGCACCAGCGCCCCGGCGCCGGCCACCAACCGCAAGTTCGAGCCGAATGTCATCACCGGCGGCCGGTCGGCACCGCTACAGGGGCGTCCGGTCCGCACCGCCAACGATTCGGTCGATCTGCCCCTTTACGGCAAGATCGCCGCGGGCACGCCCATCGAGGCCCTGCGCGACACCTCGAATACCGTCGAGGTGCCGCCGAGCATGCTTGGCCGCGGAGAACATTACGCCCTCGAGGTCGAAGGCGATTCGATGATCGAGGCGGGGATCATGGACGGCGACACGGTCGTCATCCAGCGCTGCGAGCGCGCCGACAACGGCTCCATCGTGGTCGCCCTGGTCGAGGAGAACGAGGTTACCCTCAAGCGGCTGCGCCAGCGCGGAAACTCCATCGCGCTCGAACCGGCCAACAAGAAGTACGAGACCCGTATCTTCGGCCCCGAGCAGGTCAAGATTCAGGGCCGGCTGGTGGGCTTGATCCGCCAGTTCTGACGCTGTGTGCGCCGGTATCTGCGCCGCGGCAGCCGCCCCGTCCGCGCGGTCGCGTGGGGAACCCAGGGCCGCACGCCCCGGAGTTCGCGGTCGGTAACGACGCGCGGAACCGCCGCGCGCAGCCAGATGGCGTGGGCGCCCTTGGCCCTCAGAGCCGGCCCGTCGACGATCAGGCGGGGATTGCGGCAGTCGGGCGGCCGCGCCAGCGGCGTGATCAGGACATCCGCGCGGGTGCAATCCTCGGCAAAGCTCTCCGGCCGCGCCGAGAAGGCGATGAGTTTCCCTTCGTGGCGGAAAAGGCAGCCCTCGGCCTCGCATCGCACGGGCGGCGGTCCCGTCTTCGGCGCCTGGGTCCACAAGCGGGCGACGGGCTGGCCGAAGCGGTCGAGCCAGCGGCGCGCGGCATAGCGGGCGCGCCGGGTCGAGGATAGAACGAGGTCGCCCTTGGCGGTGCGTACCGCGGCCAGCCGGCCGTCGCCGGTCAGCAGTATGTCGGGCACCGGCGCCGTGGCGCAGCTTGCAAGGCCCGTCAGGACGAGGGGAAGCCCCCACCAGCGCCAGTTTCCGCGCCACAGGCACAGCCACAGGCCGCCGGCGGCGACCAGCGCCAGCCCCCAGGTCTCGATCCGCGGGATCAGGAGATGGGCTGCGGGAAGCGCCGCGATCCAGGCCGCGATATCCAGCATCCTGTCGATCCCCCACCCCATGAGCGCCAGCGGCCACGCTTCGAGGCCGATCGGCATGGCCAGCAGGGCGACGAGGCCGAGGGGCATGATCCACAGGGTCATGATCGGCACGGCGGCGAGATTGGCCGCGAGGCCATAGGCCGCGAATTTCTGGAAGTGGTAGATGGCGAACGGGGCCGTGGCGGTCGCGGCGACGGCGCTGGTAACGCCGATGCCCACGACCCCGTGCAGCAGGCGGCGGGCCGGGTCCACGGGCCGGGGGTTGCGCCGCCGCCGCTCGGCCCAGGCTTCGTAGGCCGCGATCAGCGCGACCACGGCGCCGAACGACATCTGGAAGCTGGGGGTGAGAAGGCTCTCCGGCATGGTCAGCAGGAGCGCTGCGGCGGCCCAGGCGACCAGCCGCATGGACAGGGCCGTGCGGTCCAGGAACACCCCGAGCAGCACGATCGCCAGCATCAGAAAGGCGCGTTGGGTCGGCACCGTGGCGCCGGTCAGCAGCAGATAGAGGAAGGCGACGATCAGGCCCCCGAGGGCCGCCCATTTCTTGATCGGATGGCGCAGGGCCAGTCCGGGGATCAGCGCCAGACCCAGGCGCAGCGCGAAGAAGGCGAATCCGGCCACCATGCCGATGTGCAGGCCGGAGATGGCGAGAAGGTGCGCCAGTCCCGCCGCGCGGATCTGCTTGAGAACCTCCTCGGGGATGTATCCGCGTTCGCCGGTCAGCAGGGCGGCTGCGATCCCGCCTGCCGCGCCGCCGAGCGCCGCGACGATTCTTTCGGTCGCGTCCTGACGCAACCGCCGCAGCCACAGGCCCGGCGCAAGGCCGGAGGCCGGTTCGGCGGACCGGTAGGCGGCGACGTCGCCGATCGCGAAGCCGGTCGCACCAATTCCCCGGAAGAAGGCGGCCCGCTGGAAGTCGTAGGAGCCGGGGCTTACTGGAGGAGGCACGGGCAGCAGGATGGCGCGGACGACGATCCGGGCACCGGGAGCCAGTTTCTCGGCCTTGGTCCGGACCCGCAGGCGGATCCGGTGAGGCGTGCGCGCCGGGGCCAGTCGGTCGATCCGAAGTGCTTCGAGGACGAGCCGAAGTCCCTTGGCGTCGCGCTGGACCGCGACGATGCGGCCGTCGACCGCAACCGGCCCGAGCCGCTCGCCGAGCTGGGGCGCGGCCACCGAG
>CAMYMQ010000252.1 GCA_947259335.1 uncultured Alphaproteobacteria bacterium | reverse complement strand
GTCGTCTTCGCGACCGAGGGCGAGCGGGTCGAGCTGACCCACAAGGCCGCGTCGCGCGAGATCTTCGCGCGCGGCGCCGTCCGCGCCGCCCTGTGGACGCGGGGCCGGAAGCCGGGCCTCTACGACATGGCCGACGTGCTCGGCCTCAAGGATTAACGAGGGGCGTCAGGCGCTCTTTTCGGCCGGCAGCGCGCCCTTGCTCGAACTGCGGTAGGTCGCGATCGCGATACCGGTCAGGGTCACCAGGAGCGCGGCGAGCATCCGCCAGGTCAGCGGCTCGTCGAGCAGCACCACGCCCCAGGTCACGCCGACGCAGGCGGCCAGATAGTTGTTGGTCGACACGAAGTTCGGCCCGACCGTCGCCAGCAGGCGGTAGAGGGCGAGGAAGGCGAGGCCGGTGCTGAAGATCGAGAGCCCGATCAGCCCGGCGACGGCCTGCCACGTCGGGTCGACCGACAGCGGCCGGTCGAAGGCGAAGGCCAGCGGCACCGAGATCACGGAGGCGAAGAACAGGACGATGGCCCCGCTGACCATGGGCGGGACGTCGCGCAGCCGTCGCGCGAGCACGCCGTTGACCGCGTAGCAGAACGCGCCGGCGATCACGAGGCCCTGGCCGATCAGGCTGTCGGTCAGGCCTTCCAGCGCGGCCGGGCCGAACAGCAGCGCGATCCCGATCATGCCCAGCGTGACGCCGATCGCCTTGGCCGGGGTGATCCGGTCGTCGGAGAAAAAATGGGCCAGCGCCAGCGTGAAGATCGGCACCGTCGCGATCAGGATGGCACTCAGGCTCGACGTGATCCGCGCCTGTCCGTCGTTGATCAGGAAGAAGGGCAGGACGGTGCCGACGACAGCAAGCAGGAACAGCAGCCCCCAGGTCTTCGGCTCGCGCGGCAGCCGGTTGCGCGACACGAACAGCGCGACGCCCAGGATGAGGGTGCCGCCGAGGATCCGCGCGGCGGTAATGGCGATCGGCGAGAAGCTCTGCAGCGACAGCTCGATGAACAGGAAGGACGAACCCCAGACGAGTCCGAGGAAGCACAGCAGGCCGTAGTTGAGGAATCGCACGGGGGAGGTGCCGGTATCGGGCGCGTCAGGCGTGGACGCCGGGGCGGCCCCGGGCGAGCGCATCGCGCAGGGCGTCGGCGACCTCGGCCCGCTCCTCCGGGGTCAGGAAGGCCCCGACGGCGAGGTCGCGGCCATGGGAGCGCAGGACGAGCTGGCTGTGATGTTCCGGCGGCTTGTCCATCATCACCCGCAGCCAATGGGGCGGAAACTGCCAGACCTGGCTGCCGCCCGAGGGGTGGACCCGCCGGACCTCCAGGGCCTGGTCGGTCAGCGTCAGCGTCTCGTACAGGTTGCCGCTGCGGTAGCTCGCCTTGAACGCCCAATAGAGCAGGGCCACGTCGAGCCCGAAGAAGCCGAACACCGGCCAGGCGCCCATCGAGACGAAGGCGATCCCGGCCGCGAAGGAAACGGCCACCAGCCCGATCATCAGCAGGCCGAAGCCGCGCGGGCTCAGGCTGCGGTTCGGGCGCAGCTCCGCCTGGAACAGGACCGGCCCGGCGTCGGTGGCGCGTTCGGTATGCATGACGCGAAGATAGGTCTGCCGACCGCCTGTGGTAAAGTGTGGGGCCGTCGCCCTCCCGCATGGCGCCCCCGCGCAACACGCAGCCGAACAGCAACGCCGCCGACCGAGGCCCGATGAAGAAAGCCGACATCGCCGAGTTCTTCGAGCGTCTCCGCCGGAAGGACCCGGCGCCCAAGACCGAGCTCGTCTATACCAACCCCTACACCATGCTGGTAGCGGTCGTGCTCTCGGCCCAGGCGACCGATGTCGGCGTAAACAAGGCGACCGCCGCGCTGTGGCCCGTCGCCGACACGCCGGAGAAGATGGTGGCCCTGGGCGAGGCCGGGCTGAAGCAGCACATCAAGACCATCGGCCTGTTCAACTCGAAGGCCAAGAATGTCATCGCCCTGTCGCGGGCGCTGATCGAGCAGCACGGCAGCGAGGTTCCGCGCGACCGGGCGGCGCTGGAGGCGCTGCCCGGGGTGGGCCGCAAGACGGCGAGCGTCGTCCTCAACAGCGCCTTCGGCGAGCCGACAATCGCGGTCGACACCCACGCCTTCCGCGTCGCCAACCGGACCGGCTTGGCGCCGGGCAAGACCGCGCTGGCGGTCGAGCTCAAGCTCGAGAAGGTCGTGCCCAAGGAGTATGCCCAGCACGCCCATCACTGGCTGATCCTCCACGGCCGCTATGTCTGCAAGGCGCGCAAGCCGGACTGCCCCAACTGCGTGGTCCGGGACCTGTGCGCCTACAAGGCCAAGACGGTGGAATAGCCGGACCGTGCGGAGCCGCGCCCGATGAGCATCCTGATCGGCATCGTGGCGGCCCTGGTCCCCGGCCTGCTGCTGCTCTGGTATTTCCTGAGGCGCGACCGCTTCCCGGAGCCGCGCGGGCTGGTGGTGCGAACCTTCCTGCTCGGCTTCGCGATCACGATTCCCGCCGGCCTCATCGGCTGGTTGCTGCAATCGCCCCTTGCCGACGCGGCCAGCGTTCATGCCGCCGCGCTGGCCCAGGCCTTCCTCGGCGCCGCGATCCCCGAGGAAGCGCTGAAGCTGGCCGTGCTGGTCTGGTATTGCCGGCGCAAGGACGACTTCGACGAGCCGATGGACGGCCTCGTCTACGGGGCCACGGTCTCGCTCGGCTTCGCGACCCTGGAGAATGTACTCTATGTGCTGAACGGCGGCCTCGGGGTGGCGCTGCTGCGGGCCGTCACCGCCGTGCCCGGGCATGCGGCGCTGGGCGCGATCATGGGCTTCTATATCGGCCTGGCCCATTTCCTGCCGCACCGGCGCCGGCGCTATCTGTGGCTGGCCTTCGTCGTCCCGGTCCTGCTCCACGGGCTCTACAACTACCCGGCCATGATCGCCAGCTTCTACAACAAGGCCGGGATCGAACCGCCGGACGGCACCCTCGCCTTCGTCGGCCTGGGCCTGCTGGCGATGCTGATCATCGAAATCGGCTGGGCGCTGGTCCTCCAAGGCCGCCTCGCGCGGTCGCAGAAGCAGCGCCTGCGCATGGCATCGGCGGGCGCGGACTCACCATAATCGTGCGTTTGCGCTAGACTGGCCCCCAAAAGGGTATCGAGGGAGGCCCGCATGACAGAACGACGATCCCCGGCGTCCGTCCGCGCGTTGCCGATCGTGACAGCCCTCGGGGCGGTCCTCGGCGCCGTCACCGCGGGGGCGTCCGCGACGGCGGCGACGATCATCGAGGTCAACGAGGAAACGCCGCAGGTCCATGCCGACTGCAGCGCGGCCTGGGCGCGGCTCGAGAGCGCCTACCGGCAGGGGGCCGCGCGCGCGTGCCGGGACGCCGGCGGGGTCCAGAGCATCACCGAGGCGAAGACCGGCAAGAAGCCGGTCGGCGGCAAGTTCATCTGCACCCTGGAGGGGCGGATCCTCTGCCGGAAATAGCGGAGTCCGCGGGTGCCGTCAGCTTGCCGGCGGGGTGTCCTCGGGCTTCCACAGGGCGTGGAAGACGTGGGTCATATAGGCCGCCGAAACGACCGGCATCAGCAGGTTGAGGAAGGGCACCGTCATCAGGATCGCCATCACGAAGCCGGCCGAGAAGATCTTGCCGCTGTTGCGCTGGCGCACCGCCTTGCGGTCGCCGTCGGCCATCCGGCGCATCGCCACCAGGTCATAGTATTCCCGGCCGGTGATATAGCCGTTGATGGTCCAGGAAATCAGGAAGTTGATGCCCGGCAGCAGCAGATAGAGCGGCAGGACCATCAGATTCACCGCGATGATCAGCGCGGTGAACTTCAGCATGTAGGCGATGTCCTCGCCGATCGGAATGTCGCGTGCGGGCGGCAGGTGGGGATAGTGCTGCTTCTCGATCGCCTTGACCACATAGGTCAGGAACATGCTGGTGACGATCAGCACGATGGCCGGGAACATCAGCAGCACGACGAAGAAGAGGACGACGCTGGTGAAGTTGTCGACCAGCCAGTTCGCCCAGCCCCACTTGAACAGCTCGAAGCCGGTGAGCAGCCAGTCCAGCAGCTTCCACAGGCCGAGCGCGCCGAGGATCGCCAGCACCACGCTGATCGCGATCACCCAAAGGACGGAGGGATTGCCGAGGGCGGCGAAGCCCTTGCCGAGGGCGCCGGCGGCGGTGCGGGTCTGGGAGACGGCGGACATGGAGCGGGCCCCGGTAGCGGCGAGCGACAGTCGACGCTTCATATAGGGGTCGCCGGGCGCCGTCGATAGGCCCGCCGATTTTCTGCGCCCACCGCCAGCCCACCCCTAGCCGCGGGGCATGGCGCCGTTATACTGCGCGCCGTTGAAATCGAAGGGGAGTATCATGACCGTCAGTTCGCTGGATGTCGTCGGCCTGGGCAATGCCATCGTCGACGTGATCGCGCATGCCGAGGAGTCCTTTCTGGAGCAGCGCGGCCTCAACAAGGGCGCGATGACCCTGATCGACGCCGAGCAGGCCGAGACGCTCTACGCCGCCATGGGTCCGGGCATCGAGGCCTCGGGCGGATCCGCCGCCAACACCATGGCCGGGATCGCCTCGCTGGGCGGCCAGCCGGCCTTCTTCGGCAAGGTCAGCGACGACCAGCTGGGCGCGGTCTTCGCGCACGACATCCGCTCGATCGGCGTCGTCTTCGACGGCACCCCGGCGGACGACGCGGCGCCGACCGGCCGCTGCCTCGTGCTGGTCACCCCCGACGCCCAGCGCACCATGCAGACCTTCCTCGGCGCGGCGGCCCAGCTCGGCCCCGACGACATCGAGGAGAACACGGTGCGCGCCGCCCAGTATGTCTATCTGGAAGGCTACCTGTGGGATCCGCCGGCTGCCAAGCAGGCCTTCATCAAGGCGGCCGAGATCGCCCATGACGCCGGCCGCAAGGTCGCCCTGTCGCTGTCCGATCCCTTCTGCGTCGACCGCCACCGGGCCGAGTTCCGCGACCTGGTCGACGGCCATATCGACGTGCTCTTCGCCAACGAGGAGGAGATCAAGTCGCTCTACGAGACCCAGAATTTCGATGCCGCCCTCCAGCAGGTGCGCGGCAAGTGCGAGATCGCCGCGCTGACCCGCAGCGAGAAGGGCTCGGTCGTGGTCGCGGGCGACGAGGTGCACGTGATCGACCCGGCCGCCGTAGACAAGGTGGTCGACACCACCGGCGCCGGCGACCTCTACGCCGCCGGCTTCCTGTACGGGCTCACTCATGGCTACGGCCTGGCCCAGGCCGGCAAGATCGCCGGCATCTGCGCCGCCGAGGTCATCACCCACATGGGCGCCCGCCCGGAGGTCTCGCTGCAGGAACTGGTGAAGAGCAAGGTGGGTTAGGCGCCCGCGCCACGGGGCAGGGCCGAAGGGAAAAGGCCGATGGCCGTTACCGACCGACCGTTGACGGCTTCGGAAAAAGGCTGGATCGCCGGCTTCTCCGCCTACGGGGACCGGCGGGTCCTGACCATCCTGCTGCTGGGCTTCTCGTCGGGCCTGCCGCTGGTGCTGATCTTCGCGACCATGTCGCGGTGGCTGGCCGAGGCCGGCGTCTCGCGGACCGACATCGCGATCTTCTCGCTGGTCGGGCTGGCCTATGGCTTCAAGTTCGTCTGGGCGCCCGCGGTCGACCATGTCCACCTGCCGGTGCTGCATCGCCTGCTCGGCCGGCGGCGTTCCTGGGTGCTGTTCGCCCAGGCCGGCGTGATCGTCGGCATCGCCGGCATGGCCCTGACCGATCCGGTCTCGGCCCTGGGCACCATGGCGATCTTCGCCGTGGTCACCGCCTTCGCCGGGGCGACCCAGGACATCGCCATCGATGCCTGGCGGATCGAGAGCGCGCCGGAGGAGATGCAGGGCGCGATGGCCGGGGCCTATCAGCTCGGCTATCGGCTGGCGCTGTTTGCCGGCGGCGCGGGCGTTTTCCTGATCGTCGCGTGGTTGCAGGACCCGCTCCACGGGCTTGGCCCGGCGGCGTGGCGCTATGGCTATCTGGCGATGGCCGTGGCGATGCTGATCGGCGTTGGCGCGCTGCTGTCCGCGCGCGAGCCCACGGTGCGGGTGAGCGAAGAGACCGAACGGATGGAGGCGGCGATCGAGCGCAGCGCCGGCGGCGGCTTCTTCGGCAAGGCGGTCGCCTACCTGAGCAACGCGATCGTCCTGCCCTTCGTCGACTTCTTCAAGCGCAACGGCTGGATTGGCTTGCTGATCCTCCTGTTCATCGGCTCCTACTGGCTGTCCGACCGGATCTGGGGCGTGATGGCCCAGCCCTTCTATTTCGACATGGGCTACACCAAGGTCGAGGTCGCCTGGGCCAGCAAGACCTTCGGCCTGTTCATCACCATCGCCGGCGCGTTGCTCGGCGGCGTCCTGGTCGCGCGGTTCGGCGTGATGCGGATGCTGCTGTTCAGCGCCACATTGGCCGCGGCCAGCAACCTGCTGTTCGCCGGCCTGGCCCTCTATGTCGAGCATTTCGGCAAGAGCCTGCCGCTGCTTTTCGTCGCCATCGGGCTCGAGAATATCTTCGGCGGCATGGCCGGGACGGTGCTGATCGCCTATCTGTCGGGGCTCACCAACGTCGCCTATACCGGCACCCAGTACGCCCTGTTCACCTCCTTCATGGTGCTGCCGGGCAAGTTCATCGCCGCCGGCTCGGGCTGGGTCGTCGACACCGCGGGCTATGTGACCTTCTTCGTCTACACGGCCGCCGCGGGCCTGCCCGCGATCCTGCTGGTGTTCGTGCTGATGCGCTATGCCCGGGCCAAGACGCCGATGGTGGACGAACACGCCTCGGAGCCCGCCGAGTAGCAGACACGCCTGCTATTTTCGGTTGACCGAGACTCGCGCGTCTCTGCAAGGTTGCGCGGCGAGCGACGACAACGGGGACGGGGATGATCGACGCGGCAGGCCAGGAGGCTAAGCATGGCAGCGGGGCTGAAGTCGCGCGCGCCGTCTTTTCGCGGCGCGGCGGCGAGATGGCTCTGCTTGGAGTGATTGCATCGTTTCAAGCCGCTGCCCTTCTCCAATGGATGCCGAAGACAAGCCTGACACCGGGAGCCGTCTCCGTGCTCGTATCGCTGCCGCTGGCGGGACTGTTGCTTTGGCTATGGGCGCCTGTGCTGGACTATGTGCAATTGCCCTGGCTGACGCGCCGTTTCGGGCAGCGCAGGAGTTGGCTGATCCTGTCGTTCGGCGTAAAGGTCTTGGCCGGCATTTGGCTCATCGTCGTTTCGATCGCCACCGTGACCGGAGGGCTGATGCTGCTATGGAGTGCGGCGGCGGTTGGGGTCGCCAGCATCCTCGTTTCGACCCTCGTTCCCGCCGCGGTGGCCGCGTACCGGGTGGAACGGGCTCCTTCGCCCAACCATCAGGGGCTATATCTCGCGATTTTCGGGATGATGGTAGCTGCCAAGCCGTTGGTGTGGGACAAAATCGGCGGTGGGCTGATACTTTCACAGCGCTCCATCCCGACCGAAGTCGCAATCGGCCTCTACATACTGGTCAGCTTGATCTTCCCATTGCTGCTCATTCTTGCGCTCCGCGAAGACAAGCCTCGGATCGCGCGCTGGCCGCGCCTTGGGCGGCTGCCGTTCGGCGCGATCGATTTTGCGCGAGACCATAAGGATTGGCCCCGGCGAAAACGTATGGTGGCACTGTGCGCATATTCCGTTTTTTGTGCGCCGATCCGCTCCCTTGTCCGCCGCCACGGCGCCGCACTGGTAGGCCATGCTGCCGTTATCGCCTGCGCAACACTGGTCGTTTGGGCCGGCTACAAGCTGTGTAGTCGTGTACTGTACGAGGTATCGCATTCTGGGCCGTACCGAACCCCACTGCCATCGAGCCTAGGCTTTCTGATGAAGGCTATGGCCCTGGGTTTCCACGATATCGCGATGGTGACGAGGGCGCTCTACGTGCTGGGACTCGCTATTGGCGGAGTGTCGTTTTTCTTGGTCGGCGCACGCCCGGCGGTGATCACTACCACGGCGGCGGTTGCGGTGTCGGCTGCCGCGCTCTTGGTCTCCTGGACGATTGGCGCTTGGTGGGTTATCGGCGCCTATTTCGTGCTTAGCACGATGATTGCAGCCTCAATCGCCGCCATTGCCGGCTACAGCGCAATTCTGACGGAACGGCCCCATACGGCGACGCATCTGGCGATATGGATGGCCCTTGCAGTTGTCAGTCCAGCGTTGGCGGAGGGGCTCTTTTCTATCTACCCGCCAACCGCCGCGTTCGTGGTGATCATTCTCCTGGGCGCTGTAGTGGTTTGGTTCGTAAGCGGCGTTCAGAGCCAGTTGAAACCCGCCCAATAGCCCCTCGCCACCCCACCTGCGCGGTTGACCCGCCCCCTGCGCCTCCCCATTCTCAATTCATCCACACAATCGCCGCGGGGGCGGGTGATGCGTATCGGCGTACCCAAGGAAATCAAGACGCTGGAATTCCGCGTCGGCATGGTGCCCGGCAGCGTGCGCGAGGTTGCGCTGCATGGCCATCAGGTTGTGGTCGAGAGCGGCGCCGGCGGCGGCATCAACGTCTCCGACGACGACTACCGCGCGGCCGGGGCCGAGATCGTGGAGACCGCCGAGGAGGTCTTCGCGGCCGCCGACATGATCGTCAAAGTCAAGGAACCGCAGCCCCACGAGTGCGAGATGCTGCGCGCCGGGCAGACCATCTTCACCTATCTCCACCTCGCCGCCGACAAGACCCAGGCCGAGCATCTGGTGCACTCCGGCGCGACCGCCATCGCCTACGAGACGGTGATGGACGCGCGCGGCCGTCTGCCGCTGCTGGCGCCCATGAGCGAGGTCGCCGGCCGCATGGCGGTCCAGGTCGGCGCGCACAATCTGGAGAAGGAGCAGGGCGGCGCGGGCGTGTTGCTGGGCGGCGTGCCGGGCGTGCCGGCGGGCAAGGTCGTTGTCATCGGCGGCGGCGTCGCGGGGACCAGCGCGGCCCGGGTGGCGATGGGCATGGAGGCCAAGGTCACCATCCTCGACAAGGCGCTCGACCGGCTGGCCATGCTCGACCTCCAATTCGGCGGCCAGCTCAACACCATCTATTCGACGACCGACGCGATCGAGAACCACGTCATCGACGCCGATCTGGTGGTCGGCGCGGTGCTGGTGCCCGGCGCGGCCGCGCCCAAGCTGGTCTCGCGCGACATGATCCGCGCCATGCGGCCGGGCTCGGTCGTGGTCGACATCGCCATCGACCAGGGCGGCTGCTTCGAGACGTCGCGGCCGACCACCCATGCCGAGCCGACCTATCTGGTCGACGGCGTGGTCCATTATTGCGTGACCAACATGCCGGGCGCGGTGGCGCGGACCTCGACCTTCGCGCTCAACAACGCGACCCTGCCCTATGTCATCGCGCTGGCGGACAAGGGGCCGGTCGCGGCGATGCACGCCGACCCCGACCTGCTCGCCGGGCTGAACGTCCATGACGGCAAGATCACCTTCGAGGCGGTCGCCCGCGACCTGGGCCTCGACTACATGCCGCCCGGCGCGGCGCTCGGCGCCTGAGACCGGTCGATGCGCCTCGACGCGATCTCCACCGGCCCCGCCCCGCCCTGGGACGTCCATGTCCTGATCGAGATCCCGCTCGGCGGGACCCCGATCAAGTACGAACTCGACAAGGCGTCCGGCGCGCTGTTCGTGGATCGGTTCCTGCACACCTCGATGGCCTATCCCGCCAACTACGGTTTCGTGCCCCACACCCTGGCGGAGGACGGCGACCCGATCGACATGATGGTGGTGGCCGAGGTGCCGGTCGCGGTCGGGGCCATCGTCCGGGCGCGGCCGATCGGCGTATTGCGGATGAAGGACGAGCAGGGACCGGACGAAAAGATCCTGGGCGTGCCGGTCACCGCGCTCCACCCCTACCACGCCAAGGTCGGCGCCTATACCGACCTGCCGGCGATCCTGACCGACCAGATCGAGCATTTCTTCCGCCACTACAAGGACCTCGAACCCGACAAGTGGGTCGAGATCGAGGGCTGGGGCGGTCCCGAGGACGCCGCCCGCCTGATCGAGGCGGCCATCGCCCGGGCCGCCGCCCAGGGCACGTGACGTGCCCGCCGGCCCGACCAGCCGGATGCGGGTCGAGGAGGGCGACATCACGGCGCTGACCGTCGACGCCATCGTCAATGCCGCCAACGACCGGCTGCTGCCGGGCGGCGGCGTC
>CAMYMQ010000251.1 GCA_947259335.1 uncultured Alphaproteobacteria bacterium | reverse complement strand
TCCGCGTCGGCGGCCGGAAGCGGCGCGCCGTGGAGGTGCGGGTAGGCGGCGCAGAGCGCGCGGACCCTGTCGGCGTCCTCGGCCCTGAAGGGGCGCATGGTCACCCCCAGCGGGCCGCGGAAGGTGCCGCTGGTTTCGGCCTCGACGCCGGTGATGTAGTGGGCGGGGGTCTCGCCGCGGGCCAAATAGGGAGGTGCGATACCGGCGGCGGCCAGCATCGTGTCGAGGCCGTGGGACGAGCCCAGTACGAAGGCGACGAAGTCGCCCTGCCAGGTGCCGTCGAGGTCGAGCAGGTCTGCCACCGCCTGGCCGTCGCGGAACACGCGGTAGCTGCCGAGATCCGTGCGCAGGTCGATGTCGTCGCCGAGCTCGGGCATGTCCCACTGACCGGGCGAGGTCTGGTAGATCAGCGGGCAGGCCTGGGCGTTCGCGGCGCAGAAGGCCGAGAAGTCGCGCGCCAGGCCGTGCGGCAGGATCAGCAGGTTGCACTGGAGATAGCCCGGCGCCGCGCCAAAAGTTGGGCGCGGATGGGCCGTGCCGCGCAACGCGAGGCGCAACTCGCCCGGTGAAGCGATCTGCGGCACCGCAGGCAACTCGGTCATCGGTCTTCTCCTCATCGCGCGGCACGAACGCGCGCCGGACGCCGTCGTTGCGGCGCGGGACAGACCGTAACAGTCAACTCCTGACGGGAAAGTTAACGTTTGCCCCCCGTTTTCCGGGGCTTACAGGGCTATCGGACGATGAAGGTGCCTTCGACCTCGATAGCGACATCGAAGGGCATGACGGCGACGCCAACGGCTGTGCGCGCATGGCGCCCGGCCTCGCCGAAGACGTCGAGGAACAGCTCCGACGCACCGTTGACCACCTGGGGGATCTCGGTGAAATCCGGCATCGCGTTGACGAAGCCGTTGAGCTTGAGGATGCGCTCGATCCGGTCGAGGTCGCCGTCGAGCGCCTCCCTGGCCTGGGCGATCATGTTGAGCGCCGACAGCCGCGCCGCCGCCCGGCCTTCCTCGAGCGAGAACTCGCGGCCGACCTTGCCGACATAGCGGACCTCGCCGTTCCACTTGGGCACCGCGCCGGAGATCAGCAGCATGTCGCCGTGGCGCGCCCAGCCCTCGATCTTGGCGACCTTGGGCGGGGCGGCGGTCGGCAGCTCGATTCCCAGCTCGGCGAGCCGCGCGTCGATATGGCCGGTCATGGTCTTCGCGTTCCTGCGGTGGCCGCGATACCGGGCGGATCCTACTCCGCCGCCGCGGCCGGGGTGAAGCCGAGGGCCGGCATGACCTCCTTGGTCACCCGTTCGATCGTCTGCTGCTCCTCGGCCATCGTCAGGTCGGCGTATCGCGGAATGATCGCGATGTCGGTGAAGCCGAGGTCGACATATTTGGCGATCCGCTCGACCGCCTGTTCGGCCGTGCAGATCAGGGTCCGGCGGCGGAAGGTGTCGATCAGCTCGCCGGTGTCGCTCATCTTCATCAGAACCGATTCGTCGGCGGCATAGTCGCGGTTCCACTGGTCGCCCTGGAACAGCTTGTAGAGGGCGCCGGCATGCTCCTGCAGCGGGCCGCGCGCGCGGGCGACCGCCTTTTCCTCGGTGTCGTCGATATAGGCCATGAAGGCGACCAGCGCCTTGATTCCCTCAGGGTCGTGTCCGGCCTCGGTCCAGGCGGTCTTGTACCAGCCGAACTTTTCGACCAGCGAGTCGAAGGACATCGGGTACTGGTTCATCATCAGGTGATAACCGGCCCGCCCCGCGGCCTCGAAGCTCTCGCGGGAGTTGGACGCGGCAACCCAGACCGGGATCTTCTTTTGAACCGGCACCGGCCAGGGCTCGACCGTGTCGAAGTTCCAATACTCGCCATCATGGGCGAAGGGCTCGCCTTCCCAGAATTTCTCGATAACGCTCAGCCCTTCGTACATCCGCCCGATGCTCTCTTCCTGGGAGACGTGAAAGGCCGCGAATTCGTGCGGGACGAAGCCCCGCGACACGCCCATGTCGAAGCGGCCGTTGGAGAGCTGGTCGACCAGGGCATAGTCTTCGGCCACCTGCAGCGGGTGCCGCAGCGGCACCAGCGACACGGACGCCTGCAGCCGGATGCGCTTGGTCTCCCGCGCCCAGGCGGCCATCATCACCGCCGGGTTCGGCACGGCGCCGCCGTAATAGTGGAAATGGTGCTCGGTGGTCATGACCCGCGACCAGCCCAGCCGGTCGGCCAGCTTCACCGAAGCGATCAGTTCCTCGTAGTAGGCCTGCCGCGATGCCGAAAAGCCTTCGCGCCACGTCGGCAAATAGAACAGCGACAGATCCATGGCCGATCCTCCCTTTTGCGGTTTGTCTGGTGGCGCGGAGTGTGTCAAAGGTGGGCGGTCCCGACAATATTTGCAGTCAGTGGAAAAATTTTTCTCAGGTTATGAGAATGAAGGTGGAATGAGTCTCTCCCAACGGACCGCCGGGGTCGAAAGCGCCCGAAAGGCCCTGCGCCTGCTGCTCCAGTTCAGCGAGGACCGGCCCCGCATGACCGTCGATGTCCTGGCCGGCCGGTCGGGCATGCCGACCAGCAGCGCCTACCGCTATGTCGCCCTCCTTCGCGAACTCGGTCTGCTGGAAGAGGGCGAGCGCGGATTTTACCACCTCAGCGCCCGGGTCCACGACCTTTCCCGCGCCGCCGACGCGGCCGGCGGCCTGATCCTCACCGTCCACCCGCTGCTTCGGCGGCTGGTCGACGAGACCGGGGAGACGGCGATGCTGATCCGGCTTCTCGGCGACGCGGCGGTGACGGTCGATCACATCGAGCCCGACCAGCCGATCCGGCTCACCTACGCGCCGGGCCGGACCGTGCCGCTGATCGCCGGCGCGCCGGCCAAGCTGCTGCTGGCCTCGCTGCCGGCGTC
>CAMYMQ010000250.1 GCA_947259335.1 uncultured Alphaproteobacteria bacterium | reverse complement strand
GATCGCGCTCTCGCCCACGGCCGCGCCGCCGCTGGGCGAGGCGCGGGCCGCCGCCTGGGCCTCGATCGATCGGCCGAGCCGCAGGAACAGGCCCGCGAACAGCGCGGTCGCGATGAACAGGGCGACGAAATTTTTGATGTTCTTGGCCACGGCGCGCAGCACCACGTCGTCGGGCAGGGCGACGGCGACCCGCATCTGGGTGGTGCCGAGGTTGGCGGCGAATTCGTGGGTATTCGGGGCCGGCGCCCAATCCCGCCCGACCCGGGTCGGGTCGGTGTGGATGCGGATGCGGCCGTTTTCGGTCAGGCCGATCGCCTGGATGTCCGGGTTGAGCTTCCGGTACTGCAGGAAGGTCTCCCGCAGGCCGACGAAGTCCTCCAGCTTGAGCTGGAAGGCGACGATCGGCTCGAGCCGCTGGCGCAGCGATTCCGCCAGCGCCCGCGCCTTGCCCTGGACACCCTGGGAATAGATCGAGACCAGGGTGAAGACGACCGCGACGCTGACCGTGATGAAGACGGCGGCAAAGCCGATATGGAGCCAGGGCACCCGGCCGTGGTCCAGCCGCCGCCGGGCGAGGGTCGCCCACAGGGCGAAGACCAGCGCCAGGGCGGCGGCGATCAGGGCCAGCGGCAGGAAGCGCGACAGGGTCGCTTGCGTGATCGCCGCGCGTGCCGCGGTTATCCGGATCGCGCCGATGGTCTCGAACCGGTCGTGGAGCGGCAGCAGCACATGGATCCAGTCGCCCGCCTCGCGGGCGACGAACCGCTTGTCGCCGGGCGGAATGACCGCCGTGCCCGCGCGGGGACCGTCCTTGCCGCGTCGGACCGTGAACACGGGCTTGCCGTCGCGGCCGATCGCGGACACCGCGGCGATCGAGTCGTCGGCCGACAGGATCTGGCGGGCGATCGGCTGGAAACCCGGGAACTGGCGCAGGGGCAGGCCGTTGCGAAGGAAGGTCTCGATCGGCGTCTGGATCAGCTCGCCCTGGGCGGCCATCTTGTCGACGACGAAGCTCTGATAGGTGCGGCGGCCCTCGGCATAGCCGACATAGACCAGCAGCCACAGCGACGCCAACGCCACCGCCAGCATGATCGCTCCGTAGAGCATGCGGCGCTGTCGCGGCGGTTCCTGGTCTACGGTTTCGGCCATCGTGGGTGCGGACCCCTAGTCGAGCAGCTTGGCGATATGGCGCACGGTTTGCGGCCTGTGGGCGAAGCAGAAATACAACCGGTCGACAAGGAGCGAAAGCAGAAGCTCTTCATAGGTGAGACCGATCTGGTCGAGGCCCATGCTGACCAGGTTGGTCTGGGTCGCGTCCGGCCGTTTCAGGTCGGGCTTCGGATTGACTTCGAGCACGTTCAGTACGCCCGCCGCATCGGCGCGCACATCGACCCGGATCAGCGTCCGCAAATGGAGCGCGACCGAGATGCGGCGCGCGAGCGCGCTGAGCCGGCCGTGGATGTCGGCGTTGGCGACCGGGTCGAGCAGACGGGCCCGGTCGCGGGTGATCGGCCGCACGTCCATCGAAGTGAAAATTTTCTCGTCCGGTTGCAGGACCCGCTCGCAGGGCGACAGGACCAGCGGGCCGTCGAGCTCGATCAGGTCGCCGCCTCGCGCGATCACCCGGCCGGCGACGCCGACCGTATATTCCGTGCCGCCGAGATACTGCTCGACGAGGACGGCGTTGCAGGTGTCGGCATAGACCTTGTCCATGACCGGGGGCAGGTCGGCGGCGTCCCCGACGAAATGGACGTTCTGGGACGCCCGGCCGGTGACCGGCTTGACAATGTAGGGGCCGGTGCAGCCCGGGAACGCCGTCTCCCAGAAGCCGGCGGTCCGGTAGTCGCGGCCGTCCTGGGTGGGATCCCACACGATGAACGGCGCCGTCGGGATGCCCACCGAATCGAGGTTGCGCTTGAAGATATGCTTGTTGTCGAGGATCGCCGCGTCGAGCGGATCGTGGCCGACATAGGGAATGCCGAAAAGCTCCAGCATCGACGGCGCGTGGCTGGCGGCGCCATACCCCTGGACTCCCGCCGAGTTGATCCAGGCGAAATGGATGGCTTCCTCGCGCAGGTGCGCGCCCAGCATCATGTCGTCGGGCATCACCATGACGGTGCGGAAGCCGAGCGCGCTCAGCGCTCCGGCGATGTCCTCGGCGATGGGCCGGTAGGACTTGGACGACCGGGGATTGCTCGTTTCGTTGATGACCGCGCCGGGGGCGCTCTTGTCGCCGTTGTAGATGACGGCGATGCGCAAGCGTTCCTTCAGCCGCGGCAGGAACGTGCCCAAGGCGGCCAGGCTGAAGGCGGTAGACGATGCCAGATCTTGAATTCCCCGAACTCCTAGAACAGTCCCTTGCCCCGACCGACGCACCGAGCGCGGCCCCAAGCCCTGCTCGACGCCAGTTTAGCAGAATCCGGCGTCTCGTGGGCCGCTAATTCCATGATTTCATTGGTCGGTTCGTTACATTTGCCAGGGCGGTGGCGATCACAAACCGATGATGCCCGCGCCTGTGTACAGCACCAGCGCGATGGCTATAACCATGAAGATCGGAAGTGCCCGGATGATGATCATCTGCCGACAGCCGTCCGTCGTCGTGAGCGCCGAATTCGCTCAATCAGTACACGAATCGGACTTAATCCCGGGGTAACGCCTATGGTTGACGGGACGTTAACCATGCGGCGCGCCTCAGCGCCCGGCAACGTCCCAGGCCGCGAACGCACAGCCGACATAGACCTCGGGGACGGGCAGGTAGTCGATCAGCTCGAAGCCCCGGTCGCCCGCCGCGCCGTGGGCGACGACCCAGTTGCGGATCTCGTGGGAGCCGTTGCCCGCGCCGGGCAGGCGGGCGTCGAGCAGGTCGACCAGCGCGCCGCGGTCCGCCGCCTCGAAGGCACGGATGCAGTCCCGGTCCAGGGCTTCGTCGATCGCGCCCATGGTCGGCTCGCCGATCGAGTGGCTGAGTCCGCCGGTCGCGAGGATCGCCACCCGCAGGTTGCCCGGGAAAGCGGCGATCGCCTCGGCCAGCAGCGACCCCCAGGCGGCACAGCGCCGGATCGACGGCATCGGCGGTTCGAGATCGTTGACCACGATCGGCACGACCGCCGGAAGGGTCTTCAGTTCCATCCGCAACAGCGGGATGCAGAAGCCGTGGTCGAGGGTCAGCCGGTGCGAGATCGACGGCTCGAAGTCGCGGGCGATGGCTGTCTCCACGACATGGCGGGCGAAGGCGGGGTGGCCCGCGATTTCGGTGTGGGGAAAGTCCTTTAGGAAGGGTTCCGGCGGGCCCGCGTGGCTCTCGCCGACCCCGATGCAGACGCTGGGCAGGTTGTCGAGGAAGAAGTTCACCCAGTGGTCCGGTGAGACGATGATCAGCACGTCCGGCGCCGCCGCCGTCAGCCGGGCGCCGAGGTCGCGATAGCCCGCGGCGAGGCGTTCCTTCGGCCCGGCCGGCAACAGGTGCCAGTCGCGGGCGATCAGCGGCCCGTGGCTCGCCGCGAAGACGCCGACCAGTTCAGCGCCCATCCGATGTTTCCTCCTGGCTCCGGCTCGCGCGCAGCTTCGCGATGAACTCGCCGTCGGGCATCCCCGCGGCGGTGAAGTAGTAGCGCAGCAGATAGGGGTTCACGAGCGGCGCCACGGCGGCGACGTCGTCGGCCCAGAGCGCCTGCTTGACCGGCTCGCTCAGCGGGTATCGCTCGATCACGCTGGCCCGGTCCTCCCGGTAGGCGGCGGCCGCCGCCGGGTTCTGGAGGTCGAAGAACATCTTGGAAAGCCAGTAGTCGGTCATCGCGGTCCGTCTCGGTGCCTGTGCGTGCCGGTTCCACCCCGCCGGGACCGGCCCGAACCGTGGCGTTGCACCCGCCACTGTAGACGGATGAGCGTGACCGGAAAACCGTCGGCCGTGGGGCCGCGCCGATCGGACGCCATGCCCTCCATGGCGGCCATGGTTTTGCCCCAACCGGCGCGCAGTCTCTCCGTTTCCAAGGCGCCGGCTCCGGCGGTCGGTATTTTCTTAGGTTAAATCGTGCCGGCGGCCTTCAGGCGAAACTCCCGTCTGGAAAGCCCGGATAGACACAATGGCCAGATCGACGCCGACCCAGACCTACGAGAGCAAGCGGAACCGGGAGAAAACCCCGGAACCGTTCGACGGTAAACGCCCGGTCAAGGCGAAGCCCATGTTCGTGATCCAGAAGCACGACGCGTCGAGCCTGCATTTCGACCTGCGGCTGGAGATCGGCGGGGCGCTGAAGTCCTGGGCCGTGCCCAAGGGGCCGTCGCTCGATCCGCGCGACAAGCGCCTGGCGATCGAGACCGAGGACCACCCGATCGCCTATGGCGGTTTCGAGGGGGTCATCCCCGAGGGCGAGTATGGCGGTGGCACGGTGATGATCTTCGACATCGGTGCGATGAAGAACGTCAAGGACGCCTCGCTCGAGGACCAGTATGAGAACGGGCAGATCGAGGTCGAGCTGTGCGGCGAGCGCATCAAGGGCAAATACGCCCTGATCCGGACCGGCAAGAAGAGCGGCGACAACTGGCTGCTGATCAAGATGAAGGACGATGCGGCCGACGCCCGGCGCAAGCCGGCGAGCGTCGAGACCCGCTCGGCCACATCGGGCCGGACGATGCACCAGATCCGCCAGGACGCGGGTGATGACTAGGCGCCTCGACGGCCTGCTGTCGGAACTCTGCGGCGAGGGCGGCTGCCCCAAGGGCGAGCCGCGCTTCGAGACGCCCGCGCTGGCGACCCTGACCGACGACTATTTCGACGATCCCGACTGGATCTACGAGCGCAAGCTGGACGGCGAACGGGTCGTCGCGGTGAAAGCCGACAAGACAGTCACCCTGTATTCGCGCAATGAAAAGATGCTGAACGGCAGCTATCCCGAGATCGTCGAGGCGCTGGAGGCGCAGGACGGCGACTTCGTGGTCGACGGCGAGGTGGTCGCCTTCGAGGGCAACCGGACCAGCTTCGCCCGGCTCCAGGGCCGGATCGGCCTCCACGATCCCGAACGGGCGCGGGGCACCGGCATCGCCGTCTACTACTATGTCTTCGACCTGCTTTCGGCCGGCGGCTACGCGCTCGACGGGCTGCCGCTCACCGCGCGCAAGAAGCTGCTGCGCGCGGCGCTTTCCTTCTCCAACCGGGTCCGTTTCACGCCGCACCGGCGCGAGAAGGGCATCGAGTACCGGCGCGAGGCCTGCGCCAAGGGGTGGGAAGGGGTCATCGCCAAGGACGGCAGCGCGCCCTATGCCCACGGCCGGTCCCGCAAATGGCTGAAGTTCAAGTGTGTGCGGGACCAGGAACTTGTGATCGGCGGCTTCACCGATCCGAAGGGAAGCCGGGTCGGCTTCGGCGCGCTGCTCGTCGGCTACTGGGACGGCGGCAAGCTGCGCTACGCCGGCAAGATCGGCACCGGTTACGACGACGAGACCTTGCGGCGCCTGCGGGACCGGCTCGACGGCATCGTGCGGGACGACCCGCCCTTCGCCGACCCCGTGCGCGAGACGGGCGCCCATTTCGTTCATCCCCGGCTGGTCGCCCAGGTCGGCTTCACCGAGTGGACCCGCGACAACAAGCTGCGCCACCCCCGTTTTCTCGGGCTGCGCCGGGACAAGGCGGCGAAGGACGTGGTCCGGGAAACGCCCGATGGCTGACCGGAACGCCGAGACGATCACCGTCGACGGGCACGAGATCGAGCTGTCGAACCTCGACAAGATCCTGTTTCCCGACAGCGGCATCACCAAGGGCGACCTGGTCGACTATTACCGGCGGATCGCGCCCATCGCGCTGCCCCATTGGCGCGGCCGGCCGCTCAGCATGCACCGCTTTCCCGACGGCATCGGCGAGGCGGGGTTCTTCCAGAAGGACGTGCCCGGGTATTTCCCCGACTGGATCGACCGGATCGAACTGCCCAAGCAGGACGGCACGGTCACCTATGCGGTCGCCGAGAATGCCGCCACCCTGGTCTACCTCGCCAACCAGGGCTGCATTACCCCGCATCTGAGCCTCGCGCGCCGGGACAAGCCGGATCATCCGGACCGGCTGATCTTCGACCTCGATCCCTCCGACGACGATTTCGCCAAGATCCAGCGGGCGGCAAAGCGCGTGCGCGCCCTGCTCGACGACCTCGACATGGCCTGCTTCGTCCAGACCAGCGGGTCGCGCGGGCTCCATGTGGTCCTTCCCCTGGACCGGTCGGCGGATTTCGACGAGGCGCGGGCCTTCGCGCGGGACGCGGCCGAGCGCCTGGCGGAGCGGTATCCGCAGGAACTCACCGTCGAGCAGCGCAAGGACAAGCGCGGCGACCGGGTCTTTCTCGACTATCTGCGCAACGCCTATGGCCAGACGTCGGTCGCCCCCTATGCCGTGCGGGCGATCGAAGGCGCCCCCGTGGCCACGCCGCTGCGCTGGGGCGAGGCGGGGGCCGGCGACCTCGATCCCCGGAAATACACGCTGCGCAACATCTTCCGGCGCCTGTCGCGGATCGGCGACCCGTGGGAACAGATCCCCCGCCGGCGCTATTCGATTTCGGCGGCCGCCAAGCGCCTCGCAACCCTCTCCTGACCTCCCCGAAAGCGAACCGGACCGCGCCCGATCGCGCCGCGCGCGCTGCCCCGTATAGGCGGTTCGGCCGGTTGTCGCCGCGGGCGCTCCGTGGCTTTGCCAACGCGTGCAGCGCGGCCTATTGTGCGGCCAACAACAAGGAGGAAACACGATGACCGAATCCACGGGGGCCAAGCCGTTCTTTCGGGCCGAACAGGTCGGCAGCCTGCTCAGGCCGCAGCGTCTGCTCGACGCCCGCGCCAAGTGGAAGGCCGGCGAGATCACGCGCGAGGCGTTGCACGCGGTCGAGGATGACGCCATCACCGAGGCCGTCCGCATGCAGGAGGAGATCGGCCTCGACGTCATCGTCGACGGCGAGTTCCGGCGCGAGAACTGGTGGATCGACTTCATCGAGCGGATCGACGGCATCAAGATCGCCGGCGACGACGAGGTCTCCGGCTTCAAGGACGCACCCGACCACAAGTCCGGCTACGTGCCCAAGAACGTGTTGACCGTGGGCAAGGTCGGCCGCACCGGCTGCATCCTGTGCGACGACTACGCGATGTTGCGGGGGACGACCGACCGCACGCCCAAGATCACCATCCCGTCGCCCTCGCGTATCCACTATCACGGCGGCCGGCCGGCGGTGAGCAAGGACGCCTATCCGGACATGGACGAATTCTGGGCCGACGTCGCCCAAGTCTACCAGCAGGAGATCGCCGACCTGGAGGCGCAGGGCTGCAACTACATCCAGATGGACGACCCCGTGATCGCCTATTTCGTCGACGAGAGCCTGCACGACAACGTGCGCAAGCTGGGCGAGGAGCCGGCCGACCTGGTCAAGACCTACGTGCGGGTCATCAACGACTGCATCTCCAAGCGCAAGCCGGACACCTATCTCGGCTTCCACCTGTGCCGCGGCAACGCCAAGAGCTCGTGGATCGGATCGGGCGGTTATGACAGCATCGCCGAGCCGATCTTCGCCCATCTCGATGTCGATTCCTTCTTCCTCGAGTATGACGACGAACGCTCGGGCGACTTCGACGCGCTGCGCCACGTGCCCGCGGGCAAGAAGGTCGTGCTCGGCCTGATCACCACCAAGTTCGCCCCGCTCGAAAGCAAGGACGAGCTCAAGCGCCGGATCGACGACGCCAGCCGTTTCGTGCCGATGGAGAACCTGGCGCTCAGCCCGCAATGCGGCTTCGCCAGCGTGGTCGAGGGCAACAAGGTCACCGTCGACGACGAGCGGGCCAAGCTCGGGCTCGTGGTCGAGGTGGCGGAAGAAGTGTGGGGCCGGGCCTAGGCCGAGCGCGGCCGTTGGCAGGAAGTTAACGGCGCGCGGAGACGATTCGACTGCTTCCCCCGTATCCAGGCGACCCCGGTACGGGGAGAGGGATTCCCAGACACGGCCGGCGCCGAGGGGCTAACGACGTTCGGCCGGACAACATGAAAAGCAACTCAGGAGATTGACGTGACCGTCGACAGCAAGAATCCAGAAACCATCGTCCTTCACGCCGGCTGGCGCGCCGATCCGTCCACGGGCTCCGTGGCGGTGCCGATCCACCAGACCACCTCCTATCAGTTCCGCGACACCGAGCACGCGGCCAACCTGTTCGCCCTGTCCGAGCTGGGTAACATTTACACCCGCATCATGAACCCGACCACCGACGTGCTCGAACAGCGCATCGCCGCGCTCGAAGGCGGCGTCGCGGCGCTGGCGTTCGCTTCCGGTCAGGCAGCCTCCGCGGCGGCGGTCCAGAACCTCGCCAAGGCGGGCGACAACGTGGTCAGCTCGACCGATCTCTACGGCGGCACCTGGAACCTGTTCGCCAACACGCTGAAGGACCAGGGCATCGAGGTCCGCTTCGTCGACCCGGCCGACCCGGCGGCCTTCCGCGACGCGTCCGACGACCGCACCCGGGTGTGGTACGCCGAGACCCTGCCCAATCCCAAGCTCCAGGTCTTCCCGATCGCCGAGGTCGCGGCGCTGGGCCGCGAGATGGGCATCCCGCTGGTCATGGACAACACGGCCTGCCCGGTGATGTGCAAGCCGCTCGAGCATGGCGCGGCGATCGTACTCTATTCGACGACCAAGTATATCGGCGGCCACGGCACCTCGATCGGCGGCATGCTGGTCGACGGCGGCAACTTCCCCTGGGAGGAGTTCAAGGACCGCCAGCCGGCGCTGAACACGCCCGATCCGTCCTACCACGGCGCGGTGTGGACCGAGGCGGTCAAGGGGATCGGCCCGGTCGCCTACATCATCAAGGCGCGGACGACGCTGCTGCGCGACCTCGGCGCGGCGATGAGCCCGTTCAACGCCTTCCAGTTCATCCAGGGGCTGGAGACGCTGCCGCTGCGGATGCGCGAGCACAACCGCAACGGCCAGGCGGTCGCCGACTATCTGTCCAAGCGCACGGGCGTGTCGAAGGTGATCCATCCGTCCCTGCAGGACGGCGAGTCCAGAAATCGCGCCGACAAGTATCTCAAGGGCGGCTACGGCGCGCTGGTCGGCTTCGAGCTCGAAGGCGGGCTGGAAGCGGGCCGCACCTTCATCAATTCGCTGGAGATGTTCTACCACGTCGCCAACATCGGCGACGCCCGGTCGCTCGCCATCCACCCGGCGACCACGACCCACAGCCAGCTCACGCCCGAGGAACAGCTCCAGACCGGCGTCACCGACGGCTATGTCCGCCTGTCGATCGGCCTTGAGCATATCGACGACATCATCGCCGACCTCGAACAGGCGATCGACAAGGCGTCGTAACCGTCGGCCCCATGCCCCTCTCCCCCAAGGGGAGAGGGGCGGGTTCGGCGCCTATGACTTCTTGTCGGCTTTCGTGGCCGTCCTCGGCTTGGTCGCGCTCTTCTTGCGCGCCGACCGCCGTTTCACCCGCTTGGGCTTCTTGCCGCAGACGACGGCGAACTTCTTGCGTGCCATATGCCGGCGGACGACCAGCACGTGGCCGGCCTTCTCGTGGGCGGCGATCCAGCGCGTGCCGCGCCTGGTCGTGTAATAGGTCTTGCCGCAATACTCGACGCCCTCGGTGCGTCCGGCGGTCCGCTTGCCCTTCTTCGACTTCCGCGACTTGGTCGCCTTGGTGTAGAGCCGCAGCCGGCTGCCGAACCTCGCGGCCTTGGCCTGCCGGCCCGTCTTGGCGTAGGCGGTGAGGTAGAGCTTGCCATAGCGGGTTTTCCGCCTGGCCTTCTTGCTGGTCTTTTTCCGCGTCGACTTCTTCTTCGATTTGGTCGTCGTCTTGGCGTCGGGCTTGTCGTTGGCCTGGGCAATCTGGCCGTCGACGGCCGGTCCCGCCAGGTGAAGGGTGCGACCGAAGCTGGCCGACGCGCCGGCGAGGCCGAAGGCGGCCAGGGCGGCAAGGGTCAGGAGCAGGCGTGGCATCGTGGATCTCCTCGAATCGCGCGCCCGTCCAGCCAACGGATGCGTGCTGTTGGTGCCCCGCCCACGATTATTGCGGGAGGGGGCGGGAGAGTCATCCAAAAAGAACAAGATTGGTACATCGGGGCACCGCCCCAGGGCGGGGGCCCCTGTCGCCCGCACACCCCAGGTTAGCGATCCGCTTATCCCAGGTTGTACGCGCGGGCGCACCGGCGGCCGACACTGCCGGCGATTGAAGCGGCCGGTCGATGCCGGCCGCCGACAGCCGAACAGCCATCCGAAAAGGACACGCCACCATGCCCGACACCATCCTGGACAAGATCAAGGCCGACCACCGCGAGGCCTCGGCCCTGCTCGACGAGATCATCGAGACCGAGGACCCCAAGGCCCGGTCGGAGAAGTTCGCCACGCTGCGCGACGAGCTGAAGGCGCACAACGACGCCGAGGAAAAGGTGCTCTACGCCCGCATGAAGACCAAGGGCGGCGAGGACGAGGAGCTCGCCCTGGAAGGCGAGGAGGAGCATGACGTCGCCGACAAGGTGCTGGCCATGCTCGACACCTACAAGCGCCGCGACACCAAGCGCTGGACCGTCCGGGCCAAGGTGCTCAAGGAACTGCTCGAACACCACATCGAGGAGGAAGAGGAGGACGTGTTCGAGCACGCCCGCGACCTGTTCGATGCCGCCACCCTGCAGAAGATGGGCGAGGAGTTCGAGACCGCCAAGGAACGGATCGAGCAGCAGCAGTAGGCCGGGCGTTTCGCGGCCGGCGGGCGGCATTCCCCGCCCCGCCGGCCTGCGCCGCCTGACCGGGGATCGTTTCGATGGCCGACTGGATCATCAAGGATTGGGACGAGGCGGGATTCGTCCTGCTGACTGCCGTCGTCCTGCAGCTGGCCATCCTGTTGATGATCCGGCTGGTCGGGCTGCGCAGCCTGTCCAAGATGTCGGGCGCCGACTTCGTGACCACCATCGCGCTCGGCTCGCTGCTCGCGTCGGCCGTCCTCAACCCGGCGCCCTCGCTGGCCATCGCCATCGCCGGGCTGGTCAGCCTGCTCGGCCTCAAGCTGGCGATCGCCGCCGCGCGCAAGCGGTTGCCGGGGGCCCAGGCGCTGGCCGACAACAGCCCCCGTTATCTGATGCTCGACGGGCGCATCCTCGAAGCGGGCCTCCGCGCCACCAACGTCACCCGCGAAGACCTGCACGCCAAGCTGCGCGAAGCCAACGTGCGGTCCTACGACCAGGTCATCGCCGTGGTCCTGGAGGCGACCGGCGACATCTCGGTCGTCCGCCGCGATTCCGGGCGGAGCGAGGTCGACTGGCGGATCTTCGGCGGCGTCGCCGGCGCGCCCGCCGCACACGAGTCGTCCCGGCCGGACTGATCTCCCGGGCGGGGCAGGCGGGTCAGCGCCGCAGGTAGGCGTCGAGGAAATCCGCCACGGCATCGAGCATCTCGCCCAGATGGTCGCCGTAGTAGACGCCGTGGTGGCCGATCGCCGGGAACATCTTGATCCGTTTGGGCTCCCGCGCCGCCGCGTAGAGCGCCAGGGTCTCCCCGGTCGGCACCAGGGTGTCGTCCTCGACGCCGATGAACAGGCACGGGCGCGGCGCGATGCGCGCGACCACGTGCTCGGGGCGGAAGCCGATGATCGCCTCGGCGGTGTCGAGCGTGACCTCCGTGACCCGCTCTGGATGGGCTTCGCGGGCCTCGGCCTCGTGCTCCTCGGCCTCCGGGTCGCGGACCAGGACGTCCGAGGTGTCGACCAGGTCGCTCGCGCCCGTCGTCGCCCGGCGCCGCCGGTCCTCGGCGATGCGCTTCTCGAACTCGATCCACTCCCACTCGCGGCGCAGGGCCCGGAGCCAGCGTTCGCCGTCGCCATAGCCGACCCCGCAAGCCATCGCCTGAACCCGGCCGTCCAGCGCGGCGGCATAGACCGCGTTGGCCCCGCCGTAGCTGATGCCGTAGAGGGCGAGCCGGCCGGCGTCGATCTCGGGCCGTGTCTCCAGGAAGGCCAGCGCGTGGCGGATGTCCGAGACCTGTTCGTGGGGGATCAGCCGGCCGCGCGTGCCCTCGCTGTCGCCGGTGCCGCGGTGATCGAAGGCGAGCGCAGCGTAGCCCCGCGCGTTGAAGTGCGCGGCGAAGGCGGGCAGCCAGAAGCCGCGCAGGCCGCCGAAGCCGTGGCACATCACGACGGCGGGATGCGGACCCGTGCCTGCACCCGCACCCGCACCCGCACCCGCACCCTGGGGCAGGTAGAGGTCGCCGGCGAGCTTCAGGCCGTCGGCGAAGAAGGCGACCGGGGCGCTCATGCCGCCTTCCCGGGCAGCACCATCTGGGTCTGGGTCACGATCGCCGCCAGCCGGCCGTCCTCGCGGCTGATCCGCGTCTGCCACACCATCGTCGTCCGCCCCTTGTGGAGCGGCGTGGTCTCGCCGATGGCCTTCTGGCCCGGGGGGACCGCGGCGATGAAGTTGGTCTTGCTCTCGATCGTCGTCGTGCCCGCGCCCGGCGGCAGGTTCACCACGGTGGCGATGGCGCCCAGGTTGTCGGCGAAGGCCATGATCGCGCCGCCATGCATGGCGTGCGGCGCCGTGCTCAACTCGTCGCGCACGGGCAGTTCGGCGCGCACGAGGTCGGGCGTGACCTCGAGCAGCTCGATGCCGAGATAGCGCGAGAAGGGCGTGTCCATCTTGCGGACCTGGGCGAGCAGGTCGGCGGGCGACGGGCGCGAATCCGTGGGCATGGGGGTCGACTTCCTCTCTGGCGGGGCGTGGCCGGCGGCGGCAGGTATACCCCGACGCTGCCGGTGAGGCCATTATCGGTGATCTCGGGCGGGGACGGAATCCCGCGAAGGCGCTTGCGCCCGGTCAGGCCGCGCGGGCCGGTACGCCCGGTCTCGGCGCCACCGTCTCCGCCGGGGGCGGAGACGCGCCGGCGTC
>CAMYMQ010000249.1 GCA_947259335.1 uncultured Alphaproteobacteria bacterium | reverse complement strand
TCATGTGCGCGGGGCACGGCGGCCCGCCGGGCCGGGCAATTGCGCGCGTCCGCACGCGCGGCCTATAACCGCCGGGAAGGAGTCCGACGCATGGATAAAGTCTCGGAGGCGCAGGCGCGCTTCACCAAGACCTTCCCGGTTTCATGGCAGGAATTGCACCGCGACGCGAAAGCGTTGGCGTGGCGCCTGACCGAGATGGAGGAGATCAAGGGCGTGGTGGCAATCACCCGCGGCGGTCTGGTTCCGGCCGCGATCGTCGCCCGCGAGCTCGACATCCGCCTGATCGACACGATCTGCGTCGCCAGCTACGACCATCAGGACCAGGGCCAGGTCAAGATATTGAAGGCGCCGGAGGGCGACGGCACGGGCATGCTGATCGTCGACGATCTGGTCGACACCGGCGCGACCGCCCGGGTCGTCCGCCAGCTGCTGCCCAAGGCCCATTTCGCCAGCGTCTATGCCAAGCCCTCGGGCCGGCCGCTGGTCGACACCTTCGTCACGGCGGTCAGCCAGGACACCTGGATCCATTTCCCCTGGGACACCGAACCCCAGTATGTCGCGCCTATCGCGGGGCTGCGGAACGGCGGCTGAGCCGATGAACGCTCCGCGCGGCGACCGGCGCTTCGGCACGCTCATGCTCGTGGGCGTGTCGCTGGGCTGGGGCTTCAACTGGATGATGATGAAGATCACCGTCGCGGAAGTGCCCGTCTGGCAGTTCCGCGCCGTCACCGGCGTCCTCGGCGCGATCGCCCTGCTCGCGATCGCCCGGCTGATGGGCCAGAGCCTCAGGGTGCCGCGGCATCAGTGGCTCGCCGTCGCCGCCGGCGGCCTGTTCAACATCACCTCCTGGTTCATCCTGATCGCCTACGCGGTCAAGCTGATGGCCTCGGGCCACGCGGCGATCCTGTCCTTCACCATGCCATTGTGGGCGATGCTGTTCGGGGTGACCCTGTTCGGCGAGAGGCTCACCGTCCGCCGGGTGGCGGCGCTGGGGCTCGGCCTGGTCGGGGTCGTCGTCCTGATGTCCCACGATTTCAGGGCCTTCGGCGCCAGCCCGCTGGGCGCGCTGGTCGGGATCGTCGCCGCGATCAACTGGGCGATCGGGGTCCAGATCCAGAAAAGGGTGAAGTGGGAGGTGGAGACGCTGGCGCTGGCCGGCTGGCAGATCGCCGTCGGCATCGCGCCGGTGGTCGTCGTCGCGCTGATTCTCGAGGACTTCGTCTACCACCAGGCAAGCTGGCCGGTCATCGCAGCCGGCTTCTACCTCGTCTTCGTCGCCTTCGTCTTCTGCTACTACGGCTGGTTCACGGTCGTGCGCATCTTCCCCACCAGCGTCGCCTCGATCGGCACGCTGCTGGTGCCGGTGATCGGCGTCGCCGCAGGGGCGGTCTTCCTGTCGGAGCCCTTCGGCTGGCGCGAGATCGTCGCGCTGATCAGCATCGTCGGCGGCGTGGCCCTGGTCCTCCTCGTGCCCGAGAAGGAACCGGCCGCCGAGCCGGCGCCAGCCCGGCGATGAAGGCATCGACGGGGGCGGCGGCACCGCCGAGCGCGCTGACCAGTTTCATCCTGCTGTTTACCCTGTGGGTGGTCTGGGGCGTGTCCTGGCCGGCGATGCGGATCGTGTTCCTCGAATTGCCGGTCTGGCAGTTCCGGGCCACGACCAGCCTGCTGGCCGGCGCGACCCTGCTGGTCATGGCGGCCTGGTCGCCCGGCGGATGGCGCATTCCCCGCGCCCTGTGGCCGTCGCTGCTGCTCGCCGCCCTGTTCAACATCGTGATCTGGAGCGCCTTCATCGGCTACGGTCTCGGCCTGATCGGGGCCGGCCACGGCGCGATCGTCTGCTACACGATGCCGATCTGGACCGCGCTGCTCAGCGCGGTCGTGCTGCGCGAGCCGCTGACCCCGCGCAAGACCGTGGCGCTGGCGCTGGGCATCGGCGGCGTGTCCCTGCTGATCGCCGCCAACCTCTCGACCCTCGGCGGCAGCCCTTTCGGCGTGGCCCTGGTGCTCGGCGCGGCGCTGTGCTGGGCGGTCGGCACGGTCATCGTCAAACGGGTCGCCTGGCCCGCCAACATGAGCGCGCTGGCCGGCTGGCAACTGGTGCTCGGCGCCCCGGTCTTTATGGTGCTGGCCATCCTGTTCGAGGATTTCACGCTGCACCGGATGAGCGGGCCGGCCGCCATATCATCGCTCTATACGCTGCTCGGCGGCATGATCGGCGGCTACTTCCTGTGGTTCCGCATCGTCGACCGCATGCCGGCCTCGATCGCCGCGATCGGCACCCTGATGGTGCCCGTGTTCGGCGTGATCAGCGGCGCGGTGGTGCTGGGCGAGGCGCTCGGCTGGCGCGAGGCGGCGGCGCTGGTCCTCGTCCTGGCCGCGATCGGCCTCGTCGTCTTCGCCCCGCGCAACGCGGATTAGGGCGAAAAAAATGGGCGGCCCGAGAGCCGCCCATCAGTGGATGATGAGGAGTAGTGAAATGCCGCATCCAACGGGATGAACGGTTCGCGATGCACCGGAGCCGGGCTCGGCAGCGCGGCAACGGGTGGGTCGGGAGGCAACATTGCTGCGCCGGTTCCCGGGCCCCTGAGTGCCCCAATACATCTAACGAATTCGCTTCGTGATCACCGCACCGGCCAAAACCGGAAGCGGCTTTTATTTGGTTAATTAATATGGGGGCATGATTAACCGAAATGGTTAACAAATCGTTAACGCCGAAATCCTGGTCCATTTATTTTGTGGATAAATGAAACGGGCGGCCCCGACTGGTGGACCGCCCGTTCGCAAGGAGGAGGAGAGGCAAGCCCCCGGATCAGCCGAAGCTGAGGTGCTGGTTGGGGTCGAGCTCCGCCGGGGCGAAGTTCTCCAGCGTGATGGTGCCGGCGCAGCCGACGGTAATCAGGGTATCGCAGCCCTTCTGGGTGATCGTCACGTCACCCGGAGCCGCGCCGGTGCCGCTCAGGTCGAGCACGTCGCCGATGTCGAGCCCCGGGTTGAAGTCGGTGACGATGTCATTGCCGAAATTGTCGCCGAAGACGAAGACGTCGGCCCCGTCGCCGCCGGTCAGGACATCGTCGCCCTGTCCGCCGATCAGGGTGTCGTCGCCCGGGCCCGCCGACAGCCAGTCGTCCCCGGGCCCCCCGTCGAGCCGGTCGTTGCCCCGCCCGCCGAACAGTTCGTCCGAGCCCGTGCCGCCATACAGTTCGTCCCAGCCGGCGCCGCCGCGGAGCTCGTCGTGTCCGTCGCCGCCCAGGAGGACGTCGCAGCCCGCGCCGCCCTTGAGGCTGTCGTGGCCGGTGCCGCCGTCGAGCCAGTCGTCGCCCTGGCCGCCGATCAGGTCGTCGCAGCCGGCACCGCCGAACAACTCGTCATCCCCCTTGCCGCCGATCAGCGCGTCGTTGCCGGCCTCGCCCTCGAGCGTGTCGTTGCCGGCGCCGCCGACCAGCCAGTCGTCGCCCTCGCCGCCCACGAGCACGTCGTCGCCCCGGCCGCCATAGAGCTCGTCGTCGCCGGCGTCGCCGTGAAGCTGGTCGTCCTCGCCCCGGCCATAGATCACATCGTCGCCGCCCGCCCCGAACAGGAGATCGTGGCCCTCGCCGCCATACAGGTTCTCGGCACCGTCGGTGCCGCCCAGCCGGTCGTAGGAGGTGAACACGTCGTTCTGGAGATGCTCGATGCCCGTGTTCTCGCGGACGATGTCGGCCAGGGTCACGGTGTTGAGATAGTCGAGCTCGTCGCCGGTGAAACGGTTCTCGTACCAGAAGCTGTCGCCGTCGCGGATGCGGGTGAACTGGTCGGCGATCACGGTCTGGAACAGCTCGCCGACCATCGAGCCGGACGCGGGGTCCTCGGCCAGTCCGCCGACCCAGACGTCGATGTTGTCGACCGAGCCGAACAGGTCCTGCAGCTTGCCCTGGATCTCGACGTCGCCGGTGATGTCCGACCAGTCGGTCACCCGCGGCAGCCCGAAGGCCTCGCGGGCGGAATTGTAGTCGGCGAGGCCATGATCGCGGCCGCGCTGGATGTTGAGCGACACCAGGTCGAACCCGCCCGAGCCCGGCGGGCCGAACAGGAAGTTGCGGACGTCGTCGACCACATGGGTATCGACCGCCTGGGCGTGGCCGATGCCGAGCCCGCGCAGCACCTCGTCGATACCGCCCTCGGCGGCGATCTTGTCGGGCCGGAAAAAGGCGTCGCGCAGGTGGAGGTGGCCCCACCGGCTCTCCTCGCCGGTCTCGGTCACCCGCTGGAGCGTCGGCGACAGCATGGTGTGACCGAAGCGGTAGGCCGCCGTCGCGAAGATGTTGGCGATCTGCGGATCGACGTCGGCCTTGTAGCCGGAATAGTCGGCCATCGCGTCCGGCCCGATCAGGCGCGGCAGGAATTCGTTGTAGGTGATCGCCTGGATCTCGCCTTCGACCAGCGCCTTGGCCTGCTGGTAGAGCGTTTCGGCATCCCAGTCCGGATGATCCTCCTTCAGCGCGTCGACCAGCCGGTTGTGCTCGCGCACGAACAGGGTCTGCATCGAGATCAGCCCGGCGTTCTCGTTGGCGCGCACGTCGCCGGCGAGGTAGCCGGGCTGGCCGGGATGCTCGCCCTCGTTGTGCTGGCTGCCGTCGTTCCACGGGAGGAGGTCGCCCGCGCTCACCTTCATGTAGCCGCCGTCGGCGCGCAGCGCGGCGGCCCGCTCGGCATCGGAGCCGTAGACGACCGAGGCGTCGAGATAGGGCGTGATGTCGTTCATCTGCGCGCGCGGCGCGTCGGTGCCGGTGGCGGCGTCATAGCCCGAGCGGGTGAAGCCGATGGTCTGGGTCCCGGTGCCCGCCGGATCGAACCAGGGGTCGCCCGCGGGCACGGCGACGGGCACTGCTTCGGGCGTCAGCGCGCCGCGCGTCAGGTCGATATCGTGGTCGATGAACTGGCCCCAGACCCAGAAGAAGTCGCTGGCGCCGCCAGGGTCGGCGATCGGCCCGTCCTGGGCGAACAGGGCGTTGGAGATTTCGCGGGCGCTCGGGCGATCGTAACCGGACATGTCCGACGCGCCGTCCGCGTAGGACGACGGCGCGAGCCGCAGGAACGGCGATCCGGCGGTGCCGAGATCGTCGTCTGCCGGGTTGTTTCCCGACCCGTCGATGGTGCGATAGCCGTCTACCATAGATAACCGGGCTTACCAGCCCGCCCCCAAGCCAGATCAAGTCGATTAAGACCCTGTAAACATCTATTAAGAATTTGTCAAATAATTATACACTTTCTATTATGATTAAATTTGCGTTTACTTGGATGGTTAATAAATTAGCCGATTTTATTTACTGTATTTGATTACGCCGTTTCATTCCGCGAACGCGGGACTCCGGCGCCGAAGCGGCGGGCCGCCCAGGCATGGGCCCCGCCTGCGCGGGGTTGACGATGGGGAATGCGCACCGCGACCGAACGGCGCGGAACCCTCAGCCGACGGGTACGTTGTCGATCAGACGGGTCTTGCCCAGGCTGGCGGCGGCGAGGACGCGCGCGGGGCGATCGAGGATGGCCAGCGGCGACAGGTCCTCCGCCGCCCGCACGTCCACATAGGCGACCGGATCGAAACCGGCCTCGCGCAAGGCCTCCGCGCCCATGGCCGCCGCCTCGGCGATGGGGGCGCCCCGGGCCACGG
>CAMYMQ010000248.1 GCA_947259335.1 uncultured Alphaproteobacteria bacterium | reverse complement strand
CCTCCGCCGCCTCCGCCGCCGCCGCCGCCGCCTCCGCCGCCGCCTCCGCCGCCGCCGTGCGACGAGGGTCCGGAGTGGTACATCACGGGGCCGGGCTGCATCGTCGAGCAGATCGACCCGCCCTATACCGTGGGCGTGTCGGACCTGCTGCTCGAAGACGGCCAGACGCGGTCGATCGACATCTCGGTCCAGTTCGGCGTCTTCGAGCCGGGCCAGGCGCCGGCGTCCTTCGCCGACTTCGTCGGCGGCGACGATTTCCTGATCGACGCGCTGCGGGCCGCGGCCGCGCAGGAAACCGGCCTGACCGTCCAGCGGATCGACGCGGACACCGTCAGGGTGACCTTCGCATCCAACGCGTCGACCAACGAGATCACATGGGACATTCTCGCGGTCGACGACGGCTCCGACGAGCCGCCCGAGGGGTTCCGCTTCGTGATCGACAACGAGATCGTCACCGGGGGTGCGATCCCGGGAACGATCATCCCGGGAGAGGGCACCAGCTACGTCGACAGCAAGATCCTCGATCTCGACGAGTATCAGATCACGATCAGCGACGCGGTCGCGACCGAGGGCGAGCAGCTCGTCTTCGACATCAACGTCTCCGCACCGCGGGACGAAGCGGTAACGCTCGTGCTGTGGCCGGAAGGCGAGGCGACTGCCGATACCGATGCGGCCACGCCGGGCCTCGACCTCGCCGACATGCAGTTCCAATACAGCATCGACGGCGGGGCGACCTGGCTCGATGCCGGCGGTCCCGAGGGCCGGTCGGTCACGATCGAGCCCGGCCAGACCCAGATGCTGGTCCGCATCCAGTCGCTCGCCGACGGCGTGTTCGAAGGCGACGAATCGTTCCGGCTGGTCGTCGAGAACGCCGACGAGATCGACCACTGCACGATCACCAATATCGTCGAGGGCTTCGGCTATATCTTCGACGATACGGCACCGCCGCCGCCGCCTCCGCCGCCGCCGGCCTGTGACGATCCGCCGGAATGGGCGCTGTTCGGCACCGACTGCATCACCGAGGGCGACCAGGCCAACTACACGCTGGAACTGTCCGGCGCCCTGCCGGGGCCGGGCCAGACCCAGTCGGTCCTGCTGGCGATCAGCTTCCCGCCGGTCGACGGCGCCGCGGCCGAGGATTTCGATTTCGATCCCGCGGTGTTCTCGCAGGAGATGCTCAAGGCCCTCCAGGACGCCGCGGCCCAGACCGCGGGCGTCAACGTAGCCGCCGAGCTCGATGGCCAGGGCGCCATCGTCGGCTTCCGCGTCACCTTCGACGACTCCGTCCAGGGGCAGGAGTTCTATTTCGGCCTGCCGACCCTGGTCGACGGGCTGGTCGAGGGCGAGGAGCTGTTCCAGCTCACGATCTCCGACCCGCTGGCCACGGGCGGCGCGCCGGACGGCGTGATCTGGCCCGACGGCGCCGAGGTCACCACGACCATCGTCGACGCGCCGCCGGAGCCGGTCTGGCACATCACCGGCGACATCACCGTCGACGAGGGGTCGGCCGCCGCCTACCAGATCGGCTACGCGAACGCGACGCTCACCGACGGCGAGGAAGTCTCGGTCGCCCTGCGCCTGCGTCTGCCGGGCGGCGACGACGGCGCCGAGCGCGCCGACTTCGACTTCGCCGGCAGCTTCCGCGCCTATGTCGCCGACGTCGTGTCCGCCATCGACGGCGTCCGCTTCGAGGACGGCCGGCTGGTCTTCGAGGCCGGCGGTCCGACCTCGATCACCCTGCCGATGCCGACCGCCGCGGACGGCTTCCCCGAATCCGACGAATCCTATCGCCTGCGGCTGGCCAACCCGAACGAGGGCTGGATCGATCCGGGCCAGCGCTTCGTCGATACGGTCATCCTCGACCAGACGGTGTGCGACAGCACCTGGTCGCTGACCGGCGACGATCAGGTCCAGGAAGGTTTCGCGGCGTCCTACACGGTCGACTATGTCGGTCCGCCGCTGTCACAGGGGGACTCCGTCTCGATCAAGCTGGTCCCGGGCTTCATCGTCGGCGGCGCGGTCGCGGCCGACTTCCAGGACAGCTTCGCCCAGGACGTGAACGACGCCATCGGCGGCACGCCGGGCATTTCCTATGACGCCAACACCGGCACCCTGACCTTCACCGGCGAGGCGCCCTACACCAGCCTGACCTTCGGGCTGCCGACGACCGCGGACGGGGTCTTCGAGGGCCCCGAGGGGTATCGCGTCGCCATCGCCGATCCGTCCACGGGCGAGATCGTCGACGGCCAGGCCGTGGTCGACACCCAGATCGTCGATGCCAACGGCGTGTGCATCACCGCCCGCGACGACGCCGACCTGGTGGTCGAGGGCGGCAGCGTCACGACGGGCAATGTCATCACCGGGGTCGATCCGGACTCGGATCCCAACCGGCTCGAGGCCGACAGCGTCGGCACCGGTGCGGCGCTGCGCGAGGTCAGCCACGAAAGCGTCACCTATACGCTCGCCCAGGCGGACCCCGCCGGGATCGTCACCATCGACACCGCCCTCGGCGGCACGCTCCAGATCAACCTGCACAGCGGCGACTACCGCTATGCCTCGCCGGTCAGCGTCGATCACGCCAGCGGCCCGGCGGTCGAGGCGTTCGGCTACGTGCTGCGCGACGGTGCCGGCAACACCGACGGCGCCACCCTGTCGATCGAGATCGCCGATACGGCGCCGGTCGCCAACGACGACTGGGACCGGGCCCAGCTCGGCGGCCACGTCACCACCGGCAACGTGCTGACCGGGGTCGATCCGGACACCGATCCGAACGGCCTGGCGGCCGACCGGCCGGGCGTCGACAATCCCCACGTCCTGCGCGAGATCCGCCACGACGGCACCCTCTATACGCTCGAGGGCGACACGGTCACGGCGAACAAGGACGGCGCCAACTATTCGTTCGACGGCGCCACGCTGACCATCGCGACCAAGCTCGGCGGCACGCTCGCCATCGCGATGACGGGCCCGGACCTCGGCAGCTATGCCTATACCTCGCCGCTCGGGATCCACGACAACACCGTCGACGTGTCGGTCGGCAGCATACCGTCCTTCGTCACGGTCTCGGCGATGGACGCCAACCGTGAGACGGCGGCCGTGTTCACCGACCCGTCGGTCGGCTTCGGCGTCGTCAGCGACGCCGATGGCGGCGACGGCGGCCGGTTCAACGAGATCAACCACGACAGCAATGGCGCCAGCGAATCGTTGATCTTCGACTTTGGCGGGGTCATCGCGACCAGCGCCGAGGTCGACCTGTCCCGCTTCTATTCGAACGAAAGCGGCGTCGGCAACGAGGAAGGCTACTGGATCGCCGTTCGCAAGGGCGTGCCGGTGGCCGAGCAGGACTTCGAGGCGATGGACGTGTCCGGCGACGGCACGATCACGATCGACGTCGGCGGCGGCTTCGACAAGCTGATCTTCATCGCCCTGCCGGGCACCAACGATCCCGAGGGCGGCGACAGCAGCGATTTCTATGTCCAGGGACTGTCGCTGACGCTCAAGGACACGAGCCTCGACGAGAAGTTCATCTATACGCTGGAGGATGCCGACGGCTCCCAGGACATGGCCGACCTCGTCGTCCATGTCGAGGAACCGGTCTACCAGCCCGATCTGCAGCCCGACGCCCGGGACGACTGGGACGCCGCAGTGTCGGGCGGCGACCCGACCACCGGCAACGTCATCACCGCCATCGATCTCGACGACGAGCCGGCCCGGGTCGAGCTCACCATCGACGACCAGGGCGACGGTCCGGCCCGGGTCACCGCGGTGACCCACGGCGACCGCGCCTATGTCGTCGATCCGGTCGACGGCGCGAGCTTCACGACCGACCGGGGGGGCGCATTCTCGATCCGGCCCGACGGGTCCTACGAGTATGTGCCGCCGGACATCCTGGCGACCGCGAGCCCCGCGTTCGAGAGCTTCGACTACCAGATCGCCGATCAGGACGGCGACAGCGACCGGGCGGTTCTCGACATCGAGACCCAGCCGCCGGCCGCCGATCCCTGGCCCGACACCCCGAAGGAGCCGGATGACGGCGACAAGGACTGGGGCGACAAGGACTGGGGCGACAGAGATTGGGGCGACCGCAACCGTGGCGACCGCGATTGGGGCGACCGCGACGGGGGCCACGACCGGCCGCATCACGGCAACGGCCACGGCGGTCCGACCATCTGCGCCGTCGAGCATGGTGGCGTGACCTACAGCCTCGACGACGACGGCAAGTCGGTCTGGGCAAGCGACGGCGGCAAGGGTCACTCCTGGGACGCCGGCCGCGGCACCCTGAACATTCCCACCGAGCTGGGCGGCGCGCTTTCGATCAGCCTGACCGGCGCGGAGTGCGGCGAGTACAGCTACACGCCGCCGGCGCAGGTGCCGGCTCCTCCAGGCGGGGTCGACTTCGACGTCCGCACGGCCGAGAGCACGGACTGGGTCGGTCACCGGAGCTTCACCTTCGCCGACGGGGTCACCGTGACCGCGATCGACGAGGACGGCCCCGGCGCCCTGGAGCCGCCGCACCTGACCCTCAACACCCAGGGCGGGCCGGGCATCGGCGTCGGCAGCGACAACGACGGCTCCGACAAGGTCTTCCGCCGCGAGGCCCTGCGCCTCGATTTCCCGGCGGCCCTGGCGGCGATCGGTCTGCTGATCGCCGACATGCCCGCGGGCGACGAGCGGATGGTCCGCTGGACGGTAGACGGCAAGGACCAGGACGGTACGCCGGTCCGTTATCAGGGCACGATCGAGGGCATCGGCGTGGGCGCCGAGCCCAACGACTATGCGATCACCCAGGACGACCTGGCCAACGCGCCGGTCAAGCTCGACGCGGCCGGCCAGCCCCTGCTGGCGCACAACGGCCCGATCGACATCGGCTCGCTGACACTCGACTCCTGGCGCGGCTGGGAAGACGGCGTCGGCGACAATCCGGACGAGGCGTCCTTCGTCCTCACCGGCTGGTGGGGATCGGAAGCCATCGCCGGCTGCGAGATCTTCACCTGCACGGTCGAGGACCCGACCGGTCAGACCGAGACGTCCCAGCTGGTGCTCGACGTCAGGACGACCGGCACCGAGGGCGCCGACAGGCTGACGGGCACCGACGGCGACGACCGCATGGTCGGCCTGGGCGGTGACGACGTTATCGACGCCGGCGCCGGCGACGACGTGATCGCCGGAGGCCGGGGCGACGACCGTATGACGGGTGGCGAGGGGCGGGACACTTTCGTGTTCGGCGACGATGCCGGCCGCGACACGATCACCGACTTCGCCCAGGGCGAGGACACGATCCGCTTCGCGGGCGAGAACGGCCCCGCCAGCCTCGACGATCTCGACATCGTCCGTGACGGCGGCAACACGATCATCACCTCGGCCGCGGGCGACGGTGACGCCGCCAACCAGATCGTGCTGGAGAATTTCACCGGCGAGCTCACCGCCAACGACTTCGCCTTCGGCGACGCGCCGCAGGCCGGCGCGACCCCGGCGGGGCCCGACTTCGGCAGCTTCGGCCGGGAGTTCGCGGCGTCGGCGCTGTCGGACGCCAACGGCGACGCCCCCTTCGCCGGGGCGCCCGACCAGGAGCTGGACCTGAACGGCGAGCAGAACGACTTCAGCGAGTTGACCGATCCGCGCGTCAGCGGCATCAACAATGTCGACCTGTCCGGGGACAGCTTCAACGCCATCCAGATCGGCATCGAAGACCTGTTGGGTGTTCCCGACCTGGGCAATACGATGACCGTGGTCGGCGACAAGGGCGATACCGTCAACGCCGACTTCACCGGGCACAGCGTCGAGGTCGAGAATCACGGCAGCTTCACCCGCTACCTGATCGACGGTGGTGCCGCCAAGCTGGATATCGACAACGACGTGACCCAGAACGTCGTCGGCGAATTCGGCTGATCGCCGGCCTCAGGCCCGACCGTCGCAGGGGAGCAGCCCGGATGATCCGTGCAGCGCTGAACCGGGGACCGGCGTGGTCCGTATCCGCGACGCCCGCAAGGGCGGGCGGCCGGGCATGGTCCGGCCAGCCGGGACGGCCGCGATGACCGGCCCGCTCGCCGTCAGCCATTCGGACGGGTTTTCCGGCTGGCTGTCCGATCACGACCTGTCGATCGCCTTCACCACGGCGCCCGAGGGCCGCATCGTCTTCGCCGGGCGCGCGGCCAACGGGACGGTATCCCTGTTCGAGCGGCCGTTCGCCGGCGCGGCGGCGCTGTGGTCGCAGGGCGATACCCTGCTGGCGGCAACCGATTTCCAGATCTGGCGGTTCGACAACGCGCTGGCCGATGGCGAGGTCGCCGACGGCTATGACCGGCTGTACGTACCCCAGGCGGCGTACACCACGGGCGAGGTCGGCGCGGGCGACCTGGCGCTGGCCCGGAACGGGTCGATCGTGTTCGCCTGCGGCCTGTTCAACTGCCTTGCCGCCGCCAGCGAGGCCTTCAGCTTCGCCCCCTTGTGGCGGCCCCATTTCATCTCCGACCTGGTCCCGGAGGACCGGTGCCACGTCTCCGGCATGGCGCTCGTCGACGGCGTACCCAGGGCGGTGACGGTGACCGCGCGAGCCGACGCCGCGGGCGCCTGGAAAGCCGAAATCATGGGCGGCGGCGCGGTGTTCGACGTACAGACCGACGCGGTCGTGGCCGAAGGCCTGTCGATGCCGACCGCGCCGCGTTTCCACCGCGACCGGCTATGGCTGCTGGAGGCCGCGACCGGCTGGCTCGGCTTCATCGATCCGCAGAGCCGGCGGTTCGAACGGGTGACTTTTTGCCCGGGCCTGCCCCGGACGCTCGACCTGCGCGGCGACTATGCCGTCTGTGCGGTGTCGCCCGATACCGCGCGCGCGGGGGCCGGAGCGCTGCCGGTCGACGATCTCCTGGCGCGCCATTCGATCCCGCCGCAATGCGCCATCCTCATCGTCGATACCCGGACCGGCCAGGTCGCCGAGTGGCTCCAGATCGACGACGGGGCCGACGATATCGCCGGTCTGTCCCTGCTGGCGGGGGCCTGCCGCCCGGCCGCCATCGGCATGGACGGCAGCGACGTGCGCCGGGTGCTGAGCATCGCACCCGAGACCCGGCGGCGATCGACGCTGCCCGCAGACGCGGTTCCCGCCGTCGCCTCTTGAAATGCCGGGTTCGGCTGTGTTTGATCGCGCCGCACCCGATGTTCCCTCCCGCAAGTTCCCGAGGCCAAGATGAAGCGGTTCCACACCCTCGACGATATCGCTGTCGACGGGCGGCGCGTGCTGGTGCGCGCCGATCTCAACGTTCCGGTCAAGGAGGGCGCCGTCACCGACGCGACCCGGATCACCCGGTTCGCCGACACCGTGCGCGACCTGCTTGCCCGTGGCGCCGCGGTGATCGTGCTGTCCCATTTCGGCCGCCCGAAGGGCGAGCGCCGTGAGGAATTCTCGCTGGCGCCCCTGGTTGGCCCGCTGTCCGATGCGGTCGGCGCGCCGGTCGCCTTCGCCGGCGACTGTATCGGCCCCGAGGCCGAGACGGCGGCCCGGTCGCTGCAGCCGGGCCACGTCCTGCTGCTGGAAAACCTGCGCTTCCATGGCGGGGAGGAGGCCAACGACGCGGGCTTTGCGGCGGCGCTGGCCGCGCTCGGCGATTTCTATGTCAACGACGCCTTCTCCGCCTCGCACCGCGCCCACGCGTCGATCGAGGCGCTCGCGCGCCTGCGCCCCGCTGCCGCCGGTCGCCTGATGGCGGCGGAGCTCCATGCGCTGGAAAGCGCGCTGGATGACCCCAAGCGCCCGGTGGCCGCGGTCGTCGGCGGCGCCAAGGTCTCGACCAAGCTCGACCTGCTGCAGAACCTCGTCGGCCGGGTCGACACGCTGATGATCGGCGGGGCGATGGCGAACACCTTCCTCCACGCCCAGGGTCTCGAGGTCGGCCGCAGCCTGTGCGAGGTCGATCTCGTGGAAACCGCGCGGGCGGTCGTCGGGGCGGCCGAGAAAGCCGATTGTGCGCTGTTGCTGCCCGAGGATGCTGTGGTCGCGACCGCGCTCGAAGCCGGCGTGGAGACCAGGGCGGTGGCGGTCGACGCGGTGCCCGGCGACACCATGATGCTGGACGTCGGCCCGGCGACCGTCGAGCGCTACCGCGCCGCGATCGAGGCGTCCGCGACCCTGGTCTGGAACGGCCCGCTCGGCGCCTTCGAGACGCCGCCCTTCGACCGGGGCACGGTCGCCGT
>CAMYMQ010000247.1 GCA_947259335.1 uncultured Alphaproteobacteria bacterium | reverse complement strand
GCACCGAGCCCGCCAGCCCACCGGCACCACCCGCCATCGCGGCCGCAACGAGTGCGCCGAGCAGGGTGCCGCCGCTGGCGACGAGAGCGCCGGCCGCCGCGACGGCGCCGACATAGGCCAGCCCGCCGGTCAGCACGCCCTTGGCGTCGCCGACGGATTCACGCTCGACATAGACCGCGCGCGGCGCGTCGGGGTCGTCCTCGGCGTCCTGCACCCGTTCGTAGACGTGGCCCAGTTTCTCTTCGATGATGTGCTCGCTCGCGAGCAGGCTCAGGTCCGCCTGGTTGAAGCCGGAGCTGGTCAGCTCGTCAGCGGCCGCCTCCAGGGACGTGTAGTCGTGAAAGACGCCAACGGCCTCGCGATTGGTCGCTTGTGTGGCACCGCCATCCATTCTCGGCCTCCATCGTGGTTCATCGGTCCACATTAGACGCACAACTAGGATAACAAGCCTTTAACCATGTGAATGGCTATCGACCGGCGTATTCCAGCATTTCGTCGACGAAGCCGACCGCCGTGTCGACATATTCGGCGGCCACGGTAAGCGCGTCGGGCCGGTCGAGACCCGCCTCGCCGATCACCTCTCCGTTCTGGAACTTGAGGCGGATCCCGCATTTCCGCGCCAGCCGCTTCATCTTCTCATTCTCCGGCAGGCACATCATGTAGAGGTTGGCGATGTTCCGGTTGCGCGCGAGGATCACGGCCCGGCTCAGCAGTCGGGTACCCAAACCACTGTTCTGCCAGGGCCCCTCGACCGAAATCGCGAATTCGGCGGAGCCGGGCTTGTCGAACCAGCCCGACACCGGGGTATCGATGAAGCAGATCTGCGCGATGCCGCGCAGCTCGCCGTTCACGAGATAGCCGATGTGAAGCGACCGCGCCCTGTCGATGCTGTCGCAATAAGCCTCGATCGCCTCGGGCTTCAGCATCGCCCCGCCGAAGCGCATCCGCCGGTCTTCGGGGTCCAGCCGCAGCAGGTGCTCGCGCAACAGCGGAAGCTCCGATCCCGCGAGATAGCGAATCACGCTCATGTCCTTACCGTTCCTGTCCGATTTTCGGAATTATCGTTTTCGGACGCTATATTGCGATGCAACATAGAAAAGACAACGATGCCCTCTCTGCATGATATCCATGCATAGTGATGTAAACTGCGATATTGGTAAGATGACGCCTGTTGAACCCTCGGCGAGTATTTTGCATTGCATCATAAACTGAAGGTCGCTCGATGCTTGAATCCGGCGCCCTGGGCCACTAAACCGACCACCGGATAGCGGACCGGTAACCATGAGTATTTGGGGCAAGATCGTAGGTGGCGCGGCGGGCTTCGCGCTCGGCGGACCGCTCGGCGTGCTTCTGGGGCTGGCCGCGGGCCATGCCGCCGACGTGGCGATCGACAGCATCTCCGGCCGGGTGCCCGGCGCCGACGGCACCAAGCAGATTGCCTTCACCACCGCTGTTATCGTCCTCGGCGCCAAGATGGCGAAGGCCGACGGCGTGGTCACCCGCGACGAGGTCGATGCTTTCAAGCAGGTCTTCCGGGTGCCGCCCAACGAGATGAAGGGCGTCGCCCGGCTGTTCGACCTGGCCAAGAAGGACCATCGGGGCTTCGAAGCCTATGCCCGCCAGCTGGCCAAGATGTTCGCGGACAACCCCGCCATCCTCGAACAGGTTCTCGACGCGCTGTTCCATATCGCCAAGGCGGACAACCAGTACCATCCGGGCGAGCGGGCCTTCCTCAACGAGGTCGCCAAGATCTTCGGCCTCGATGCGACCGAGTTCCGGCGCATCGAGGCGAAACACACCGTGCAGCCCAAGGATGACCCCTATGCGATCCTGGGCCTTGCCCCGGAGGCCTCCGGCGACGAGATCAAGACCCGCTACCGGACGCTGATTCGCGAGCACCATCCCGACCGACTCGTTGCCCAGGGCATGCCGAAGGAATTCGTCGACCAGGCCACCGCAGAGATGGCCAAGATAAACGCCGCCTACGACGCGATCGAAAAAGAGCGCGCCGAGGGGTGATTGCATGAGCAGCCCGCCCCTGCTGTCGCTCCGCGGCGCCGCCATCGGCTTCGGCGGCGAACCGCTGTTTTCGGACGTCGACCTGCATCTCGGCCGCGGCGAGCGCGCCTGCCTGATCGGCCGCAACGGCTGCGGCAAGTCGACCCTGATGAAGCTGATCGTCGGCGCGCTCGACCTCGACGCCGGTGAACGCTACGCGGAGCCGGGGCTGCGCATCGCCTACCTGGCCCAGGAGCCGACCTTTCCCGAGGGCCAGACCGTCGCCGACTTCGTCGCCGACGGAAAGCATCCAGACCACCTGGTCGAGGCCATCCTGTCGCGTCTCGATCTCGACGGCGCCCGCCGGCTCGACAGCCTGTCCGGGGGCGAGCGGCGCCGGGCGGCCCTGGCCCAGGTGTTCACCGATCCGCCCGACCTTCTGTTGCTCGACGAGCCGACCAACCATCTCGATATCGCGACCATCCAGTGGCTGGAGACGACCCTCGCCGCCTACCCCGGCTCGGCCCTCATCATCAGCCACGACCGTGCCTTCCTGGCCCGCGTGACCAATCGGATCTTCTGGCTCGACCGCGGCGTGATGCGAACGTCGAACCAGGGCTTCGCCACGTTCGACGAGTGGTCCGAAGCGGTGATCGAGGCCGAAGCCAACGAAGCGGCGCGGCTCGATTCCAAGCTCGCCGACGAAAAGCGGTGGCTGCTGCGCGGCATCACCGCACGGCGCAAGCGGAACCAGGGCCGGCTCCGGCGGCTGGAGGACATGCGCGCCGCCCGGGCAACGCTGCTGCAGGACACGGGCCGCATTCGCGCCAAGATCGACGACGGCGAGATCCGCTCGCGCCTGGTCGTCGAGGCAAAGCACATCGGCAAGGGCTACGACACCGACATCGGCCGCCGCGAGCTGGTCTCCGACTTTTCGACCCGCATCCTGCGCGGCGACCGCATCGGCATCATCGGTCCCAACGGCGCCGGCAAGACCACGCTGCTGAGCATGCTGATCGGCAGCCTGGAGCCGGACCACGGCTCCGTGCGCATCGGCAAGGCCCTGCGCATCTCCTATTTCGATCAGCACCGGGCCGTCCTCAAACGCGACGCGACGCTCAAGAGCACGCTGTGCGAGAGCGGCGGCGACACGGTCGTGGTGATGGACCGGCAGCGCAATGTCCGCGCCTATCTCAAGGACTGGCTGTTCGACCCGAAGCAGGCGGAGAGCCCCGTCTCGTCATTGTCCGGCGGCGAACGCAACCGGTTGCTGCTGGCCAAGATGCTGACCCTGCCGTCCGACCTGCTGGTGCTCGACGAGCCGACCAACGACCTCGACATGGAAACCCTCGACCTGCTCCAGGACCTGCTCGCCGACTTTGCCGGCACCCTGATTGTCGTGAGCCACGACCGCGACTTCCTGGACCGTTGCGTCACCAGCACGATCGTCCTGGAAGGCGACGGCGTCGTTCGGGAATATGCCGGCGGCTATGCCGACTATCTGCTCCAGCGCAAGGCGTCGCCGAAGAAGCCCCGCATGACCGCCGACGATAAAGGCGCGCCGAAACAGGCCGCCCCCGCGTCGGAACGCCCCAGACAGCGGACGCAACTCAGCTACAAGGATCAGCGGGAACTGGACGGGTTGCCCGAGAAGATGGCCGCGCTCGAGCGAGAGATGGCGGCGCTCGAAGCGGAACTCGCGGATCCCGCTCTGTACGGCCGCGACCCGGCGCGTTTCGACGCGGCGGCCAGGCGCCTCGACGCGGCCCGGGACGAACTCGCGGCCTCGGAAGAGCGCTGGCTGGAACTTGAAGCCGAAAGGGAAGCCCTGGAGAGCGTGAAGGCGGGCGCCGCCTGATGACCCTGCCTCACGTCGGCCTCGCGGTCCTGGTCATGCTGCTGTGGGGCGTCAATTTCGTCGCGGCGAAGCTCGGCCTCGAGGAATTGCCGCCGCTGCTGATGCTCTCCGTGCGGTTCCTGGCGGTCGGCTTCCTGCTCATTCCCTTCGCGCCCTTCCCGCGCGGCAAGATGATCCAGATCGCCTGGCTCTCGCTGGTTCTCGGGACGATCCACTTCGCCCTGATGTTCACCGGAGTCCAGGGCGTGGATGCCGGCGTCGCGGCGATCGCGATCCAGCTTCAGGTCCCGTTCGCCGCCATCCTCGCGGCGGCGATCTTCAAGGACAAGCTGGGATGGCGCCGAATGGTCGGGATGGCCTTCGCCTTCGTCGGCATCGCGATGCTCGCGGGCGAACCGCGCATGCAGTCGAGCCTGATCTCGCTCGGCCTGGTGATCGCCGCCTCCTTCGTCTGGGCGATCTCCAACATCCAGGTGAAGCTGATCAAGGAGATCCACCCGCTGTCGCTGCTCGCCTGGAGCAGCCTCCTGTCGGCGCCGCAGCTCATCGTCCTTTCCCTGCTGATGGAAAGCGGCCAGGCGGAGGCCCTGTCCGACGCGGGATGGCGCGGATGGGGCGCGATCGCCTACATGGTGGTCTGCGTCAGCGGCATCGGCTACGGCATCTGGTACTATCTCGTGCCCCGGTACGACGTGAACCAGACGATGCCGTTCACGCTGCTGGTCCCCATGTTCGGCATCGGCTCGGGAGCGCTCGTGCTGGACGAGCGGATGACCTGGATGATGCTGACGGGCAGCGCGCTGACCCTGGCCGGCGTCGCCGTCATCATCCTGCGCCGGCCACGGACCGCGGAAGGCCCCTTGCAGAGCTGACATGAAAATCCTCGAACGCGCCTCGCCCAACTTCAACGACCGCCCGCCGGGCGTGCCGGTGGATATTCTCGTGCTCCACTACACCGGCATGCCGACGGCCGAGGAAGCCCTCGAGCGGCTGTGCGACCCCGCGGCGCAGGTGAGCGCCCACTACACCGTGGGCGAGGACGGCACCGTTTACCACCATGTGGCCGAGGATCGCCGGGCCTGGCACGCGGGCGTCGCTTCCTGGGCGGGCGAGACCGACGTGAACGGCCGGTCGATCGGGGTCGAGATCGTCAATCCGGGCCACGAGTTCGGCTACCGGCCCTTCCCCGAGGTTCAGATGACGTCCGTGGCGGCGCTGTGCCGGGGCATTGTCGCGCGGCATCCGATCCCGGCCTGCCGGGTCGTCGGCCATTCGGACGTCGCGCCCGACCGCAAGCGCGACCCGGGCGAGCTGTTCGACTGGCGCGGGCTGGCCGGCGCGGGTGTCGGCCTGTGGCCGTCCAGGATCGGCCTCGACTCGGTCACGGAGCTCGATCTCGCCGGTTTTCAGGGCGGATTGCGCCGCTACGGCTACGGCTGTCCGGACAGCGGCGAGCTCGACGATGCGACCCGAACCGTCGTTGCGTCCTTCCAGCGGCACTTCCGGCCGTCGGCCATTGACGGCCGTCCCGACGCCGAGTGTGCGGCGATCCTGTCCGCCCTGTTGAAGGCCATGTGACGGCGCCTGTGGGCGCGGCGTGGTTGTGGATCCGCCGGCTTGCGTTAACCCAGGCGTAAGCCTGGCCGTCAACGAGGGTTAAAGCTCCGCCCGCACAAACTTGTCATAGGGACACGGGCGCCTGCCGCCAGACGCGGCGGCCCCATCCGAGCCAAGGGGGACGTTATGGAACAGAGGACGAAGACTGCGCCGACCGAGACCTGGGCGATGGTTGCGACCGTCGGCATGCTGTTCACGGCGATGGGCACCGGGCTTGCCGTCTTTGTCGCCTCCGGCGCGCTCTCGGGGGTCGACCCGGCCTCCCTGATCGGCCTTTGGGGCGCTGCAATCGCCCTTGCCAGCGTGTGTCTGCTGATGGCCGCCGCCGGCGTCGCGATCTATGTGATGCGTACCCGGCGCAGCGAGGGCCCGCCCCGAACCAAGACCGTCTCGGGTCCCATGCAGGCCACCTGACCGCGTCCCACGGGCCCCCCCGGCGCCGAGGCGTTGCCGGGCTGCCACAATGGTTAACAAAATGGTCTGCGACGGGCGCATTTGCTCGTAGCCGTCGTGCTTCGGTGTTAACTTTCTCCATAATCGGGAAGCGCAACGCTGCGTCCCGGGGCGCGCCTTTCGCGCGCCGACAACGACGGCGGCCCATGACGCCTTGCGCGGCCGGCAGTCCGGCCCGCAACACGGCTCTGCAAAGAGACCGCCGCAACGCCTGGAGGGGGCATGCGACGGTTCGGCTTTCGTGGGGCACTCGGTGTGATGGGCGCCCTGGTCATCCCGTATTCGATCACCGGCATGAGCGCGCCGGCCACCGCCCAGTCGCGCATCAACTGGTGCAAATGGCAGACCGGCGAGCTCCAGCTCCGCCGGGCGATCGCGGACCTGGAGGCCGATCTCGCCGCCGCGGAACGGTGGTCCGCCGCCCTCTTGCGCATCATCGACCGGTTGCTCAACCAGACGGGCAACGACAATGCGGTGTGGACCGCGGTGGCCTGGGCGCAGACCTATCGCGACGCCCGGGCGTCGGCGGACTGGCACCGCAGGAGCCTCGACTGCCTTCGCAAGAAGCTGCGGGACCTCCTCGGCGTCGACGGCACGCGGGCGGGACGCCCGACCGTCGGGCTGACCGGCGCCGACCGGCGCCGGGCGAGACGCCGCCTCACCGACGCGGATCGCATCCGCGAATTTTACGAGCGGATCTGGCGGCGCCTCGGCAGGCTCGGCTACACGCCCACGTCCGGCGGCATCGAGACGACCATCGACGGCACTCCCCTGTTCTCGGTACCCGGCGACCTCTCGCTGCTGCTGCGCCGTCCGCCCGGGCGGGAAGCCTATCCCGGCGACATCTTCCATGTTCACTCGCGGCTCCTGGAGCGGGCGACGCGGCTGAGCGGTGACGACCGGCGCTACGACCACCCGCCGCCCGACGGCCTGAACACGCCCACGGCCGGCACCGGTCCGGGCAATCTGGGCGGAACCATCAAGACCGATTTCGACCTGCTCTTCCTTCCGACCTTCGATTTCGGGCGCACTCTCACCAACCGCCCCTATCACCGGTTCGACGTCGTGCAGGGCACCCTCGTGCCCGGGATCCAGATGTGGTTCGTCAACCCGCGCGCCCTGGTCGGCGACCGCACGCGATTCGGGCTGGACCTGTTCGGCGGCACCGCCTCCGGCCGCGAGACCACGAGTCCCACTGATCAGGCCGGCACGATTCCCCTGATCGACGCCAGCAACACGCTCGTCGGGGTGACCGGGTCGCGCAACGCCCGGCTGGACTGGACCCACTGGCGCCTGGGCGGCAAGGCGTGGGGCGCAGCGGATTTCAACCTGACGCGCACGCTGAAGGCGGTGTTCCTGTTCGGCCTCTACCTCGCCTACGAGAACACCCGTTACCGCTTCTCCGAACAGGTCAACCCGGGCGCGCTGACCAACACCATCGACTACCGTTTCAAGACGCTGCAGGTGGCCGCGATCCTGGGACTCCACGCCCTCTGGTCGGCGGGGCGGGATTTCGGATTCTTCGGCGGCGCCCAGATCGAACCCGGGATGCGCCAGATCGACCTGACCGCGGTCCAGAACGGAACGGCCCTGGGCGGCGCCACCGCCCGCGTCACCGACAGCGCGACCATCGCCGGGCTTCGTGGACAGCTCAAGCTGGGCGCCTACTACGACTTCTCGCCCGGCATCCGGCTTTCCGCGAGCGTGGCGGGAACCGTGGACACGGCCGTGCCCGGCGCCGACTATCCGTCGGCCGGCCAGCGGCTCCGAATCGGCACGGGCGTCGGCTATGGAGCCCGGTTCACGATCAGGCTGAACGTCCGCTACTAGCGGCGGCCTGCCGACAGAGGGCGCGAGACCTGGGATAACCCGTTGACGCGCCGCTCGATCCGACCACATCTAGGGGTGCCAGACGGCCGGATGGCCGCGCTCCGGCACGGGAAACCAGCCGGGGTGAGGAAAGTCCGGGCTCCACGGAAACACGGTGCCGGGTAACGCCCGGCGGGGGCGACCCCCGAGCCAGTGCCACAGAAAGCAAACCGCCTGCCCAGCCCGGGCTTGATCCGGGACCGGCAGGTAAGGGTGAAAGGGTGCGGTAAGAGCGCACCGCGCGCCTGGTAACAGGCGTGGCACGGTAAACCTCACCGGGAGCAAGACCGAATAGGGGCGGCATATGGCGCGTTTCCGAGCCGCCGCCCGGGTAGGTTGCACGAGGCGTCCGGCAACGGGCGTCCCAGAGGAATGGCCATCTCCTCCCGAGCTTCGGCGACGGAGGGACAGAACCCGGCTTACAGGCCGTCTGGCATTTTATTCGGCGGGTCGGCCGATATCCCACGACATCCCATCCCTCCCATGATTTCCCAGTTCGGTCCCCTGGCCGGGCGCCGGACGGAACAAGAACAAAACATGAATAATAATGGCGGGAATCGACCCAAGTAGAATCCAAGATCAAGATCGATTGGGAACAGAAGGTGATTCGCACGAGATATAGGTCTTTGACGAATTCTGTTCTTCTATTTGGATCAAGTCTTTAATTACTTGCTAGTCCATTGACGCCCATAAAAACCCATGATATCCCAAATCTCGGCGCAGCATGCGATCACGCGGGGGTCCGTCTGCGCCGATTGGGAGACGGACGGAGTCTGCTGGGGACTCCGGGAGACGAGGGGCGAACGACGGTATGGCGTCGTTTATCGGCACCTATACGAACAAGGTGGATCGCAAGGGCCGTGTATCGGTCCCGGCGCGCTTCCGCTCGTCCATAGGTAGCCAGCCCTTCAACGGCATCGTCGTGTCGCCGAACTACGACCAGAAGGCCGTCGACGCCTGCGATCACCCGCGCATCGAGGAAGTCATCGCCCGCCTCGACCAGCCGGGCGCCTACACCGCCGAACAGCGCCGCGCCGCCGAGATCATCCTGTCGCGTTCCGAGGAGATCACGGTCGACTCCGAGGGGCGCATCAGCCTGCCGCCGGCCATGATGGAGCTCTCGGGCATCACCGAGCAGGCTCTCTTCGTCGGCATCGGCCGCACCTTCCAGATCTGGAACCCCGAGCGCCGGGTCGAATGGGAAGCCCAGTCGCTGCTCGGCGCCGACGCCGCATCCTTGAGCCTCAAGGACCTCTACACCCTGGGCGGAGCCGCGGAATGACCGGCGCCGGCCACATCCCCGTTCTCGTCGACGCGGTCGTCGACGCCCTCGCGCCCAAGGCCGGCGGCACCTATGTCGACGGTACCTTCGGCGCCGGCGGCTACACCCGCGCCCTGCTCGACGCCGCCGACTGCTCGGTGCTCGGCATCGACCGCGATCCGGATGCGATCGACCGCGGCCGGGAGCTGGAGCGCCGCTATGCCGGCCGTCTCTCCCTGCTGCACGGGCGCTTCGGCGACCTCGCCGACCTCGTCCACGACGCCGGCGCGGATCCCGTCGACGGAGTCACCTTCGATGTCGGCGTCTCTTCGATGCAGATCGACCAGGCCGGCCGCGGCTTCTCGTTCCGCCAGGACGGCCCGCTCGACATGCGCATGTCGCAGGCCGGCCGCAGCGCCGCCGACATCGTCAACGAGTTGCCGGAGCGTGAACTCGCCGACCTTATCTATGAGTATGGCGAGGAGCGCCGCTCGCGCAGGGTCGCCAGGGCGATCGTCGCCGCCCGCGCAGACGCGCCGATCACACGCACCGGGCGGCTCGCCGAGATCGTTCGCGCCGCCATCCCCGCCTCTCCCAAGGCCGACGCGATCGATCCGGCGACCCGCACCTTCCAGGCGATCCGCATCGCCGTGAACGAGGAGCTCGACGAGCTCGCCCGGGGGCTCGATGGCGCCGAGGCCGTGCTGGCGCCCGGCGGACGCCTCGCCGTGGTGAGCTTTCATTCGCTCGAAGACCGGATCGTCAAGACGTTCCTCCGGGAACGGTCGGACACCGCCCCCCGCGGTTCCCGCCATCTACCCGACCCCGGCGCCGGCATGGCGCCGACCTTCAAGCTCCTGTTCCGCCGCCCCGTGACCGCCGGCGACGACGAGATCCGGCTGAATCCGAGGGCGCGGTCGGCCCGGCTGCGGGCGGCCGAGCGGACCGATCGTCCCGCGCGCGCTCGGGTCGAGGGAGGGCGGCACTGATGAAGCTGTCCAACCTCCTGTGGCTGGCCATTCTCGGGCTCATGCTGACCGGCCTCTTCCAGGTCAAATACGAAGTCCAGAAGCTGGAAAGCACTCTGGCGGGTATCCGCAAGCAGAGCCGCGAGGTTCGCGAAACCATCGGCATCCTCAACGCCGAATGGAACTACCTGAACCGTCCCGGCCGGCTGGCGCAGCTCGGCAAGCCGCTCGGTCTCGAGCCCGTCTCGAACGATCAGCTGGCGACCTTCGCGACCCTGCCCGAGCGATTCGACCCGCCGCCGGCGGGCCCGGCGGCCAAACCGGTCGAGGTCGCGCCCAAGTTCACGCCTAGAATCAAGCGCGGGAGGGCCCGTCGATGATGCGCCGCATCAAGGCCATCTGCCCGCCCTTCGCCGTCGGCGGCCGGTGCCGCCCGGGACAGGGCCGCCTGGAAGGCATTCACAAGGAAGCGCTGGATACCGGCCGCACCCGCCTGGTCTTCGCCGGCACCTTGTTCCTGCTCGCCTTCATGGCCATCGGCGCACGCCTGTTCGATCTCGCGCTGGTCGACGCGTCGAGCGCGCGCCGTCATGCCGACCGGACCCGGAACGTCGGCCCCGCGCCGATGCACCTGCGTGCCGACATCGTCGATCGCAACGGCGCCGTGCTGGCGACCAGCGTCATCTCCTATTCGGTCTTCGCCGATCCGGCGCGGGTGATCGGGGTCGAGCGTACGGCGCTGGGACTGAAGTCGGTCTTTCCGGACCTCGATCTCGCCGCCCTGCGCAACAAGCTGTCGCAGCGCCGCCGCTTCGTCTGGATCCGCCGCCGCGCCGCGCCGGCTGCCTATCAGCGCATCCTGCGCCTCGGCCTGGCGGGAATCGGCGTGCGCAAGGAAGAGCGCCGAGTGTTCCCTTACGGCGCGCTCACCGCGCATATCGTCGGTTTCTCGAACGTGGACGGCCGCGGCCTCGCCGGCGTCGAGCAGTATTTCAATCGCCGGCTCAGCACCCGCAGTGACCCGCTCCGCCTGTCGATCGACGTGCGCGCGCAGGCCATCGTCAAGAAGGCCCTGCAGAGCGCCATCGACACCTTCCGCGCCATTGGCGGCGCGGGCCTTATTCTCGACATCAAGACCGGCGAAGTGATCGCCATGGTGTCGCTGCCCGACTACGACCCCCATGCCGTCGCCCAAGCCACCTCGAAGAGCCGGTTCAACCGGAACACGCTGGGCGTCTACGAGATGGGCTCGACCTTCAAGGTGTTTAACACCGCGATGGCTCTCGACTACGGCGTCGTCAAGCTGGGCGACAAGTACGACGTGCGCAAGCCGATCAAGATCTCGCGCTTCGAGATCCGCGACTTCCATGCCGAACGCCATCCGCTCACCGTCGCGGACGTTTTCGTCAAGTCGTCGAACATCGGCTCCGCCAAGATCGCCCTCGACGTCGGCGGGGTGCGGCAGAAGCAGTTCCTGAAGCGGCTCGGTCTTCTGGACGAGGTGCAGCTGGAACTGGCCGAGCGCGCGCGGCCGCTCTTTCCGCGCGAGTGGCGCCCGATCAGCACCATGACGATCTCGTTCGGTCATGGCATCGCCGTCACCCCGGTCCACCTGGCTTCGGCGGTCGCAGGTGTCGCCAACAACGGCCTGCTGATCCGCCCGACCCTGGTCCGCCGGCATCCCGACGACCGGGTCGCCGTTCGCCGCGTCGTGTCGCCCCGGGTCTCCGCCCAGATGCTCGACCTGATGCGCCGGGTCGTCGAAACGGGCACGGGCAAGAATGCCGACGCGCCCGGCTACCGCGTCGGCGGCAAGACCGGCACCGCCGAAAAGGCGAGCCGACGGGGATACCGGCGCAAGCGCCTGCTCTCTTCCTTCGTCGCCGTCTTCCCCGTCGACGCGCCGCGCTTCGTCGTCCTCGCCTCGCTCGACGAGCCCAAGGGCAACAAGAAGACCCACGGATACGCAACCGGCGGCTGGGTCGCCGCACCGATCGTGCGCGAGATCATCATGCGGGCCGGACCGATGTTCGGCATTCAGCCGGAACCGGCCGCGCCGAACGCCAAGCCGTCGATGATGGTCGCCGAGACGGCGCCCCCCGCAAGAGCCGTCTACCGGGCCAATCGGCGGCGGGAGCGGGAGCGGCGATGAAGCTATCCCAGCTGTTCGAGACGGCCGCGCCGCGCGGCACGGCTATCGACATAAGCGGGCTCACGGCCGACTCCAGGCTGGTTGAGCCCGGTTTCCTTTTCGCCGCCCTGCCCGGGTCGCGCGTCGACGGCCGCCGGTACATTGCCGACGCGGCCGCCAAGGGCGCGGCCGCCATCCTCAGCACGCCCGACGCCGCCGGCTACATGCCGG
>CAMYMQ010000246.1 GCA_947259335.1 uncultured Alphaproteobacteria bacterium | reverse complement strand
CTTCGTCCGGGGCCGCTCGGCGGCGGGCTCTTCGGCTTCACTCGGCGCCAATGCCAGCTCCGGCGCGGCGGCGGCGATGCCTTCGGCCTGGGCCTTGTCGACGATGTATTTGATGGCCGGGCCGGTGACCTCATAGTCACGGGCGATGGCGGCGTAGGTTTCGCCATTCTGGCGGCGGGCGACAATAGCGGGCCATTCCGTATTGGGAATGCGCCCAGTTCGCGAAGCGGCGGGCATAAATGCTCCCTTGGAGTCAAATCTGGTAAGCCGGTTCCGTTCCAGCGCGGATAACAACAAAAGGACGGGGAACGGTCGGGATGGTGTCTATTTAAATCGAAAAGGCCGAATAGCAAGGCCAAACTCGTGTCCGCGCCGGCCGGCGGCGGCGGCCAGCGACGGTTTGGCAGGCGACAAACGAAATTCCCGCTGGTATCAAGCGTCTTCCGGCGCCCCCTGACGAAGAGTACCGCATGGCCTCAGAACGGCACCCGAACTTCCTTTTCATCGTCACCGATCAGCACCGCGCGGATCATCTCGGCTGCTACGGCAATCCGATCGTCAAGACCCCGAATATCGACGGACTCGCGGCCCGCGGGCTCGCCTTCGACCGGTTCTACGTCGCCAGCCCCATCTGCATGCCCAACCGGGCGACGATCATGACCGGCAAGATGCCGAGCGCGAACGGCGTGCCCACCAACGGCCTGCCGCTGCCGGTCGAATCGACGACCTTCGTCGACCTGCTGCGCGCCGAGGGCTACCAGACCGCGCTGGTCGGCAAGAGCCACCTGCAGAACATGGTGCCGACCTATGTCGACGACTGGAACTATCCGCCGCCGCGCCCCGGCAAGCCGCCGCCGACGGCGCTCTACGAATCGCTGAAGCGCAAGATCACGGGGCCCGAATACGAGGCCGAGCGGTCCGACCTGTGGATCGCCGATCCGCACCGGGACGTGATGACGCCCTTCTACGGCTTCGACCACGTCCGCTTCGCCAACATGCACGGCGACCGGGTGCAGGGCCACTACACGGCCTGGCTGTCCCAGCGGACCAACGATCCCGACGGGTTGCGCGGACCCGGCAACGCGCTCGACCCGGGCGGCATCACCGCGCCCCAGGCGTGGCGGACGCGGATGCCGGAGGACCTCTATCCGACCCGCTTCGTCCAGGAGATGGGCGTCGAGATGCTCGAGAAATTCGCCGAGCAGCCCGACCGGCCGTTCTTCATGCAGTATTCGTTTCCCGACCCGCATCACCCCTTCACGCCGCCTGGTAAATACTGGGACATGTATGACCCGGACGCCATCCCGGTGCCGGAGTCGCACGGCGCGGAGCACACCGACCCCTCGACCTTCTGGAAACGGTTCCACCAGGATTTCGAGGAGGGCCGGGCCAAGCGCGAGCACGTCCATCCCTATGCCTGCACCGCGCGGGAGGCGCAGGAGACGATCGCGCTGACCTACGGCATGATCTCGATGATCGACGACGCCATCGGCGCGCTGCTCAAGCGGCTCGACGAGCTGGGCCTGGCCGAGAACACCATCGTCATCTTCACCGCCGACCACGGCGACATGATGGGCGACCACGGCCTGATGCTGAAGCACGGCTTCGCCTACGAGAACCTGATCCGGATCCCGTTCATCTGGGCCGACCCGCAGGCCGGGCCGGCCGGGCGGACCGATCTCCTGTCGGGCTCGATCGATATCGGGGCGACGGTGCTCGGCCGGATCGGCCTGGCGCCGCCGAACGGCAGTCAGGGCCACGACCTGATGCCCGCCGTCCGGGACGGCTCGGCGCCGTTGCGCGAGGCGCTGCTGGTCGAGGAGGACCAGCTCCCGATCAACGCCAATCTCGACGGCTACATGCGGATGCGTTCGCTGGTCACCGGCCGCTACCGGCTGACCTTGTGGGAGGACGACCCCCTGGGCGAGATGTTCGACCGCGAGACCGACCCGCTCGAGCTGCGCAACCTGTGGAACGATCCCGGGTCCCAGGACCTCAAGCGCGAATTGCTCGAACTGCTGACGCGCGAACAGCTCCGCTATCAGGACCGGGGGCCGCGCGCGGTCTACTGCGCGTAGCCACCCTGACGCCAATCGAGGCGTCGCCCCGGCCGCGCCACCGCCGGCATCAAACGCGGCTTGCTCGGCCGAAGAGGGCAGGCCCGCTCGACGTTTCCTTGCGGAGCCGGCAGCGGCCGGGGAGCCGGTCCCTCAAGCGCGCGGCTATTTCTTGGCTGCGGCCTTCTTCGGCGCGGCCCGCTTCACCTTCGGCGGCTTCTCGTCCTTGATCGGGCTGCGCAGAACGCCGATCTTCTCGATCTCGACCTCGCAGACGTCGCCGTCCTTCATCCACAGCGGCGGTTTGCGGAAGGCGCCGACGCCGGCCGGCGTGCCGGTGACGATGATGTCGCCGGGCTCCAGCGTCATCACCTCGGAGGCGACGGCGACCAGTTCCTCGACCGGGAAGATCAGGTCGCGGGTGTTGGCTTCCTGCACCACCTCGCCGTTGAGTCGGGTCTGGAGCGTCAGGCCGCGGCCGCCTTTGGGCAGCTCGTCGGCGGTGACGAAGGCCGGGCCGAAGGCGCCGGAGGCATCGAAATTCTTGCCGCTCGTCCACTGGGGCGACTTGAACTGATAGTCCCGGACCGAGCCGTCGTTGAACACCGAATAGCCGACGATATATTCGAGCGCGCGGCTCTTCGGCACGTGCTTGGCCTTCTTGCCGATCACGGCGACCAACTCGCCTTCATAGTCGTATTGCTCGGAGCAGCGCGGCCGGATCATCGCCTCGCCCTCGCCGACGAGGGTCGTGTTGACCCGCAGGAACAGCACCGGATAGTCGGGCTTCTCGTAGGGGCTCTCGGAGGCGTGGTCGAGATAGTTGAGGCCGACGCAGATGATCTTGCCGGGCGCCTCGATCGGCGGCAGCAGCTTGGCCGGCCTTTTCACGAGGGCCTTCTTCTTGGCCTTCTTCGCCGCGGCCTGGAGCTTGCCCAGCTTGTTGGTCCTGATGACCTCGGCAAGATCGTTGGGCAGGTCCGGCGCGGCAACCGACATGTCGACCAAGCCGTCCTCGGTCTCGACGCCCAGCCGGCGCTGACCCTTCTGCTTGAAGGCTACGATTCGCATGAGTGTTTCCCCCTCGATGGAAATGTCGGATCCGTTCGCGTGCATCTGAACGGAGGGTCGCGCACGATATACGCGAACACGCCGCCCGGACCCAGTAGAAACTGTTTCTTTCGTAAGCGTTCGCGCGCCCGCGGCGGCCCGAAGACGGCGGCGGATGTCACGAGGCGGCGCGGTGGGCGGCGCGGCGGGCGGCGGAG
>CAMYMQ010000245.1 GCA_947259335.1 uncultured Alphaproteobacteria bacterium | reverse complement strand
CTCACGGCCGGGCGCCCCGGACCAGGACGCCGCGATAGCTCGCCACCGGCTCGGCCGCGAGGGGCGGGCTGCCGGCTGCGGCCAGCGAGGCGGCGTAGCGGACCAGTTCGGCGGCAATGAAAGGGCACCGTTCGGCGGCCAGAGGATAGTCGGTGGCTTGTTCGGACCAGGCGCCGAGCAAGGCTTCAGCCTCGGCTTTTGAACGGTCTGTCATCGGGGATACCAGTGTTGCGGGGCACCAGAATGGCGACCGCCGGGAAGGGGGTCAATCGCTATGCGTCCGCCCTGCCAGGGTGCGGACGCCGGACGGACTCCGCCCCTCTATCCGCCCAGGAAGGGCAGCCATGTCGCGATTCCAGGGAAGATGATGATAAGCGCGACAAGCAGCATGGCGCAGGCCATGAAGGGAATGGCCGCCATGCAGATTTCGAGGAACTTGGTGCCCGGCGGGCAGACGCCCTGCATGACGAACAGCAGCAGGCCGAAGGGGGGCGTCGTGAAGCTGATCTCCATGGCCAGCAGCATGATGATGCCGAACCAGATCAGCTTGACGTCCATGCTCATCCCGAAATCCAGTCCCTTGACGATCGGGAAGAAGATCGGGACGGTCAGCAGCATCATGGCGAACTGGTCCATGAACATGCCCAGCAACAACAGGATGCCGAACATGATCAGGAGCATCACGTAGCCGGACACGTCGAAGCCGGCGACCCAGTTTATCAGCGCGTTGCTCGCGCCCGAGGTCGCCAGGACGTTGGAGAAGAGCGACGAGCCGAACAGGATCAGCAGCGCGATCGTGGTCACCCGCGCGGCGCCCCACAGCGATTTCCATGTCGCGCGGCCGAAGTTGGCCGGGAACCGCCGGGCCTGGGCGAAGGCGGCCCGCGCGGCCTCGGGGTCGCCGCCGCGACTCCGGAGATAGAGGCCGCGGACCACCGGCGCGATCAGCAGATAGAGAAGCGCCAGCAGGACCACGCCGACCGAGCCATAGGCGGCGGATTCCGATGGCGTGGCGACACCCAGCATGATCAGCAGGATCACCATGACGATGATCGAGATCATGGGCAGCACGTCCAGGATGAACAGGACCAGCCGCTGTCTCCACGACACATAGTCGACGTCGTAGCTGGGCGCGGCGTCGGGATCGAGCGTTGCCCGCACGAAGATCAGAATCGCGTACATCACCGCCAGCATCAGCCCGGGCAGGATGCCCGCGATCAGCAGCTTGCCGATGTCGAGCTCGGCCAGGGTGCCGAGCAGAACCGTGAGCGCCGAGGGCGGAATCAGGATGGCGAGGCCGCCCGTGCCCAGGATCGGGCCGATCGACATGCTCTTCTTGTACCCGCGCTTGGTCATCTCCGGCACCATCAGGGTGCCGAGCAGCGCGGTCGATCCCATCGACGAACCCGACAGGGTGGCGAAGGCGGTGCCGCCGGCGACGGTGACATAGGACAGCCGCGCCGGCACCCGGCCCATCAATCGCTCGACCGCGGAGAACATCTTGTCGGCGAGGCCGGTATGGAAGAACAGCTCGCCCATCAACAGGAACATCGGAATCGGCACGATCGCGAAGATCGCCATGTTTCCGTATGTGTTGTCGGAGAGCTGGAAGACGCTGTCGAGCAGCCGGTCCGCGAACGGTCCGCCGCGCTGGTCGATGAAGATCAGGGCGAGGGCGAAGGTGTTGACGGTGATGAAGGCGATGCCCACCGGAAGCCCGATGAACATGAGGAACAGGATCGACCCGAGGAGCAGCAGGAGAACCCAGTACCACTCCATCAACGGTTCTCCCGCGCGATATCGGCCTTGGTTTCCTCAAGCTCGGCCCGGTCGCTGGCGACACCGGCAAGGCCCGCGTGCATCGGCTCCGCGGTGAACAGGAAGCGGACGAACTCGACCCCCATCATCAGGAAGCCGATCGGGATGGCGATGGTCGTGTACCAGCGCTTGATGGCGAGGTCGGACCGCAGCTCGTCGAAGGTGTCGAACTCCACATGCTGCTCGAACAGCTGGTAGCTGTAATAGACCCAGATGAAGCAGACGATGGCGCACAGCAGCACGATGAAGCGGGACAGGACGGCACGAACGCGGGGCCGGACCGCCGCGGTCAGCAGCTCAATATAGACGTGGCCCTTGTGGCGGATCAGATAGGGCGAGCCCAGGAACAGGATGTAGATGAAGCCGAGTTCGATGACGGTGTGGGTGTAGCGGCTGTACTCCCAGCCGAAGGACCGCCAGACCGTCAGGTAGACGATGGCCAGCATGATGAAGCCGATATAGACGGCCGACACGGCCATCAGCGCCCACAGGAGGCGGCCATAGGCCCGGTCGAGTAAGGAGAGCAGCTTCACGAAGGTGTCCGGAAAAGGCGGCGACCGGCCCGGGACTTTCCCGGTGCCGGCCGCGCCGCAGGTATCTGACTACTCGACGATGAACAGGGAGCGCAGCTTGGCCGCGTTTGCCCCTCGATCCGTCTTCTTCAGCCGGTCCGCCATGCGGGCGTAGGCCGAGTCGACGGCGAGCTTCGAGTATCCCTTGGCGTTGGGGACGGTGTGGAACGTCATGCCGTCCTTGACCAGCGCCGCTTTCTCCTTGGCGGCCAGGTCCTCGAGAACCGCGCGATGCTCGGTCTCCGCCTTGATGACCGCATCCTGGATCAGCTTCTGCGACGCGGGGTCGAGGCTGTTCCACTTCTTGAGGTTCATCACCCAGCCGATGTCGGTGTGATAGAACTCCGGCACCAGGGCGTGCTTGAGGAACTTGTTCCACTTCAGGCCGATCAGGCCGGTGGTCGCCCAGGCGGCGGCGTCGATCACGCCCTTCTCGAGCGCGGCATAGGCGGCGGTCGCCGGCAGCGGGTGGGTCGACGCGCCCAGGGCCTTGAAGAAGGCGCCGTAGATCGGGTTGTCGCGCAGCTTTACGCCCTTGAAGTCCGGCAGCCCCTGGGCGTTGAACTTCGGCGGCTCCTTCATGTAGATGCGGAACTGGTTGCCCGCGGTGGTCCAGCCCAGATACTTCGCGTTGAAGTGCTTCTGGTGGAGGTCGTCGATCATCTTGATGCCGCCGTTGGCGCGCACCTTCTCCGGCGTCGAGTTGGAGGTCGAGATCGCCTCGTTCTCCGGCAGGGCGCGGGCGTAGAAGGCGGCCGGGATGCACATCATGTCGATGCGGCCGGCGCGCAGCGCGGGCGGCTGCTGGAACATGCCGATCGAGTTGAAGGGCAGCTGGTTGATCGCGAGCTTGTCCTTGGCCTGCTCGTTGATCTTTCCGGCCAGCTGCTTGCACAGCTTGGTGTAGATCAGGAAGTCCGGAAACGGATAGGTCATCGTCAGCTTGACCTGCGCCGTCGCGGTGCTGGCCATGAGCAGCCCGGCGGCGGCGCCGGCGAGGCCGATCGTCTTCAGGGTCGATGTCAGCTTCATTTCACGTCCTCTTCTCTCCAGAATGGCCGATGATTCTTGTTATCCGGCCGCTGTGCCTAAGTCGTTTTTAACGCAACTTCGGGTCCCTGCAAACAAACGCAATCGGCCCGCTACCCCCGTTGCCCACCAGTTTCGCCGCGGCCCAGGCCGTCTGTCGAGCGGCGATTCCGCCGCGTGGCTTCCGTCGCGCGCTCGTCGCTTCGTCCGTCCGCGCCGATGACGACGCCATAGTCCCGCTCGGCCGCGTCCGGGGACACATAGCCTTCCGCCACGTCGGCGGCGACCGCCGCCGAGGGCCGGATCATCGG
>CAMYMQ010000244.1 GCA_947259335.1 uncultured Alphaproteobacteria bacterium | reverse complement strand
GCCGATGGCCGAAGGCGGCGGCCCGGGGCGCGTAGTAGCCGCCGAGGCTCATCGCGACGATGCCGATGCGCGCGTCGTCCACCTCCGGCCGCCCGGCGAGCCAGTCGAGGCAGGCGCCGGCCGGCCGCTCCGTGTCGACCACCGTCGGCAGTCCGTGATAGCGGATCGCCCCGCCGACGCCGGGATGGTCGACGATCAGCGAGGCCACGCCGCGCGCGGCCAGCGCCTCGACCATGCCGGACAGGTAGGTCCATTCCTTGGTCACGTCGAAGCCGTCGAAATGGATCATGCAGGGATACGGGCCGTTGCCCGCGACCGAGGCCGGCGGCGCGATGAACAGCGACGGCAGCGCCTTGCCCTCATAAGGGATATCGACCCACGCGACCGGATCGCCCCGCAGGGTCGCGCCGGTCCGGAAGGCGCTCAGCATCCGTTCGTAAATCTCAAGCTTGCGCGGGTCGGTGTGGGCCGCGAACCGCTCGGCCTGCATGTAATAGAGCGCCGCGCGCAGATGCTTGCGCCCGGCCGACAGACCGTGGCCGGCGGCGGCATCGATCCGGGCCAGCCCCTCGATCCGTTCGCCCAGCCCGGTCCAGGCATCGAGCCAGGCTTCGAGCGCCGCCGGGTCGGTGCGGGCCTCGGGGCGGGAGCCGATGTCGCGCAGCGGCCGGCAGACGCTGTCGATCTCCGACATCAGGCCGCCCATCTGGCTGGCCATCAGCACACCCATGTTCCAGGAGTAGTTGTCCTCGAAATATTCGAACATCGCTTCCCGAATCTTCTGCCCTAGGTCGCGCGGCCACCGGCTGCCGATACTCGACAGTATCGTCCGCGTATGGATATTGTTAGCATGGCTTGTTTCGGCGCGACTACGGCCGCGTCGTCACGGTCGTGGCCACACCAGCGGCGGCACGGATTGACACGGCGGACGACCTGTCCAGGAGTTTCAATGATCATCGATTGGCATACGCACGTATATCCGCCTGAAGAACAGGCGCAGCCGTTCTGGAAGGGTCGCTGTCCGATGACGATCGACAACGTGCTACGGGCGATGGACCAGACGGGAATCGATATCACCGTCATCAGCAATCCCTATCACGAACTCGCTCACGCCGAGCCTGAGGAACAGCTTCGTCGCGTGCGCCGGCAAAACGAGTACATCGCGGAGGAATGCGAGCGTCACCCCGACCGGATTCTCGGCTTCGCCACGGGCGTCCCGTGCGGCGGCGAAGCTTTCGTGCGGGAGACGGAACGTGCGCTGACCGAATTGGGTCTCAAGGGCGTGATCGCCATGTCGAGCATCAAGGGCGCTTATCCCGACGATGCGGCGGCCGAACCGTTCTTCGCGCTGATCGCCGACCTGGATGTCCCGGTGATGATCCACCCGCCGGCGGTGGCCTTCGGTGAGGAGCGGCTCCGCGACTACCGGCTCGCCTCCAGCGTCGGCCGGCCGGCCGACAACTCTCTCGCGCTCTCGCGGCTCATCGTCACCGGCATCTTCGAGAAGTTCCCGACGCTCAAGCTCGTCGGCTCACACCTCGGCGGCGGCATCTGCGAGATCATCGGGCGAATGGACTACGCCTACGAACTTCAGGACGAGGCCTATTTTCTCGGCAGCTATGAACCGATGATGATCGCCCATCCGCCAAGCCACTATCTGAAGCAAATCTATCTCGACTGCACGAGCTACCATGCGCCCGCGGTCAGGTGCGCGATCGACACGGTGGGCGCCGATCATGTGCTTTTCGGCACCGACGCGCCTCCCCTGACCGTGCTGAAGCCGCGAGGCCTGGCGTTGATCGAGGAACTGGATATCGATGAAGACGACAAGCGGATGATCCTGTACGAGAATGCCGCCTCGCTTCTCAAGCTCAACTGACTGAACGCCGGCGCCTGAAAGGAAACGGACCTAGCAGCCCGTACCAATCCGAACAGACCTTTAATGGGAGGAAAGCATGAAATTCAGAACACTGATCGTCGCCACCACCGCCACGGCCCTGATCGCCGTCACGGGCGCCGCCCACGCCGAAGAGATGAAGCTCAAGGCGGGCTTCTTCATCGGATCGAAGAAATCGTTGTTCCGGCAGGCTTTCGACCGCTTCGTCGACAAGGTCAATTCCGAGTGCAAGGGACAGGTCCAGATTCCGCAGGTGGTGAGCCGGGAAGCCGTGCCGTCGCGGCAGATGCCCAACGCGCTCAAGCGCGGGGTCCTCGATATTGTCGGCGCGCCGCCGAGCTATTTCAACGGCCTGGTCCCGGGCGCCGCCGGATACAGCGCGCCGCGGATCGACGCCAAGACGCAGCGTGAGAACGGCGCATTCAAGCTGGCCGACGAAACCCTGCAAAAGCGCGGCAATGCCCACCTGCTGGCCCAATACGGCTTTGGCGTCCGGTTTCACATCTTCACGTCCAAGCCGGTCAAGTCGATCGCGGACCTCAAGGGCATGAAGCTGCGCACGTCGAACACCTACCGTGCGTTCTTCACCGCGCTGGGCGCGCAGCCCATTTCGATGAGCCGCCGGGAAATCTTCACCGCGATGGAACGGGGCGTCATCACCGGCTTCGCCAACCTCAATTCAGAAGTCAAGGCGCTGGGCTGGGGCGAGGTGGTCAAATACCGGATCGATCCCAGCTTCTACGACACCATCGTCTGGATCGCGATCAACCAGGACACCTGGAAGAAGATGACTCCGGCGCAACAGGCGTGCGTGTCCAAGGTCGGTCTCTGGCAGGAGACCAACGTCAACGACTGGCTCGCCAAGGAAGACGTGTCGCAGGGCAACGAGCAGGCCAAGGCCGGTGTCTTCAAGGTCGTCAATCTGCCCGAGGCCGATGCCAAGAAGTATGACGCCATGGCCTACAAGGCGATGTGGGATACGGTCCAGAAGCGCGCGCCCGAGTTCGGCGCCAAGGCGCGCAAGCTGCTCAAGGCCGAGTAGCCCGGCCGGAAGTGACCGGGCGGAAGTGCGGGCCGATCGATCGGTGCCGCCTTCCGCCCGCTTTCGGGGGACGTCATCGGTCCGGTTGCGCTTTGACGGGCGGCGCGGTGGGCTGGATCCCCGATTCGTTGGCGAGCGGATACAGGTGACTCGCGCCGGACGGTGTGCGAGTGGGGAAAGGGGCACAACGCGTTGGGTGGATTCTTCAGGGCGTATGATCGGCTACTTCAGCTGACCGGCGTGGTGGTCGGCGCCGTCATTGGCCTCGCCGCAGTGGGCATCGGGGTCGATGTTCTGCTGCGCAATCTCGGCTTCGGCAGCATCTTCTGGATGCTCGAGGTGGTCGAGTATTCGATCCTGTTCGTAGCGATGGTGGGCACCGCCTATGTCTTCCAGATCGGCCGCCATGTCAGCATCGACCTGCTTACAAACAGTCTCCCGCCGCGCTCCAAGCATATCGTGGGGCTGATCGCGCTTGTCGTCACGACCGCCGTCAGCGCGGTCCTGCTGACCTGGGGCCTGATAACGACGATCAAGTCGTTCGAGAGCGGGGCCGTGGTCTACAAGCATTTCACCTATCCCGAGTGGATGCCGCTCGCGCTCGTCCCGTTCGGCTTCCTGCTCCTGACGATCGAGTGCCTGCGCGAGTTGTGGGCACTGATCGCCGGCGAGCCGGCCCCGGCCCACGAAGACGATCTCGAGGGGCTCTAGGCGATGGATTGGTATTACGCCTTCGCGCTGCTGATCGGGCTGGTCGTCATCCTGATGTTCATTGGCGTGCCGGTCGCGCTCGCCTTTTTCGCGGTCAATATCTTCGGCGCGATCTACTTCCTCGGCGGCTCGGCCGGCCTCGAGCAGCTCACGCTCAACATCGTCGACGGGCTGGTGAAATTCTCGCTGGCGCCGATCATGATGTTCGTGCTGATGGGCGAGATCCTCTATCAGACCGGCGTCGCGCTGCGCGCGATCGACGCGGTCGACAAAATGATCGCGCGGGTGCCGGGGCGCCTGTCGATTCTCGCCGTCGTCGGCGGCACGGTCTTCTCGACGCTTTCCGGATCGAGCATGGCCAATACGGCGTTGCTCGGCACGACGCTGATGCCGGAGATGAAGCGGCGCGGCTATCATCCGAACATGGCGATGGGACCGATCCTGGGCACCGGCGGCATCGCCATGCTGATCCCGCCGTCGGGCATGGCGGTGCTGCTCGGCAGCCTGTCGGGCATCTCGATCGCGGCGATCCTGATCGCCGGGGCGATTCCGGGACTGATCATGGCGGCGGTGCACCTCAGCTACGTGGTGGTGCGCTGCTGGATGAACCCGAACCTGGCACCGCCCTACGACCTGCCGAGGATGTCCCTGTGGGAGCGGGTCGGACCCTTTTTGCTCTACGTGTTCCCGTTGCTGGGCCTGTTCGGGGTCGTCGTCGGCAGCATCCTCGGCGGGATCGCGACGCCGACCGAATCCGCGGCGCTCGGCGCGATCGGAGCACTGGTCGCCTCGGCGCTCTACGGCGCGCTGACCTGGGAGGGGCTCAAGAAATCGCTGCTGGAGACGGGCAAGATCGCGGTGATGATCTTCTTCATCATCGGCGCGTCGCTGACCTTCTCCCAGATCCTCGCCTTCTCCGGCGCGACCAACGGGTTGTTGTCGCTGATGCGCGAGGTCGAGCCGACCACGCTCACCCTGATCGCGGGCATGATGGTCATCATGCTGATCCTGGGCTGCTTCATGGATCCGCTCAGCATCCTGCTGATCACGTTGCCGTTCTTCATGCCGCTGGCCGAATTCGCCAAGATCGACCTGATCTGGTTCGGCGTGCTGATGCTGCTGGCGCTGGAGATCAGCCAGACGACGCCGCCCTTCGGGCTACTCTTGTTCTGCATGAAGGGGGTGGCGCCGCCGGACACGACGATGCGCCAGATCTATGCGGCGGTGACCCCCTTCATCCTGCTCGAGATCGGCATCCTGATCGCGCTGATCGCCTTCCCGGGGGCGGTGACCTGGTTGCCGGCCCTGCTGAGCGGTTAGGCCCGGGCGCGCGGCCTCGCGCGGCGCGTGATTGCCATTTTCGCGCGCCGGCACCAGATTTCAGGAATGTCGACCGCGAAGGAGAACTTCCGATGACACCGCAGGCCGCCGAAATCGACGCCGAGGCGTCCGTGCTCGCCGAGATGAGCTACAGCGTCGACACCGGCGTGAAGCCGGTGACGGGGACGACGGGGCCGGGCGGCAGCCTGCGCTTCCGCACCGGCACGCTGGAAAAGCACCGGATGCGGATCGCCAATGCGCGGCCGATCAACGACACGCTGTCGCTCGACCGGGAAGGCTTCAAGCTGGTCCGGCACGAAACGCGGATGGCCGACTTCCTCGACGAGGACGAATTGCGCGCGGTCTACTACCCGGAGATCGAGGCGCTGGTGAAGGAACAACTCGGCGCCGCCCGGGTGGAGATCTTCGACCACACGATCCGGTCGGGGGACGAGGCGGTGCGGGCCGAGCGGCTGCTGCGCGAGCCGGTCCAAGTGGTCCACAACGACTATACCGACTGGTCGGGCCCACAGCGGGTGCGCGACCTGCATACGGCCGAGGAGGCCGAGGATCTGCTCAGCCGCCGGGTCTGTGTGGTCCAGGTCTGGCGGCCGATCCGCAAGCCGATCGAGGCCGACCCGCTCGCGATCGCCGACGCCCAGAGCCTCGCGCCCGCCGATCTGATCCCGGCCGAGCGCCGTCATCCGGACCGGATCGGCGAGATCTATCACATCGCCTACAATCCCGATCACCGCTGGTTCTATTTCCCGCGCATGGAGCGGGACGAGGCCATCGTGTTCAAATGCTACGATTCCGAGACCGACGGCCGGGCGCGCTTCACCGCCCACGCATCCTTCACCGATCCGACCACGCCGGCGAGCGCGCCGCCCCGCGAAAGCATCGAGATGCGCACGCTGGTCTATTTCTAGGCGGGCCGTCCGGCCGGGCTGAACCTTTCGGCCCTCGACCGCCGCTTGACGCCGTCGCCGGCCCGCAATGGCATGCATATCGGGCAGACATGGTGAAACTTTAGTCAATTTGTGCGTATGGCCATTATTTCGCCAACGTGCGTGTTTCATTTTCAAGGCGTTTTTGTTTGGGCGGGCCATCGCGCTTCGCGGCGACGGTCCGCAAACTATTAAGACAAAGCGATTTTTTCTTTTCTCCCCCTGGTTGGCCCGGATCTTGCTTCTGCGGCTGCGGTGCAAACAAACCGTAGAGGGAGAGTTCAATGGCAAAGGTCAGGTGGCTTCGGCGCATGAGCGCCGCAGCGGTCGCTGCAACTGCGTTGATTTCGACGCAGGGCATGGCGGCCGACACGATCAAGGTGGGCGTTCTTCATTCGCTGTCAGGCACGATGGCGATCAGCGAGACGACGCTGAAAGACACGATCATGATGCTGGTCGAGGACCAGAACAAGAAGGGCGGTCTGCTCGGCAAGAAGCTCGAGGCCGTCGTCGTCGATCCGGCGTCGAACTGGCCGCTGTTCGCCGAGAAGATGAAGGAGCTTCTGCTCCAGAAGAAGGTCGACGTGGTGTTCGGCTGCTGGACCTCCGTGTCGCGGAAGTCGGTTCTGCCGGTCGTCGAGCAGAACAACGGCCTGCTGTTCTACCCCGTCCAGTACGAGGGCGAGGAGAGCTCGCGCAACGTCTTCTACACCGGCGCCGCGCCGAACCAGCAGGCGATCCCGGCGGTCGAGTATCTGATGAGCCCGGACGGCGGCTCCGCCAAGCGCTGGGTCCTGCTCGGCACCGACTATGTGTATCCGCGCACGACCAACAAGATTCTCCGTGCCTTCCTTCACTCCAAGGGCGTGAAGGACGAGGACATCATGGAGAACTACACGCCGTTCGGTCATTCCGACTGGCAGACGATCGTCGCCAACGTCAAGAAGTTCGCCTCGCAGGGCAAGAAGACCGCGGTGGTGTCGACGATCAACGGCGACGCCAACGTTCCCTTCTACAAGGAACTGGCGAACCAAGGCATCAAGGCGTCCGACATCCCGGTCGTGGCCTTCTCGGTCGGCGAAGAGGAGCTTTCGGGCATCGACGCCAAGCCGCTGGTCGGCCATCTCGCCGCGTGGAACTACTTCATGTCGGTGAAGAACCCGACCAACACGGCCTTCATCAAGCAGTGGCACACATTCATCAAGAAGAAGACCCGGGTCACCAACGATCCGATGGAAGCCCACTACATCGGCTTCAAGATGTGGGTGCAGGCGGTCCAGCAGGCCGGCACGACCAACGTCGACGCCGTCCGCCAGGCCATGTACGGCCAGAAGGTGCGCGCGCCGAGCGGCTACATCTCGGTGATGAACACCAACCATCACCTGTCCAAGCCGGTGATGATCGGTGAGATCCAGCCCAACGGCCAGTTCGAGATCGTCTGGCAGACAAAGGGCCCGGTGAAGGGCGACGCCTGGTCGAACTTCATCCCGGCCAGCTCGAAGCTGACCGCCGACTGGACCTATCCGTGGGTCTGCGGCAACTGCGAGAAGCCGAAGTACACGCCGGTCAAGTAGCCCGTCGTTCGAGACTGTCCGGGGCCGCGCGGCGCCTTGCCGACGTGCGGCCCCGGTTCCTCCTCCCTGCCTTTCATCTGATCCTTTCGCGGGACCGTCATCACCGACATGAAGCGCCTCGGACTCATCCTCGCGTCTGCCTTGCTCCTGGCTATGGCCGTCGTCACGGCGGGCGCCGCGGCCGACGACCCGCTCCGGCCCAAGGTCGATGCGCTGGTCACGGGCAGCTATTCGACGAAGGCGCAGGCCGTGCTGGCCCTGGCCGCGACCGGCGACGAACGCGCCGTCGCGATCCTCAACGCCTACATGGCCCGCAAGCTCTACCGGCGCGTGACGGACGGCCGGGCGCTGGTCCTCAAGGGGGACGGCGACCCGATGGTCTTCGCCGATCCGCTGGACCCCAAGGCCGAAATCAAGCTCAAGGCCGACGCCGTCACCTCGGTGCGCATCAACAACCGCGTCCGCGGCGCCATCGGCGACGCGCTCGCGACCCTCAACCTCTTCAGCAAGAACCCGGACATCCGCCGCGCCGCCGCCGACGAGGCCTTCAAGGTTCGCTCGCCCCGCTTCGGGCCGCTCCTGCGCAAGGCGCTGGAGGCGGAGAAGGTCAGCGACATCCGCAACCGGATCAAGCTCGCCCTGGCCGCGGTGCTGATCGCCAACGGCTCCAACACCAAGGAGCGGGTCGAGGCGATCGAGACCCTGGCCGACGAATCGAGCCCCGAGGTCGTTGCCCTGTTGCGGCCGCTGATGGCGAAGACCGCCAAGGGCGAGTGGGCGGAGAAGGATGCCCAGGTCCGCGCCGCCGCGATGCGGGTGCTCGACGAGGTCGAGGAGCGGCTCGTGCTCCTGTCCTTCCTGGGCGACCTCTACCGCGGCATCAGCCTGGGCTCGGTGCTGCTGCTCGCGGCCATCGGGCTGGCAATCACCTTCGGCGTGATGGGCGTGATCAACATGGCCCACGGCGAGATGGTGATGATCGGCGCCTACACCACCTTCACCGTTCAGGAGGTGTTCCGCGCCAGCTTCCCGGAATATTTCGACTGGTCCGTGATCGTCGCGATCCCGCTCGCCTTCATGGTCGCAGGCGCCGTCGGCATCGCGATCGAACGCGGCATCATCCAGTTCCTCTATGGCCGGCCGCTCGAGACCCTGCTCGCCACCTGGGGCGTCAGCCTCGTGTTGCAGCAGGCAGTGCGCTCGATCTTCGGCGCGCAGAACCGGGAAGTGGGCAACCCGTCGTGGATGAGCGGCGGTTTCGAGATCGTCGGCGGCGTGACGCTGACCTACAACCGGCTCTGGATCATCCTGTTCGCCCTCATGGTCTTCGCGATCCTGCAACTCGTGATCCGGCGCAGCACGCTCGGCCTCAAGATGCGGGCGGTGACCCAGAACCGGCAGATGGCCAGCGCGATGGGCATCCGCAACGGCTGGGTCAACGCCATGACCTTCGGACTCGGCACCGGCATCGCCGGCATCGGCGGCGTGGCGCTCAGCCAGATCACCAATGTCAGCCCCAACCTGGGCCAGGGCTACATCGTCGACTCCTTCATGGTCGTGGTGTTCGGCGGGGTCGGCAACCTGTGGGGCACCCTGGTCGGCGCGCTCAGCCTGGGCGTCGTCAACAAGTTCCTCGAGCCCTACGCCGGCGCCGTGCTCGGCAAGATCCTGGTGCTCGTCTTCATCATCCTGTTCATCCAGCGCCGCCCGCGCGGCCTGTTCGCCCTCAAGGGGCGGGCAGCGGAACTCTGACGGGGAACGCATGACAGCCGGACCTATCACCCGCGCCTTCCTGGGCGACCGCGGCGGCCAGATTCTGATCTGCGCGCTGCTCGCGGCGGCGATCCTGGTGCCGCTGGGCAACCTCGTCGCGGCGCCCGGTTCGGGCCTGCACATCCCGGACTATCTGGTCAGCCTGTTCGGGAAATATCTCTGCTTCGCCCTGCTGGCCCTGTCGGTCGACCTGATCTGGGGCTTCTGCGGCATCCTGAGCCTCGGCCACGGCGCCTTCTTCGGCCTCGGTGGCTACGCCATGGGCATGTACCTGATGCGCGCGATCGGCGACCGCGGCGTCTACAAGAATCCCGAACTGCCGGACTTCATGGTGTTCCTGAACTGGAAGGAACTGCCCTGGTACTGGTTCGGCTTCGACAGCTTCCCCTTCGCCATGCTGATGGTCCTGCTCGTGCCGGGACTGCTCGCCTTCGTGTTCGGCTGGCTGGCCTTCCGGTCGCGGGTGACGGGCGTCTACTTCTCGATCATCACCCAGGCGATGACCTTCGCGCTGATGCTCGCCTTCTTCCGCAACGACATGGGCTTCGGCGGCAACAACGGCCTGACCGATTTCAAGGACATCCTGGGCTTCGACCTCAAGGCCGGCGGCACCACGGTCGGCCTGTTCGTCGCCTCGGCGATCGCTGTCATCCTCGGCTACATCCTGTGCCGCTGGATCGTCGCGACCAAGCTGGGCCGGGTCACGCTCGCCATTCGCGACGCGGAGAGCCGGACCCGCTTCCTCGGCTACCGGGTGGAGAAGTACCAGCTGTTCCTGTTCACCCTGTCGGCGGTGATCGCCGGGATCGCGGGCGCGCTCTATGTGCCCCAGGTCGGCATCATCAATCCCAGCGAATTCTCACCGGCCAACTCGATCGAGATCGTCATCTGGGTGGCGCTGGGCGGTCGGGGCTCGCTCTACGGCGCGGTCCTCGGCGCGATCGTGGTCAACTATCTCAAGACCTACTTCACCGGCGCGGTGCCGGAGCTGTGGCTGTTCTTCCTCGGCGCGGTCTTCATCGCGACCACCGTGTTCCTGCCGCGGGGCATCGTCGGCGCGGTCTCGTCGCTCGCCGGCCGGGGCGGGCCGGACCAGGCGCCGGGGCTCCTGGCCCGTTTCGCGAGGCGTCCGCG
>CAMYMQ010000243.1 GCA_947259335.1 uncultured Alphaproteobacteria bacterium | reverse complement strand
CGCGGCCGACCCGGATGCGGACCGATCCGGTGTCGTATTCGATCTCGGTCAGGCCGGTTTCGTCGAGGAGTTCGGCCAACTCTCGGATCGCGTCGCGGTCAATTCTTTTTGGCATGGGATCGGGGTCCGCCCTCAGCTGCTCTTGCCGGTGAGTGTCTCGGCGATGGCGTCGAGCGCCAGGCGATAGCCGGCGCCGCCAAGACCGCATATCACGCCATCGGCGGCCTTGGAAACATAGGAGTGGTGGCGGAACGCCTCGCGCCGGTAAATGTTCGACAGGTGCACTTCGATTACCGGGACGGTCACCGCCTGGAGCGCGTCGAGCAAGGCGACCGAGGTGTGGCTGAAGGCGCCCGCGTTGATGATCAGGGCGCCAAAATCCTTCGAGGCGGCCTGGATCCAGTCGACGAGTTCGCCTTCGTGGTTGCTCTGCCGGAATTCGACCTCGAGGCCGAGCGCCTCGGCCCGGATGGCGCACTGCGCCTCGATGTCGGCCAGCGTTTGCGTGCCGTAGACTTCGGGCTCACGTGTTCCCAGCAGGTTGAGATTCGGCCCGTTGACGACGAGAACGCGCGGCACTGTGTATCCCCACGGTTGGGACGGCCCGGAAAGGTCAGGCGGGTTTACAGCATGGCCCCCGGTCGGGGCAAGCAAGCAAGCCCCCGGCCCGGGGGTTGGCATGGTTTACAAGTAAATTTTCCTATGATATGAAAGTATACATCAACTCCGATTGCCGCATGTGCCATGCATGACGCCGAACTCCAGTGCATTCTCGATTATGTCGCGCGCTATTCCCGCGCCCACGGCTTCCCGCCGTCCTACGCGGAGATCGCCGAGGCCTGCGGTCTGGGCAGCGTCGGCCACGTCCAGTACCGGGTCAACCGGCTGATCCGCGAGGGCCGCCTGGCGCGGTCGCCGGGCCGGGCGCGCTCGCTCGTCGTGGCCGCGCCAATGGTTGACGAAAGGGGGCCGGCGGGAAAAGAACAAAACAGGATCAAAAGGCGGGTGACGGCGCTGCTCAAGGCGATCCTCGCGCCCCACCGCGGTTAGCGTCGGGGCTTCCCATGCCTAACAATTCCGTAATCTTCGGCGCCGGCCGCGGGGGCCTTAACCCGATGTTAGGCACACCGGGAAAGCCAATCTTAGGCATAGCCGATAGCCCCACGTTAACGGTCGTTGGGCACAATCACTGCTGGAAAACCCGACAGGTATCCGGTGACGCGTGATGACCGTTTCGACCCACCCCCGACAGTCCGGCTTGCTCCGGCGCTTCGCCCGCGCCGAGCGCGGCAACGCGCTCGTCGAGTGGGGCTTCGTCGCGCCGGTCATGGTCCTGCTCATCATGGTGATCATCGAGTTGTCGATGATCACCTTCATCAACAACGCGGTCGAGGGCGGCCTCAAGGAAGCCTCGCGCTGGGGCATCACCGGGCAGTCCGCGCCCGACGGCCTGACCCGCGAGCAGTACATCGCCAAGATGATCAAGGAACACACCTACGGGCTGATCCCCGAGGCGGACATCACGGTCAGCACCAAGGTCTATCCCACCTTCTCCGACGTCGGCAAAGGCGAGCCGTTCACCGACACCAACGCCAACAACAAGTATGACGCCGGCGAGCCCTACACGGACGTGAACAAGAACGGCAAGTGGGACGCCGACATGGGCAGCAACTCGGTCGGCAAGGGCGGGGACATCGTCGCCTATACCGTCGACTACAAGTGGACCGTGATGACACCGCTGCTGATCCCGTTCGCGCAGAGCAACGGTCAGTTCAACTATGCCGCGACGGTCGTCATCCGCAACGAGCCGTTCTAGCCATGATCGCCCGTCTCAACCGCCTCCTGTTCCGGTTCGGCCGCGCCCGCCGTGGCGCGATCTCGGTCGAGTTCGCCCTGCTGTCGATCGTCGCCGTGACCATCCTGTTCTCGGGGTTCGAGTTCGGCCGCTACGTGCTGCTCTCGACCAAGTTCGACCGGGCGGTCACCTCGATCGGCGACATGGTGACCCAGAGCGCGCAGGTCACCGGCACCGACATCTCGGAGATTTTCAACGCCGGTCAGCAGATCGTCCAGCCCTACGACCTGGGCAGCGCCGGGGTCGTGATCGTCTCTCACGTGACGGCCAAGAACAAGGACGACCCCTACATCACCTGGCAGGCCAAGGGCGTGGGCTCGGCCACCGACGCCAGCCCGACGGGCGCCAAGGGCGGCAAGGCCAAGCTGCCGTCCTACATGACCCTCGACGCAGGTGAATCGGTGGTGGTGGTCGAGCTGACCTACAAATACACGCCGATGCTGTTCGATCTGCTCGCCGGCTCGTCCGACATCTACCGGGTGTCGTATCACCGGCCGCGCAAGTCCGACACCATCGAGCTACTGCCCTAGTCGGGGCTGAGCGCTTCCACGATCGGGCAGCCCGGCGTCTCGCCGGTCGCGCACCGGTCCGCCATATCCTCCAGGATCGCAGCGACCCGTGTGAGGTCGCCTATGCGCCGGCGCATATCGTCAAGGTGCCGCACGGTGAGCGCGTGGACGTCGGCGCAGGCATGCCCGCCGTCGACCATGCCCAGCAACGCGCGCACGCTCTCGATCGGAAAGCCCAGTTCCCGCATCCGCCGGATGAAGACCAGCCGCCTGCGGTGCTCCGCCGAGTAGATCCGGCGTCCGCCTCGCGTCCGCGGCGGCGCGGGCAATAGCCCGATCCGCTCGTAATAGCGGATGGTCTCGATGTTTACGCCCGTCTGCGCGGACAGGGGCCCGATCGACTGAGCCTCAACTCGCGGGATCGTGTTCGGCGGCATGAAAATCGGTCTTGCTTCTGTAGTGGCTACAGAAATGAGGATAGCATGCATCGAATGGTGGCACAGGAACGAAGTCGGATGATCAGGGCTCAACGCATTTCCTCGGCGGACAGCGCCGCGCAGCGCCGCCCGGCCGAAGCGGCGAGCGGGCTGGCGAGCATCGGCGGCCTGGTGGGCGCGCTCGGCGCGTCGACATGCTGCGTTCTGCCGCTCGTCCTCTTCAGCCTCGGTGCGACGGGCCCCTGGCTGGGGCAGATGACGGCGCTGTCCCCGCTGCAGCCCTGGCTGCTGGGCGCGACGGCGGTGTTCCTGGCGCTCGGCTTTTACCTCGTCTACCGGCGTCCGCGGGGGGCCTGTGCCGATGACGGTCCCTGCTTTCGGCCGCGCCGCCGGCGCCTGATCGTCTCGGCGCTGTGGGCTGCCACCGTCGTGGCGGCCGTGTCCGCCGCGTTTCCCTACGTCGCCCCGGCATTTCTGGATGGTTAGGAGGTTTGTGATGTCTCGCCTCATGCTCGCTGCCGTGGCGGTCGCCGTACTCGCCCTGCCGACCGCGGTGCAGTCCGCCGACCGCACCGTGACCCTCGTCGTCGAGCGGATGAATTGCGCTTCCTGTCCGATCTTCGTGCGCAGCGCGCTTCGCGGCGTGCGCGGCGTGAAAAGTGTCAAGGTGTCCCTGGCGGCGAAGACCGCAACCGTCACCTATGACGACCGGGTGTCGGGAGTAGCGGACTTGACGGGCGCGACCCGCGCCATCGGATATCCGTCCCGCCCGGCGCGGAGCGCGCGATGACCGCGGCGCGCGAGTTCCGCTCCGAGATCACCTGCCCCGAATGCGGTCATAAGGCGCGCGAAACCATGCCTGTTGACGCCTGCCAGTTCTTCTACGATTGCCGCGGCTGTGGCGCCGTGCTGCGACCCAAGGCAGGCGACTGCTGCGTCTTCTGCTCCTTCGGCACCGTGCCGTGCCCGCCGGTCCAGGAAGGCCGGGCCTCGGGCGCCGACGGTTGCTGCGGCGGGTGACGCTCCGGCCGGACGCGGTTCTGTCGCCGGGGATCGGGCAGTGCGCTACTTGGATATGCGCAGATCCGAGAGCGACGTGCCGATCGCCTGGAAGACGGACTGGAGCGTCGCCGAATCGGGCGCGTACTGGTAGTAGGGCGCACCGGTTCCGCTGGCGATCTTCTTGAGGGTCGCGGCGGCGTCCTGGTCATTGAAGCCGAACTGGATCGTGTAGACCAGGATGCCCTGGGCCTTCATCTTGGCGGCGATGGCGATGGCGCGTTCGTCCATCTTCTGGGTCGAGTACCAGTTGCAGCCGCCCCAGATTTCCTTGTAGCCGTCCCCCTCGGCGGCGCAGTTGGCGCCGTCGGTCAACAGGACCACGGCGCGGACCAGCGGCTTGTCGGGATCGTCGGAGGTGCCCTCGGTGAAGGGCGCGGTGTTCATCAGCACCCGCCAGGCCCAGGACAGGCCCTGGGGAATGTTGGTATTGCCTTCGGGGTTCTTCAGCCGGTCGATGGCCCCGGCGATCAGCGACTTGCTCTGGTTGAGCGGCGTGATCCCGTGCTTGAGGCACGGCGTGCAGTTCTTGCAGTCGTTGCCCTCCGGCCGCGGCTCCCAGGCCTTCCAGCCCGTCGCATCGACATAGCCGAGGACGTCGTCGGCGTCGTTCGAGCTGTTGCCGTCGTTGACGTAGCGGGCGTAGACGCAGCCCTTCCAGTTGTTCTTCGGCCGATCGAAGAGGCGGACCGGCGAGGCGTTGATTTCCCAGATGTGGTTCTGGTTCTTGCCCGTGGCCGGGTTCTTGAAAGTCCCGACCGTGATCTGCTTGCTCTGATTGCGCTTCCAGTAGGAGATCGGCGCCGCGGGCGTGGTGTCGACCAGGATGTTGACGTTCCCGTTCCAGGGCACCAGCCCCATCTTGAGGTTCGTGTTGGTCTCTTCGTCGCCGTAGAGGATGTCGACAAGGGTCTTGGCGGCGTCGCGGGCGGCGTCGATCTTCTTCTTGCCGTTGGTGTAGCTGTCCATCGAACCCGACATGTCCATCGACAGGACGACGTCCATGGCGGAATTCTTGCGGGTCACCTCGGACTCGGCGGACACCGTCATGGTGTCGAAGCCGAACAGGTGCATGAAGGCGGTCGGCACCGTCGCCGTTGCGGTCACCTTGATCAGGCTGCCGCCGGTCGGGGACGGCGTCTTCGAGTAGGTCGGCCCGGTCACCGTCGCGCCGAGAAATCCCGGCGGGAAGTTGCTGTTGAAGTATTTCGTGATGTCATTGCCATAGACGGTCGAAAAGGCCGTCTTCCCGCCGGCCAGTGCCGCGGCGTCGACGCTGGTCGACAGTCTGGCCTTGACCAGGTAGGCGCGGGCGGCATCCGCCGAAATGCCGATGAAGCCGACCAGCGGCAGGGCGATCACGGCGGCGAAGGTGTAAACGCCGCCGCGGTTGCTGCGCAGCAAGCGACCGAACAGGCCGAGAGCCGAGCCGCGCCTTACGGGGCGATTGCCGACAAACAGTCCGATCATCTTTGTGGTGTCCTGAAAGGCGGGAGCTTTACCCGCAGTTAATCCAATCTGGCATGGATATACGGCGTTCTTCGTTAACACCGGCTGAAACAACAGTATTAATGGCAGAAAAATTTACTTGTTGTTTTCGTTTACTTTTCTTCTCGACTTGCTGATCTTCAATAAACAGTGTCATTTTTACAACAATTGGCAAATCCGTTGCCCGAAAAGCACTTAACGCGGTCAGGGGTATGGGCCGATCCGGCGAAAGGCCCCGCCGCCGGGGCGCCGTCCCGGAGCGGGCGGTAGGGCGCGGAACCCATTGATTTTTCTTGGGTTCCCCCATTAACCATCCCTTAACGGGCGGTCCCTTAAAGACAAGGAACCAGCCGTTTTTGTCCCGACAGGGACGGTCGCTGGCGACCCGGAAGAGGAGAACCGCAATGATCAAGCACCTGAAGAATTTCGCGCAGGACGACTCCGGCGCCACGATGATCGAGTACGGCCTGATCGCGGCCCTGGTGGCGGTCGCCGCCATCGTCGCCCTCGAGGCGATGGGCACGTCGATCAGCGGCATGTTCACCGCGGTCTCGACCAAGCTCGACGCCAAGAAGCCCAAATAGGCCGGGTTGCGGCCGGACAGACGCCGGTTCGGGGACGGAGCTCCCCGACCAGCCGCGGTTCCCATCCCTCTTCAAGGCAAGGGTTCAGGCGTCGAAAATTCCCTCGCCAAGTAATATTCCTAATTTTGGCTTAACAAAACGCAAGTCTAGTTCAAGAGATATCGAAGACTCTTGGTTTGCTTCGTTTTGGATTGCGCCCGATTCTTTACGTGGCTAGAGTATTTTACTGAATATTAACTTTAATGTTCTATCTCCAGAGGTGGTTCGCCCGATCGTCGTCGGCGCAGGTTCAGCCACCCCGGAGAGGGGTCGAACGAACGGCTGCCGACGCGAGGGGTCGGACCACGAGGCCGGAGCCCTTCGGGGCCGTCTGGATCCGCCCGCGAAAGTCGCGGCAACGGACCCGCCGGCCGCGTTCGAACCAGCGGGGAGGCCCGCGGCGCCGGTCCGGCGCCACGGCGTCAGGCACAACAGCAACGGAGAGGCCGAAGCCGCCATGACGGATCGCCTTACAGCCCGGGCAACCGGACGCTCGGCGATCGTTCAACCGGCAGGCAGCGGATCGGATTGGTGACGATGGACTTCATTGCGGTCATTCACATGCTCGTCCTCGCGGTGTTCGGCGGGCTGCTCGTCTGGGCGGCGGTCGCCGATTTCACGCGGTTCGTGATCCCGAACGTGATCAGCATCGCGCTGGTCGCGCTCTATCCGGTCCACGTGATCACGGCGCCCAGCGAAGTCGTCTGGTTCTTCGCCGTGGTGATGGCCTTGGTCGTGTTTCTGGTCGGCTTCTTCATGTTCGTGCTCGGCGCGATGGGCGGCGGCGACGTCAAGCTGATGTCGGCCTGCATGCTGTGGGTCGGCCCCCTCCACCTGATGGAATTCATCGGCGTGATGCTGGCGACTTCCATCCTGCTGGCGGTCTATGCCGCGGTGCGGCTGGCCTACGAGATGGAAGACACCGGCGAGGGCACGGCGACGCCCGTCGGCGGCGCCGCGGCGCGACAGCGCACGGGCGCTTTTAAATGGGTTCTTAACCTTCGTTACGTACCGTTAACGAAACTGAACGTGCCCTACGGCGTGGCGATTTCCGCCGGCGGGCTGACTTTCCTGGCTCTCACGGTCCTGACGCCGTGACGCAACGGGTGGCACAATGAGAAAAAGTATCCTCCTCTTCGCGATCATCGCGCTCGGTCTTGCCGGCGGTACGGTCTACTTCGTCCAGCAGTGGCTCAAGGCCGAGCGGGAGGCCATGTCCGCGCGCTCCACGCCGACGCCGCAGAAGGTCGTCGAGAAGCCGAAGCCCAAGACCTTCGTGCTGGTCGCGGCGCGTCCGCTGCCCGCGGGCACGTTTCTGAAGGCGGGGGACACGCGCTGGCAGTCCTGGCCGGATACCCAGGTGCCGCCGCAGTTCGTGCGCAAGCCCGAAGGGGTGCCGGTCAATTCGATGCCGCCGAACCTGATCGGCAGTATCGTCCGCCGCGGCATCGCCGCGGGCCAGCCCGTGGTCAAGGAGTTCGTCGTCGGCAAGGGCGAGCACGGCTTCCTGGCGGCGGTCCTGACGCCGGGCATGCGCGCCGTCTCGATGAATGTCGACGACGCCACCGGCATCGCGGGCCTGCTGTTCCCGGGCGACCGGGTCGACGTGATCCTGAGCCACGAGTCGACCACCAAGGTCGGCGACCGCGACATCAACAACAAGGTCAGCGAAACCATCATCGTCAACGTGCGCGTGCTCGCCATCGACCAGCGCACCAACGATCTGGAAGGCAAGCCGGTCCGGGCCAAGACGGTGACCCTCGAGGTCACGCCCAGCCAGGCCGAGATCATCGCCGTGGCGACCCGCATGGGCTCGCTGACGCTGAGCCTGCGCAGCCTGCCGCGCCAGCCCGACGACAAGACCGCCGGCAAGACCACCGAACGCAACTCGACCCTCCGCTCGGAGACGGACGGCAAGACCGCCGGCCGCGAGGACGAGGACCGCAAGGACGTCGCCGCCAGCTGCGTCCCGGGTTCGGAGGGCTGCAAGGAAGTCATGCCGCATCGCGGCAAGACCTACACGATCGACCGGGAGTTCAGCCGGTTCCTGTCGCGCACGAAAAAGGACGAGAACATCAACGTCATCCGTGGCGACAAGGCCGAAAGCGTCGATCCCAACGAAGGGGTCAAGGACAACAAGGGCGCGATCAAGTCGCCTGTCCGGGCCTCGACCACCAATACCACAGGGGAAAAATGATCTCAGTCAACACCATGCTAGGTCACGGAGATCGCCCGGCACGCCGGCCGGTCCCGTGGCGCGGGATGCTAGGCATCATCCTGTTCGTTGCGCTGCTTGCGGGAATGACCGCGACGGTCCGGCTACCCGGCGGCGCGCTCGATCTGAACAACGCGGCGCACGCCCTGGGCGGCCTCTCGGTCGAGGTCAGCAAGGGCCGGATCGTCCGCCTGTCGAAGCCGGCCAAGACGGTCTTCGTCGCCGACCCGACCATTGCCGACGTGCAGGTCAAGTCGTCGAAGCTGATCTACCTGTTCGGCAAGAAGGTCGGCGAGACCACGCTGATCGCCGTCGACGGCGACGACAAGGTGCTGCTGAACACCGGCGTTTCGGTCAACCACAACCTGACCCGCATGCGCCGCGCGCTGAACACGATCCTGCCGAAGAACAAGATCCGCGTGCGCTCGATCGACGGCGCCGTGCTCCTCACCGGCAAGGTCGAATCGCAGCGCGATGCGACCAAGGCCCAGGAGGTCGCGGCCCGCTTCGTCGACGACGAAAAGAAGAATGTCGTCAACCAGATCGCGGTGGTCGGGCCGAACCAGGTCAACCTCCGGGTCCGGGTGCTCGAGGTCAACAAGGAGACGCTCAAGCGGATCGGCATCAACTGGGATTCCATCATCCGCACGGGCAGCTTCGTGATCGGCGTGGCCACGGGCACGGCGACGGCCTCGGCGGTGACGGGCACCCTGTCGACCGCCTTCAATCTGCGCAACGGCTCGACGCCCTATACCAACAGCAATGTCGGCATCGGCTACCGCTCCGGGTCGACCGACATCAACGCGCTGGTCGACCTGCTCGACCGCGAGGGCCTGGTCAAGGTGCTGGCCGAGCCGAACCTGTCGGCGATGTCCGGCAAGAAGGCCAGCTTCCTGGCCGGCGGCGAATTCCCGGTGCCGGTGCCCCAGGCCGACGGCGTGGTGACGATCGAATACAAGAAATACGGCGTCGGCCTGTCGTTCACGCCGGTGATCCTCAGCAGCGGCCGAATCAAGATGCTGGTCGCGCCCGAGGTCTCGAACCTAACCAACACCGGTGCGATCACGCTCAACAACATCACCGTGCCGGCGCTGCAGACGCGGCGAGCCGAGACGATGGTCGAGGTCGGCAGCGGCCAGAGCATCGTGATCGGTGGCCTGCTCCAGAACAACGTCACCAAGGAAATCAGGAAGGTGCCGTGGCTGGGCGACATTCCGGTGCTGGGCAAGCTGTTCACGTCGCAGGAGTTCCAGCGCAACGAGACCGAGCTGGTCATCATCGCGACGCCGTATCTCGTGAAGCCTTACGACGCCAAGAAATACGCGTCGGCGCCGCCGCCGTCCCAGGCGACGCGGGTCGTCCGCGGCCATGCGAAGCCCAAGGCCGCACCGCGCACGGCCGCCGCGCCGCGGCGG
>CAMYMQ010000242.1 GCA_947259335.1 uncultured Alphaproteobacteria bacterium | reverse complement strand
TTCGCCCCCGCGCCGGACGGCCGGGGCGGCGGTGCCGTCAGCGCGGGCGGCCGCCTGAGCAGAAAGGCGGCGGCGACCGCCAAGGCAAGCAGCGTGCCCCCGGCGATGAGATAGGTGTCGCGCCAGCCGAACGCGCCGATCAGGATCGCCGCCAGCGGCATCAGCAGCAACTGTCCGCCGGTCGCACCCGCAAGCGCGATGCCGATCGCCAGTCCCCGATGACGGGAGAAATAGCGTGCAATGGTGGCCGAGGCGGTCGTCAGGTTCAGCCCGCCGGTACCGAGTCCGGAAATCCCGCAATAGAGGACGATGAAGGCCCAGCCGGCGGAGATCTGGCTTGTCGAAATCGCCGCGGCGGCGACCAGGACCATGCCCCCGACATAGACGGGCCGTGGCCCCCATCGGTCGAGCAGGCTGCCGCCAATCGGCGCGGCGACGCCCATAAGAGTGAGAATCACCGCGCCGCCAGTCGAGACCAGCGTGCGCGACCAGCCGGGATCGGTCTCCCAGACGGGCATCAGCAAGCCGACGGTATTGCGCAGGGCGAAGGTCAGTCCGAGCGTCACGAACGACAGGCCGACGACCGCCCATGCCGCGCCACCCGGAAACCCTGATCGCCGCGTCATCGGGCCACCATTCGGACTTGGGCGCGCCCAGTCAGGGACATAAATGCACAGCCGGCATTGCGGGGCTCGATGTTTCGGCCCACCGGCTCAGCCGGCCCAGGGCCGGGGACGCCAATTGATCCCCAGCAGGCCGGCGACCACCAGGAACAGGCCGATCAGCAGCGCCGTCGTGAAAACCTCGTTCAGGACGACGAGCCCCAACACCATCGCGGTGACCGGGGTCAGGGTCAGGAACAGCGAGGCCTGGGTCGGGGTCAGCCGGCTGACCGCCCAGATCCACAGGCCGAACTGAAGCGCGCCGCCGCCGATGCCAAGGAAGATCACGGCGATCAGGCCCGGCGTGTCGAAGGCGGGCAGGCCGCGGTCGGCCACGATCACCCCGGCCGGCACGGCGAGGGCGGCAAACCCGGCGAGCATCGACAGGCAGGTGACAAGCAGCGCCGGGTGACGGGTCAGCAGGGGCTTGGCTCCCACCGAATAGGCCGCCGCGATGGCCGCCGCGCCGAGCATGACCAGGTCGCCGATCCAATAATCAGGGCCCACCGCCGCTAGGCCCCTGGCATCCCCCGAGAGCGCGATGGCGACGCCGATGATCGCGGTCAGCACGGCGGCCAGCTTGACCACGCCGAAGGATTCCATCCGCAGCGCGCTGGCGATCGCCAAGGCGATCAGGGGTGCGGTCGCCAGTGCCAGGGCGCCGCGCGCGGCGGTGGTGAATTGCAGCGAGAGGGTGAACAGCCAGGGGAACAGGCCGAAGAAGGCGAAGCCGAGCACGGCCAGCATGGCCAGGTCGCGGGGCGACGGCCGGTGCCGGCGCAGGAGCACGACGGTCACCGGCAACAGGCAGGCGATCGCGATCAGGTAGCGCAGGAAGGACAGGGTCACCGGGTCGGTCTGGCCGATGACATAGCGGGTCGCGACGATCGATCCGCCGGTCAGCATGCAACCGAACGCGCCTGCGGCGTTGGCGAGGAGGCCTCCCCCACCGACGATGTTGGGGGGCGCCACCGTCAGGCCGGTCGGATGATATAGCCCGTTCGCGGGAAATGGATGTGGGTCGTGCCGACCTGCTTGTCTTCCCGGCGCAGGGCGACCTCGTTGGCGGTGACCAGCACGACCTCGCCGACCACGGCCTCGGGCACCTTGTCGGCTGCGATCACGCTCACCGTCTGGCCGACCGTGGGCGAGGCGGCATCAGTCTCCGACGGACGCGGCGGCTCCGGCTCGGCGTCGCGGGCGGCGGCGAGCGCGGCCTTCGCGTCCATGTCTTCCGGCTGGCCGATGCCGATGGCGGCGACCCGGTCCATCCAGGCGCGCAGGACCGGGAACGGCTCGAGCAGCGCGGCGTTGCGCTTGCCGGTCGTGGTCGCCATCCAGATCGGGTGGTAGAGCGAGATGTCGGCGAGGCCGGGCTTGTCGCCCAGCACATAGTCGCGGCCGTCGTCGAAGATGGTCTCGACGTTGCCCAGCAGGCGCGCCATCTCGGCCTGGAGCCGGGGCGCGGCCTTCATCATCTTGTCGATATCGGCCGGCGGGGCGCCGCGCATCGCGGCCCGGTCGGCGAAGAAGTCCGGCGGCATCTTGTCGGCGATGGTCGAAAAGACCGCGCTGGTGATCGGCGTGAACAGGGTGCCGTCCGCCCAGGCCGCGACCATGTCGGCCAAGCCCCGGCCGCCCGACGCGAAGAAGCTGGGCTCGGGGTGGCGGCGCTCCAGCTCGTCGGCGATCAGGGTCGTGTCGCAATAGATATCGGCGCCGATCTGCATCACCGGCGTGCGCCGATAGCCGCCGGTGAGCGGCATGAGATCGGGCTTGGGCATGATCATCGGGATCTTGACCGATTTCCAGGCGAGCCCCTTGAGGCCCAGGCAAAGCCTCGACTTATGGGCGAAGGGCGAGCCGTCGTAGTGATGCAGGATGATGTCCGACATGGGGATGCAACCTCGATGATGCGGCCGGGCGCCGGGCGGGCGCCTGGCGCGGGATGGTCGCCGGACCTTAGAGCCTTTTCCCGTCCCAGGTAAATCGGTTCCCAATCGCCGGGACCCGCGCACGGAAACGGCCGGCCCTTGCAGGGGCCGGCCGATCCGGGAAGGTGGGGGAGAGTGGAGGAAGGTTGGGGAGGGAGGGTGTTCCTAGTTGTAGTAGTAGCGGACGAAGCAGCGGCGATAGACCCGGTAGCCGTAGCGGACGTAGTAGCAGCGGTAGCGGTAGAAGTAGCCGGCCTGCTGGGTGCCCGGGACGGCGACCCGGTTGGTCTCGACCTTCTGGCCCAGATCGAAGCCCAGGCCCGGGGCGGTGGCCGGGGCGGTCGCGGCGGAGGCCGAGGCGGCGATGCCGGTGGCGAGGACGGCGGCGGCGAGCGAGAGAGTGATCTTCTTCATCGGGTGGTTTCCTTTTCCTGATCCTGAGCGGGTCCGTTTCGGACCCCGTGTTTGTTTGTTGATGACCTGACTATGCCGCCCGCGCCCGCCCGGCGCGGTGACGCGCGTCACAGGGGCTGAATTTTTTTCACAAGATCGAAAAGAAGGGAGCGGGGACCTCAGACCAGCCACCGTTCCCGCACCGTGCTGGACAATCGTCCGTCCCCGGCTCGCCCTCGAGCGCTGCAAGTTCGGCGGAAGAAGGCCGGCACCCCCGCCCT
>CAMYMQ010000241.1 GCA_947259335.1 uncultured Alphaproteobacteria bacterium | reverse complement strand
GGTTGAAGCCCGAGGCCCGACCTGCGCCGACGTCCGACATTCAGTTCGAGCCGAAACCGGCCGCCAAGCCCGCGCCGGCGGCCCAGGAGCGGCGCGCGGCGCGGCTGGTCAGCGCCGGGTCGACACGCCATGCCAGGGAAGGTGAAGAGACCGCCCCGGCGAAGTCCGATTCCCGGGGTGGCGCGGCTGCCTTTTTCGAGGCGACGACCGCCTCGGCACCGGCGCCGCGGGTCGGATCGACCCTTCGAGGCAATGGCCGCTCGACGCCCCGTCCGGCCCCGGCCAAGCCGACGGCCTCGAAATCCGGGCCGGCCAAGCCGCCCGCGGACAAGGATGGCGGCTTCTTCGGCTGACCGTCCGGCCTTCCGGCCGGAGCCGCGCAACAGGAGAGCGACATGGGAAAGCGGACGGGAAACCGGGCCTTCAATCCCGAGACGATCGCCCCGCCGCAGGGGCCGTATACCCACGGGGTCGAGATCCCCGAGGGCGCGCGGATCACCTTCCTGTCGGGTCAGGTCGGCGTCGATGCCAACGGCACCCTTCCCGAGGATTTTCGGTCCCAAGCCGAGAACGCCCTGGCGAACTGCCTGGCCATCCTCGCGCACAACGGGCTCGGGATGGCGGATGTGGTCAAGATCACCCAGTTCCTCGTCCGCCGCGAGGACATTCCGGCCTACCGCGAGGTGCGCGGCGCCTATCTCGGCGCGGAAAAGCCGGGCTCGACCCTGCTGCTGGTCTCCGGGCTGGTCGACCCGAAGATGCTGATCGAGATCGAGATGGTGGCGGCGAAGGTGCCGGGCTAGCAGAAAACGGTGGGCACGATGAAGTCGTTCGAGGCCTTCGGTGACATGGAGTTGGCCGGCTGGTCCGACACCGCACGGGCCACCGGCTACGTCGACTGCTTCGCCGCCGCTTCGGATCAGGCGATTCCTCGATTGATTTCCGCCGTGGCTCCTACTGCCGGGATGCGGGTGCTGGATCTGTGCTGCGGACAGGGCAACGTCTCCAAAGTGCTCGCCGCCGCCGGGTGCGAGGTGGTTGGGGCAGATTTTTCCCCGGCAATGCTGTCTTTCGCCAAGCAACGCGCACCCGAAGTCACCTTTGTTGAAGCGGATGCCCAGGATCTGCCGTTTCCGGACGGCCACTTTGACGCGGTCGTCTCGAACCTCGGTATCTGCCACGTACCCGACCAGCCGAAGTCGCTGGCCGAAGTGGCCCGTGTCTTGCGTACCCATGGCCGGTTCGGCATGACGGTGTGGTGCGGACCCGAAGCGTCTTCCGCGTTCGAGTTACTTTACGGCGCGGTGAAGGCCCACGGCAGCGCCGACGTCACGGTTCCTGATGGACCGGACTTCCATCTTTTCGCCCGACGCGCCGATGCCGAACGGCTGTTGACACCGGCTGGATTTGTCGACGTTGCACTGGATGTCGTGGATTGCCGGTGGAATCTGGATAGGCCCGCAAGGCTCGCCGAGATTTTCGAGAAGGGGACTGTCCGAGCGGCGGCATTGCTCAGGAGTCAGCCAGCGAAAAACCTGGCCGCCATCCGTGAGGCTATGACAGCGGCCGTGAGGGCGAATCATGGAACAAAGGACGGGTGGCAGGTCCCGGTCCCCGCCACATTGGTGAGCGCTCGGCGGACCTAGCCAGTTCGCGGTCAGTCGGCGAGCGTCTGGCGAAGCTGGATGGCGTAGTGCTTCAGGCCCCGGGCCCAGAGATTGATCATCTCGCCCTCGTCGTCGCCGGCGGAGGGCGCGGCGGCAATCAGATCCTCGGCCAGCGCATCGATCCGGTCGGCGAGCTGTTGCCAGTTGGGCGTTTCGCGTTCGGGCGTTTCACGCTCGGCCATCGGCGACGGCCTCAGCGCCCGGTGAAGTCGGGCTTGCGCTTCTCGATGAAGGAGCGGGCGCCTTCCTTGTGGTCGTCGGTCAGCTTGAGCACGCTTTGGGCGATCCGCTCGAAGTTGCGGCCCGTCTCCATGTCGACGTTGACGCACTGGTTGATGACGATCTTGGCCGAACCCAGCGCCAGCGGCGCCTTGGCGGCGAGCTGTTCGGCGAAGGCGACGGCGTGGTCCATGAGCTGGTCCGCCGGCACGACCTCCTCGACCAGCCCGTAGGCCTGCGCCTTGTCCGCCGGCACGATCTCGCCGGTCATGACCAGCCGCTTGGCCTTGGCCGGGCCGACCAGCTTGACCAGGCGGGAGATGCCGCCCGAGCCCGGGATGAGCCCGACATTGCCCTCGGGCAGGCCCATTTTCGCGGTGTCGGCGGCGATACGGAAATCGCAGGAGAGCGCCAGCTCCAGCCCGCCGCCCGCGGCGACCCCGTTGATCGCGGCGATCACCGGGATCTCCATCTGCTCGATCTCGTCGAAGACGTTGTGGATCATCCGCACCCGGCGGCGGAAGCCCTTGGGGCCGACCGCCGACAGGTCGCCCATGCCGCGCACGTCCTCGCCGGCGGAGAAGGCCCGGCCGGTGCCGGTGATCACCAGTACCCGCAACGCGTCGTTCTCGACGCAGGCCTGGATCGCGTCGCGCAGTTCCTCGCGCATCTGGAGGTTCCACGAGTTCAAATTATCCGGCCGGTTCAGGCGCAGGATCGCGATCGCGTCGTTGCGGTCGAAGGAGATGAAGTCGAAGTCGGTCATGGTCTGGATGTCCTTGAGGTCGTCACCCCTTCCTTTGGGCTCCGGCCGGGGTGACAGGCGGGGGAGGGACGAAGAGGGTCACGCGGCCGGCAGGTCGGGGCGCAGGGTCTCCACCTCGCCCAGGTTCCACAGGGCCCAGTGCAGGTTCTGGTCGGCCTGGCGCAGGGTCGCCTGGATCTGGGGCAGGTCGGTGCCCTCGAACACCTCGGCCACCAGCGCCCGGGCCTGGCGGAGCTTTTCCTTCATCTCGTCGGGTTGAAGCATCTTTCTCAAAACCTCTTCTACATTCGTCATTCCGACCGGAGCCCCGCAGGGGCGGAGTGGAGGAATCTTGTCGAAGGCGAAACCGGCACCGGGCGAGATTCCTCTACTGCGCGGTCCTGTGGACCGCTTCGCTCGGAATGACGTCCAACATCGGCCGACGCGGCGCCCTAGCGGTCGAGCTGCCGGCGCAGCTCCTGCGGGCGGTTGTCGATCACCCGGCGGGTCTTCAGGTCATAGCGCGGCAGGCTTTCGGGCGCCATGGGCCTCGCCTCCAGCCGGACGTGAAGCTGGCGGTGGATTGTCTCGCTCACCTGCCGGGCGATCTCGGGCCACTTCGCTTCAGGGATTTCCTTGTCGGGCTCGAACTCGATGGTCATCCGGTCGTTCTCCGCCTCCCGGTCCAGGACGAGCTGGAAATAGGGGCTGACCCCCTCCGCGTCTCCGAGGATGTTCTCGACGGCCGTCGGATAGACGTTGGTGCCGCGCACGGTGATCATGAAGTCGGTGCGGCCGAGGACGACCCCGTCGAGCTTGGCCCAGGTCACCCCGCACGAACAGTCGTGCGCCCGGCGCACCAGGTCATGGCTGCGGTAGTTCAGCAGCGGCTGGCCCGAGTAGGTGTAGCTGGTGATGATGTTCTCGCCGATTTCGCCGTCGTCGACCTCCTCGCCGGTATCGGGGTTCACCGACCAGCAGAAGACGTTCATCTCGTTGACGTGGACGCCGTCGCGATTGGCGCAGCCCGGTGCGAAGGCCTCGATCTCGGCGATGCCCAGGAGCTCGCCGGAATCCGCGCCCCAGGCCTCGTCGATCCGCGCTTTCATGGCGGGCAGCGCGAAGGGACCGGGCTCGCCGGCGTGATAGGTGAACCTGACCGAGCTGTCGCGCAGGTCGACGCCCATCTCCTGCGCGACCTGGGCGAGGCGGACCGCGAAGGTGGGGGTCGAGATCAGGACCGTGGGTTTGAGCCGCAGGATGTTCTGGATGTGGCCTTCGCTGTTGGCGCCGCCGCCGGAGATCACCCGGCAGCCCATCCGCCGGGCGCCGAAATAGCAGGACCAGAAGCCCGCGAAATTGCCCCAGTTGAAGGCGAAGTAGAAGCTGTCGGACGGCCGGATGCCGTGGGCCCAGAAGCCGTAGGTCCACGATTCGCCGACCCGCTCGGTGTCGTAGGCGGTGTAGGGGACCGCCAGCGGCACGCCGGTCGAGCCCGAGGTCTCGACATGGTGGGCGACCATCTCCAGCGGCACCGCGATGGTGTCGCCATAGGGCGGCCGCTCCTGCTGGAAACCGATGAAGTCCGCCTTGTCGATGATCGGCACCAGCCGCTTGTATTCGTCGAGCGAGGTGATGTGGGCCGGCTTGAGGCCGATCTCATCGAATCTGCGGCGGTAGAAGGCGCTGAACTCATAGACATAGTCGGCGAGCTTCTGGAGCTTGCCCAAGTGCAGCGCGTCGAGCTCGGCGCGCGGCATGGTCTCGGTCAGCGCGTTCCAGTACCGGGCGCGCGCCGCCGCGGGCGTGTGTTGCGTGATCGGTGCAACCACCTTGGCATTCCTCCCTTGGGTGCGGCTGTTCTTGTCGATTTGCCGCTTGGTACAGAGGCTCGCCATTCGCGCGGCGTCCCACCAGGCGGGGGTTGTGTTGGCGAGGCCGGGACCCCGGCGCGAATGGCGAACCGGTTAGAGATAGCGCCGGTTCGCCGTGTTGTCGGGAAGATCGAAACCCAGCTCCTGCACCAGCGGCGCGGTGTCGGCGATATACTGTTCGCGCAGCTCGGCGTTGCCCTTGCCCTTGATGCCCCAGCGCACATAGGTCTGCGAATTCTTCGAATTGGACCGCCCGAACATGTCGAGCGCCGCCGGCCACCACTTGTGCAGCAGGTCCTGCGCTTCCTTCTTGGCCTCGGGGTCCTTGGCGATCTGCTTGAGATAGCGCAGGCCCGCGTTGGCGTGGAAATACTCGTCCTTCTCCAGCTGGTCCGAAACCCGGGCCAGCGGCTCGTAGCTGCTGCCCAGCCACTCGATGCCGACATACAGGCCGACCCGGTCGATCAGCATGTGGAACCAGGCGACGTCGGCCCAGCACTGCAGCGGGATGTGGAAGGCGTACTGGCCGACCGGCTTGTCGTAGAAGGGGTCCTCGCCGAGGCTGCGGATGATGTTGGCGACAATCTGGCCGTGGTTGACTTCCTGCTTAACGATCTCCGCCTCGATCAGCATCTCGCGGCCCGACGGGGCGTAGCGGAGACCCGCCTCGGCGATGTTCGCCAGGATGTCCTTGTAGTGCGGGTTGCCGTTGTTCTCGACGTGGGCGTGCTTGAGCAGCTTGATCATGAACAGCCGGAATTCCTCCGGCATCGCCGGATCGTCCTTGGCATACATCTTCAGGCCCTCGGGGACCTCCACCTTGGTCGCGCCGCGGGCGTCGGCCTGTGCCATCATTTCCTCCGTTCGGTCTCGGGGGCTGCAGTGCCCGCCGTGTCTTCGTGGGTGTCGACGAGGCCGCCCAGGGTCGCCGTACGCAGCGCCCGGACCAGTTCCCCGCCGTCGAAATCGTCGCCGCGCCGGTACCATTCCAGGAAAGTGCCGTCGTGGCCGGCCATGACGATCGCCGCCTGCTCGCGGGTGCGCAGGTCGCCCCGGAAGACGCCCTCGCGCTTGCCCAGTTCGAGCACGTCCTCGAGTGTCCGGTACATGCGGGCATAGATCGCCTTGGTGCGATCCTCGACCGGTCCGCCGCGCCCGGCGAACTCGAGCGACATCAGGATCAGCAAGAGGACATGCTCCCAGCGGTCGACGCCGAGGCGGGCCTGGCCGTGGACGAAGGCGACAACCTTGTCGGCGGCGCCGGGGCCGGCGGCGGAGACCCGGTCGATCATGTCGTCGACCACCACCTGCTCGACCCGGTCGAGCAGGGCCATCAGCAGCGCGTCCTTGCCCTTGAAATAGAAATAGACCGAACCCTTGGTCAGCCCGCCGTCCTCGGCGATCTGTTCGACCGTCGTGTGGCTGAAGCCCTGGCTGACGAAGCGCGTGAGCGCGGCGCCGAGCAGCCGCTCGATGCTGGCTTCGCGCTGTTCGCGCTTGGTGGCGGGACGGGCTGGCAAGGCGGTCATGATCCGATTCTGTAAGTTACTGACCGGATAGTAAGTATTTTGCTGCCGCCGATCAAGGGGATTTGCGGCTGGGGTCTGAACGTCCGCCGTCCCGGTCACGCGCCGCCGGGCCCGCCGGGCTCATCCGGCGGAACTGGCGGCCGCGCTATATCCTGCGGGTCCTGGCGCCGCGCATCGTTCTCGAGCTGATGTGGACGCCCGGGGACCCGCTGCGCATCGTCGCCTTCAGTCGCGGCGATTGGGAAGCCGCGCTGGAGACTTGGGCTGCTTCCTAGGAGCCGCCGGAAGCCTAAGCGGCCGGAAAGTCTCCATGTTCTATTGGCCCAGCCCCTGCGCCTTGGTCGCGGCCTGGACCCCGGCGTCGGCGTTCATCCGTTCGGTGAAGGCGGCGAGGTTGGGGTATTCCGACAGCGGCTTGGGCAGGAATTCGGCCCAGCGGCAGAAGACGTAGAGATAGGCGTCGAGGATCGATTTCTGGTCGCCCAGCATCCAGTCGCGGCCGTCCATGTGGCGCTCGACCACGGAGAGCTGGAAGTCGACCTCCTGGGCGGCCTTCACCTTTACCGCCTTCTGTGCGTCCTTGTCGTCGATCAGGCGGAAGGTCAGGAAGTAGGGCGTGAAGGCCGGGTGGATGTCGCCGTTGAACTCGGCCAGCCACCGGCGCAGTGGGTAGGGATCGCCCGGCCCCTTGGTCTCGGGCTTGAGCCTGGCGTCGGGATAGGTCTCGGCGATCCACATCAGGATCGGGTTGACGTGGGTCATGATCGCGCCGTCATCGAGGATCAGGACCGGGACCTTGCCGATCGGATTGAGCTTCAGGAACGCCGGTTCCCGCGTCTCGTTCCGCTTGATCAGCTCCAGCTCGAAGTCCGCCCCGGCCCACTCGAGGGCGATGTGCGGGGCGAGCGCGCAGGCGCCGGTGAAGGAATAGAGCTTCATGGAATCCTCCTCGATGGTCGGGCGCCGGGCGCCGCGGTCGGCACCGGTTCACGCATGAATGGCGGGAGGCTGTCAAGCGGGCGAAGAGCGGCCCGGGGCCGGCCCCGGGGCCGGACGGAAAACGGGCCCCGTGAGGGGCCCGTTCTCCAACGCTCGATCGAAGGGACGGCCTATTCGGCGGCCACCTTCGGCAGGCCGGCCAGCGCCATCGCCAGTTCGTCCTGGTTGAAGTCCTCGTCCTTGAGCTTGCCGGCCATGAAGTCGGCATAGGACTGCATGTCGAAATAGCCGTGGCCGCTCAGGTTGAAGAGGATGGTCTTCTTGGTGCCGTCCCGCTTGCAGTCGAGGGCCAGGTCGATGGCGGCCTTGACCGCGTGGTTCGACTCCGGCGCGGGCACGATGCCCTCGGCCTTGGCGAAGGCCACCCCCGCGGCGAAACACTCGGTCTGGTGATAGGCGCGGGGCTGGACCTCGCCTTCCTCGGTCAGCTGGCTGACCAGCGGGCCCATGCCGTGATAGCGCAGCCCGCCGGCGTGGAAGCCCGGCGGCACGAAGGAGGCACCCAGCGTGTGCATCTTGACCAGCGGGGTCATCTGCGCCGTATCGCCGAAGTCGTAGGCATACCGCCCCTTGGTCAGGGTCGGGCAGGCGGCCGGCTCGACGGCGACGATGTCGGTCTTGCGGCCGCCGCGCAGCTTCTCGCCGATGAAGGGGAAGGCAATGCCGGCGAAGTTCGACCCGCCGCCGGTGCTGCCGACGACATAATCGGGCCAGTCGTCCGCCATCTCCATCTGCTTGATGGCTTCCTGGCCGATCACGGTCTGGTGCATGAGCACGTGGTTCAGCACGCTGCCCAGGGCATATTTGGTATCGTCGCGCTGGACCGCGCGCTCGACCGCCTCCGAGATCGCCATGCCCAGCGAGCCGGTGCTGTCCGGGTTCTCCTTCAGGATCGCCTTGCCGGCCTCGGTCAGCGTCGAGGGGCTGGCGTGGCAGGTCGCCCCGAAGGTCTCCATGAAGGCCCGGCGATAGGGCTTCTGGTTATAGGAGATCTTGACCATGAAGACCTCGACCTCGAGGCCGAAGAAGGCGCCCGCGAGGGCCAGCGACGAGCCCCACTGGCCGGCGCCGGTTTCGGTGGTCAGCCGCTTGACGCCTTCCTTCTTGTTGTAGAAGGCCTGGGCCAGCGCGGTGTTGGGCTTGTGGCTGCCGGCCGGGCTGACGCCCTCGTACTTGTAGTAGATCTTCGCCGGGGTATCGAGCGCCTGCTCCAGCCGCCGGGCGCGGTGAAGGGGCGACGGCCGCCACTGGCGATAGACATCGCGGAGCGCCTTGGGGATCTCGATATACCGCTCGGCCGAGACCTCCTGCATGATGATTTCCATCGGGAACAGCGGCGCGAGGTCGTCGGGACCCACGGGCTGGCCCGTCCCCGGGTGGAGCACCGGCGGCGGCGGATTCTTGAGATCCGCCACGATGTTGTACCAGTCCTTGGGGATGTCTTTTTCGCTGAGGTTATATTTGACTTGCTTTGCCATGGCGGTTCGGTCCTCCCTGCTCGCCGGCTGTCGTGCCCGGTTCCGCGACGTGCGGAGTCGTCGCGTTTTATCGAATAACGGCTAGCGGTAAAACGTCAAATTCGACGCACGGCGCAGGGAAGGGGACAGAAATGAGCGATCCGAAGCAGACCTTGGGCGAAGACGAGATCGGCGGGCGCTTCTCCGGCGAGCGCTATCACGCCGATCTGGAAGGGCAGCTCAGCTACCACGATTTCCTTCAACTCGACAAAATCCTCGACGCCCAGACCCCGGTCACCGGCGCCCACGACGAGACGTTGTTCTTCATCCTTCACCAGGTCAAGGAGCTGTGGATGAAGCTGATGATCCACGAGCTCACCGCGGCCTTTCCCCTGATCCGCGACGACGACCTGCGCCCCGCCTTCAAGATCTTCGCCCGGGTCAAGCGCATCCAGGAGAACCTGATCCAGGCCTGGCACATCCTGACCACGATGACGCCGACCGACTATCTCGCCTTCCGGGACGGGCTCGGCAAATCGTCGGGCTTCCAGTCCTTCCAGTACCGGTCGATCGAGTTCATGTTCGGCAACAAGAACCGCGGCATGATCAAGACGCATGCCCATCGGCCCGACATCCATGCCCGCCTGGTCGAGCTCCTGGAGCGCCCGAGCCTCTACGACGAGGTCATCAAGCTGCTGGCCCGGCGGGGCTTCGCGATCGATGCGGGGTGCCTCGACCGGGACTGGAGCGTCGCCCGCGAGCCCAACGACAGCGTGCTCGCCGCCTGGACCGCGATCTACCAGAACTCCCGCGAATACTGGGATCTTTACGAACTGGCCGAAAATCTGCTCGACATCGACGACCTGTTCCAGACCTGGCGGTTCCGTCATGCCAACACGGTCGAGCGGGTGATCGGCCACAAGATCGGCACCGGCGGCACCTCGGGGGTCGGCTACCTGCGCCGGGCGGTCGACATCCGCCTGTTCCCGGAACTCTGGGAAGTGCGGACGACGCTGTGACCGGCTGGCACCGCCTCCGACCGGCCCTGGTTTTGACGGCCGCAATTGTCCTGGCGGGCTGTGCCGTGACCGGCCCGCAACGGGCGTGCGACGGCAAGACGGGCGTCACCACGATGCTCTATTTCGGGCTCAGCCGGAAGGACGGCGGCCGGATCCCCGAGCGTGCCTGGGAGCGCTTCGTCCGGCACGAGGTCGCCGGCGCCTTTCCCAGTGGGTTCACCGTCCTGTCCGGGCGCGGCTACTGGCGGTCCGGTAAGGGCAAGGCGCTGTGGGAGCCGAGCCGGGTGATCCTTCGGGTCCATGACGGCGCGGCCGAGGATCGCAGGAAGATCGCGGCGCTGGCCGCCCTCTACAAGCGCCGCTTCGGCCAGGAGGCGGTGCTGCGCGTCGATCACAGCACAGGCTGCATCACTTTCTGACCGTCGGCCGTCAACCATTGACCAGGGGCCCCGGGCACCGGCGGCTCTATTCGACGAAGATGCTCTCCGGCAGGAAGGCCGAGACCAGCCAGTTCGGCTTGTCGACGATTTCCGAGATCTTGAGGTCGACCGCGACCGAGCAGATGACATAGGCCTCGTGCCAGCTCAGCCCGCGCTCGCGGGTGAGGTGGTCGATCATGTAGCGGATCGCGTTCTGGGCGTTGACGTAGAGATCGGGTCCCTGCGCCGTGGTCGCGTAATAGGGGCCGGTGTTGGTGTGCTGGCACAGCGGCCCGCCGGTGCGCAAACGGGGCTCCTCGAACGCACCCTTTTCTACGAGGTCGAATTTCAGCGTCACCCGGGACCAGGTTTCCACGGCGGTGATGCAGGATTCGCCGTCGCCCTGGGCGGCATGGGCGTCGCCGGTGCTGAACAGGCCACCCTCGACGAAGACCGGCAGCCAGATCGTCGAGCCGACGGTCAGATGCTTGTTGTCCATGTTGCCGCCGTTGGCGCGCGGCGGCATGGTCGAGTGGGGACCCGGCTCGGCCAGGGCGGTGCCCATGATGCCGGGAAAGGCCGCGATCGGCACCGCGATGTCGGTCCGCTGGCGCATGCGCGCATGGGTGCCGTCCGACAAGTCCCAGATCTGCAGGTAGGGACCGGGCAGGTCCTCGGTCGGCAGCAGCCCGCGGCCCTCGCGCACGGCGGTCCAGCCGAACGGCGAGGCCAGGGCCATGTCGACCACCGTCACCGCGAGCGCGTCGCCCGGCGCCGCGCCGCGGACATGGATCGGCCCGGTCAGCGGATGGCCGGTAAAGGGCCCCTTGTTGGCGACGTCCTCGGGCGTCGAATCCTGGTTGTAATAACCATCGGCGGAGTCCCGGGTGTCGATGGTCACCGTGTCGCCGGGATCGATGGTCAGACGGGGTTCGAGAGCGTTGTCCCAGGCGTAATGGACGGTCCCGGCGTCGAGAACGTGATTGCGGCTCATTCGGCGGCCATCGCAGAGACTTCCGCGGCGGGCGCGCCGGCGAGTTCCGGCCAGATCACCATGCCGGTGCCCGACCGCCAGGTGTGCGAGGCGATATACCCGAGCACCTCGGCGCTGCCCTGCGTGAAGGGCAGGGCGGCGAACCAGGCGATGAGTTCGGCCGTGCCGCCCGACCCGGCTTCCTCCATCCGCTCCAGGGTGCATTCCGCCATCAGGGCCTCGTGATCGCCCGCGGTCAGCAACTCCAGGAACCGGTGATCGAACGCCTCGTCGATGTAGAGATAGCGCGGCCCGCCCGGCTCGTGCGAGAGGCCGCCGGAGCCGATCACGGCGATGCGCTCGTCGCCGTCATAGTCCGCCAGGATGCGGCGCATGGCCTGTCCGACTTCATAGGCCCGGCGCGGGGAGGGGATCGGCGGCACGATGCAGTTCATGGTGATCGGCACGGTGGCGATCCGGTGGTCCGGATTGAGATGGGTCGTCGGCACCGAGATATTGTCGTCGAACTGCATGTCGCGCAGGTAGGACATGGCAATGCCGTGGCGGGCGGCCTCGTTGACGATGAAGCGGGCCAGCGCCGGCCGTCCGGGCAGGTGGTACGGCTCGAGGTTGAGCCAGCCCCGGTACCATTCATGCGGGCCGGTATGGGTCTCGCCAACGCCGACGGTATATTCCGGCGTGTTGTTGATCGGCCAGTTGAGCAGATGATCGTTGGCGAAAATCACGACGGTGTCGACGTCGCGCTCGGCCAGATGCTCGCGCATTCGCGCGGTGGCCTGCCGGGCGATCGCCTGCTCGTCTTCGGGGGCATCGTCGAACCATCCGCACAGGCCCGGCGAATGGGTCATGGCCATCGCGGCGACCACTTCGGCCATCAGGTCGCCTCCTCGTCCCGGTGCGTCCGCTGCCAACTGGTGCCGTCGACCGCAGACCGGAACTCTTCCGGATAAGCCTTCCGGTAGGCGGTGATCGCGGGGTGGGTGTTGGTCATCCCGGTGACCCCGTAGAACAGGCGGAGGATGTGCGGCACCAGATACTGGTGCACGCCCATGTCCATCAGGCGGCGCACGTCGACGGCCTCGAGCGCCTTGTATTCCGCCTCGGAGACGCCGAACTCGTCGCACAGACCCTTGAGGTCGGTCTTCCAGCGGTCGCGCAACGCGGAGTCGTTGCGCACGTAGAAGATCATTTCGTTGAGCGGAAGTGTCTTGTCGACACGCTCGACGTTACCCATGCAAGTGACCTCCCGTTCAGGCTACGGCGGGCTTCTTTTCCCTATTGAGGTTCGGCAGACCCGGCCCCTTGGTGAACATGAGGACGAGCCGGCTGCCCTCGTCGGTGGCGACGCCGTGGCGGACGCCCGCCGGAACGAAGACGACGCTGCCCCGCGAAATCGGGATGTCCTCCTTGTCGTCGTCGGTGAAAGTGATCGCGCCCGTTCCCTCGACACAGAAGAAGATTTCGTCCTGGACCGGATGGATGTGCGGCTTGGTGAATTGCCCGGGTTCGTAGCAGACAAGCTCCGTCACCACGGTCTTCGACTGCATCATCTTCTTGCGGACCTGCCGGTCGGGCGAATATTCGATCAGGTCGCCGGTATGCACGGCTTCGACCGATTCGGTCAGTTCGATCGCCATGGTTCCTCCCGTTCCCTCAGGCGTGGTCAGGCCGGAGCCCGATACACGAGACGATCATAGTCGGTGTCCTGGAGATAGTCGTCCAGGTTCCAGCGCTGCACCTGGGCGAAGATCTCGTCCGCGGACTCCTTGGGAAAGGGCTCGCGAACGAAACGCTCGCCGCGGGTAAATTTCGAATAGTCCCAGTGGCGGTCCTGGAACTCGGGCGGCACGGCGTTCTCCCACAGCGGGAGGTATTTCGGCAGGTCGGCCTGGAGCGCCTGCTCGGCCTTTTCCAGCGCATCCATGTAGCCGGTCACCGCGCCCTCGGGGGCCAGCGTCGGCACCCACCACAGGGTGCGGAACTCGTCGGAGATGATCCGGCGCATGCCGAGCTGTTCGGCCATGTCGATCTGCGGCGGCAGCAGGCTCGTGGCCTCGACCTCGCCGTCGAGCAGGGCCTGGAGGCGCGCGCCGAAGCCGCCCACGTTGACCGTCTTGATCTTGTCCAGGGGCAGGACCTTCTCCAGCCGGTAGGGCACGTTGAAATGGCTGCCGGCGCGCATGCCCACCGCGACCGGGACGTCGGCCAAATCCTCCGGCGCGCGGATCGATGAGTCGGGCCGCACGAAGATCGCCCAGGGCGACACGCCATAGGCCTCTCCGACCACCCGGCCCATGCCGGCGCTGGCGTTGCAGATCGTGCCCCACTCGCAGGCGCCCTGGATGACGTCCTCGCCCTCGGCATAGGGCTTGTCCTGCGGGCGTTCGAAGTAGGCGAGGTTGCGCCAGCTCGCCTGGGTGCCGCGGAAGGTCTTCCAGTCGAAAGCGACGTCCAGGCCCGCGTCCCGGAAGAACCCCTCCTGGTAGGCGACGAAATCGTTCAGGCCCATGCCCTTGGGGGCGATGCGGACCGGGATCGGGGCTTGGCTCATGGCACCCTCCATTGTCTTGCAATTAGGAATGCGTTTCGCAACGAGCTACACTGTTACCCGACAATCGGACTGTGGCGCGGAGAATTCGTGTGGAATCACGCATTGCGAAACGGGGCGTCGCACGGGTCGGCGCGGGGCGCAGCGGCGTCCAGTCGGTGGAGACCGCGGGCGCGATCCTGCGCGCGCTGGCGGGCGGCGGCG
>CAMYMQ010000240.1 GCA_947259335.1 uncultured Alphaproteobacteria bacterium | reverse complement strand
GTCGCCCCGAGCGACTGCGCGGCGCGGCGCACAGCGCGCGGCGCTGGCCGAGAGCGTCGACGGCCGGCTGCACTTTGCCGGCGAAGCCTGCCATCCGACCATGTCGCCACCTGCCACGGCGCCATGCTGTCGGGCCAAGGAACCGCCAGGCAGATCCTCGCGCAGCTGCGGCGCTGATCGCGCCGTCCGTTCCGGTCTCACTGCGCCTGCCCAATAATCAGCGGCATTTCAACCGGCCGTTACAGTCAATTTGACAACAGAGTCTAAATCGGCTCCGATGCGCCCGCATGAGCCGCAGGTGACAATCAATATCGACTGCGGAATGGGGATGGTCTTTTGGGGAAAGGACCGAGGTGCATATATGCAGCGCAATTTTTCCATCTGATGATACTGGAGCGCCGCTAGGGTGCTCGCCGGCTATATTGGCGAGCATTGTGGCGGGTATTGGCATCCTGCCTGTTCCTGCACTCGCACAACAGGCTTGGGACCCGGATGGCAGCGCCGGCGTGCAGGGCGGCGACGGAACCTGGGATGCCGCAACGGCAAACTGGACCAGTGACGGTGGAACGACCAATCAGGCTTGGTCGCCAGGTGGCAGCGGCGCATTTGGGGAAACGGGCAGCACCGTTTCTGTCTCCGGCACGCAGGCATTCGACAGTTTGACGTTCTCGACCGATGGCTACGTCCTGACGGGCGGGGCTCTTGCGATCGATGGAGCGCCCTCCAGTATCGGGGTGACCAATTCCGGCGAAAGTGTCGTCATCGGCTCGGTCATACAGGACGGCACCGGTAACAGCCTGAACAAGACAGGCGCCGGCCTGCTGACCCTGTCGGGGGCCAACAGCTACACTGGCACGACAACGGTATCCGCCGGCATCCTTTCGGTCACCGGCTCGCTGGCCAGCACCACCTTGAATGTCGACACCGGCGGCTCTCTCCGGGTCGACGGCGCAGCCATTTCCGATTCGGCGGCGGTTACGGTCGATGCCGGCGGAACGCTGGATCTGACGGGCAGCGAGACGATCGGCTCCCTGGCGGGCAGCGGCACCGTCACGCTCGATGCGAATACGCTCACCACCGGCGGCAACAACGCCACCACCAGCTTTTCCGGCGGCATCTCGGGTGTCGGCGGGCTGACCAAGACGGGCGGCGGCACGCTGACCCTGTCGGGAGCCAACGGCTACACGGGGACCACCACGGTGTCCGACGGCACTCTGAATGTTTCCGGTTCGCTGACCAGCAATACGGTGAATGTCGGTTCCGTCGGCACCCTCCGGGTTCAGGGTGCATCCATTTCCGATGCGGCGGCGGTCACCGTCGACGGCACGATGGATCTGACGAACAGCGAGACGATCGGCTCCCTGGCGGGCGGCGGCAACGTCACCCTCAATGCCTACACGCTCACCGCCGGTGGCAACAACGCGAGCACGACCTTCAGCAACGTAATCTCCGGCACCGGCGGGTTGACGAAGACCGGCGGGGGCACACTGCTTTTGTCGGGAGGCAGCACTTACACGGGCACGACCACGGTGTCCGCCGGTACGCTTGAGGTCACTGGTTCGCTGGCCAGCGACACCTTGAATGTCAGTTCCGGCGGTACCCTTCGGGTATTTACTCCGTCCATTTCCAACATGGCGGAAATCACGGTCTCTGCTGGGGGCACGCTCGATTTGACGGGCAGTGGCGGGGCGATCGGCTCCTTGGCGGGTGACGGCAGCGTCACGCTCAATGCCAACACGCTCACCACCGGCGGCAACAATGCCACCACCAGTTTTTCCGGTGGCATCTCGGGAACCGGCGGATTGACCAAGACCGGAACGGGTATGTTAACCCTGTCGGGTCTCAACACTTACACCGGTGCGACAAGCCTGGGCGCCGGTACCTTGCGGTTGGGAGCCAGCGAGCGGATTGCAGATGGATCGGATTTGACGCTCAGTGGCGGCATCTTCGATCTGCAGGGTTTCGACGAGACCGTCGCCAGCCTGCTCGCTACTGGCGGCACCATCGATCTGGACGACGGCACGATCGGTGACAGTCTCGTCGTCAACGGCAGTTTCAGCCTCCAGTCCGGCGCCACGCTGAGCATCAATGTCGACCACCTGAACCAGAGCGACACGGTGAGCGTGAATGGCACGGTGACGCTTGGCGGTGCGCTTTCCGTCGCGGCGCTACCCCCGGACACCGCCTATTCGGGCGCGTCGCCCGTTTTGCAATATACGGTGATCCAGAACGACGCGGCAGATGCCGTGTCGGGTACGTTCTCCGGCGTGACGACCAATTTTGCGTTCCTGGCCCCAACCGTGGATTACGCCGCCGGCGATGGCAATGACGTCATCCTGATGCTGCAGAATCTATCTGCCATCCCGGACTTCGCTCCCTTTGCGACGACGCCGAATCAGTCCGCGGTGGCGCTATCACTCGCCGACTTCGACTATTCAGGCGGTGACGGCCCCGTCGTGTTGAACGCCTTTAACACGCTGCTCAACAGTCAGGTCCCGGGGGTTCTTAACCAGGTCGGAGGATCCGCCTTGCTCGCGCCGTCCTATCTCGGCGGCACGGGCTTCGGTTCTTTCCTGCAGGTCATCACTGGCCGAGCGGGCCGGGGCGGCTTGCCGTCACAGTCTGACGGACTCATCGGCAACGCATTTGCCGAAGCCGGCTCGGCGGACGGCCGCAGGATCGAACGAGCATTCGGTTTTGCCGATGCAGCAGCCGCCCGCGACCAGCCGGTCGTAGCGTACTGGGCGGCCGGTCATGGCGACTACTACCGGGTCGGTTCAGACGGAACCGCACCGGGAATGAAAACGGCCGGCGGGGGAATCGTGTTCGGCGCCGAGCGCGCGATTGAGGGTGCCGGTCTTCTCGGCATTGCGGTCGGCTATTCTCGGCATGGATTTTCGACCTCCGGCGTTGGCGGCACTTCCACGGCGGACACGTTCAGTGCCGGTCTCTACAGCCGGGTCGGCGCAACGGACCCGACGGCCGGAGGCTTCGGACTCACAGCTGCGGCGGGCCTTGCCCTACATCAGTATGACACAAGCCGGACAATATCATTCGGGGGCCTGAGCCGCACAGCTTCCGCCGACTACGATGGCTTCAGTTTCGGTGGCGAGGCCATCGCACGATACGGCCTGCCGGTCGCGGCGGATGGCTGGGTCGCGGCGCCGTTTGCTGGACTTGGCTACCGGCACACCAGAAACGACAGCTTCTCAGAAAGCGGCGCCGGCTCCCTCGACCTGTCCTCCTCCGGTTCCTCCTACAAGCACCTGACAACCACGCTCGGGCTCGAAGTCGCTGGGCACTACCGGGGCGACAATGCAATCGTCGTGCCGAAAGCGTCGGTCTCCTGGCGCCACGAATTTCTCGATACCGGTACCAGCAGTTCCTTCTGGCTGGCGGGCTCGCCGACCCAGTTCACCATGGTCTCGGCTCAGGAGGGGCGCGACAAGGCGGTGGCTGCAGCGAGTCTCGATTTCGAATTCGCGACAGACAACGCGATAAAACTCGCTGCCGACGTCGCGCTTTCCAAGTCGACTACGCAGTTCGGCGCCTATGCGGCGTTCTCGTCGGCATTCTAGCCGCTGCCGGTCGGCGCCTGAGATGCCTCTTTCGGACGATGCCAGATGAGGGGCCTCGCGGCGGCAGCCATCGGGGGATCGCCGCGCGGCGCAATTGCGGCAGCTTTGGCATGAAAGCGGCCGTCCGGCCAGCCGGGCAGGCGAGTGGAAAGGGCTGAAGCGCGGCGGCGCCGTTCCCATCCGCGCGTCGTTCCACCGGCGGGAGGCGCCTTATGGGCCGCCGCTTTTCCTGTTTCCGCAATCTTTTGCGCGAGCCGCTCGCGCATTTCGTTTGGCGGCGCGGAACCAAACTCTCGCAGCCGTGTTTAGTCGGCTATCAACCGGGTGGAGGGCGTGATGGACAACAGCATTTTTGAAGCGAGATGGCTTCTGGCGCCGGTCGTCGGGCTTTGCATCGTATTCCTGGGGCTTGGCCTCATCGCAGCTTGAAAATGGAGAAGAACATGGCAGACGGACCGGTAGTCGTTAATTCGGGTAGCGGCGGCACGACCGCGATTGCAATCGTGGTGGCGGTCATCGCCATCGCCGTATTGCTGTTCATGACGGGGGTGATCGACCTCGGCGGCGGCGGCAAGGACGTCAACGTCAAGATCGACGCGCCAGCGGTCGAGGCGCCTGCCGCGCCGGCCAGCGGCGGCTGATTTCTCTCGCCGGTTTCACGTCCCTCGATCGGCGAGTGAATGCGAAGCTCATTGGCAAGTGCCGATGAGCTTCGTCAGCACGTTTGGGACCGTCGCGCGGCATCTCGCGAAAACGAGCAGGAGCCAGAGGCGTGAAATTGTGCTATAGTCGTCCGGTGAGGCGCCTATGGCCCAACGCATCGAAGCAGGTTTACCCGACCAAAGCGACCAGTGGCGCGAGACGTTGCTGAGCGGCCACTCCGTTAGGTCGCTGAAAATGATGCGCCGCGTTATGCGCGTGCTTCCCGGACCGCCCCGCTGCAAGGTATGCAACAACCCGTTCGGCGGCATCGGCGGAGGCATCTGTCGTTTGGTCGGCTTCAGGCCCTCGAGAAAGAACCCGAGAATCTGTTCGCTGTGCTGCGAGGACCTGCCACTCGGCGGGGCCGAGGTGGAGACCGCGATCCTGTTTTGCGACATCCGCGGCTCGACCGGACTGGCGGAACGGCTCGGTCCCACCCTCTATGCGCATATTCTCAACCGCTTCTACAGCATTGCGACCGATACGCTGATCAGCCGCGACGGCACCGTCGACAAGCTGATCGGCGACGAGGTGATGGCGTTCTTCGTGCCGGGCTTCGCCGGGCCCGACTTCAAGCGCAAGGCGGTCGACGCCGGCCGCGCGCTGATGCAGGCGCTTGGCTTCGACGGTCACAGCGAACCCTTGCTGCCGGTCGGCATCGGCATTGATGTAGGTACTGCCTATGTCGGCAATGTCGGCGGCACCAACCTCGTCGACTTCACGGCGCTCGGCGATCCGGTGAATGTCGCGGCGCGGATCCAGGCAGAAGCAAAGTCGGGCGAGGTACTGGTCAGCGAGGCGGCCTTTGCCGCGGTCGCGGCCGACTATCCCGGCTGCCTGCCCCGCCAGGTCACACTGCGCGGCAAGGCTGACGCGATTGGCATCTATTCGCTTCCCGTGCACTGAAGCGCGTCCGCTTCCGGAAAGGCGGATCGGTGCGATGGCTGGAACCTAGTCGACCGGGGCCCGTTCCTGCTTACTCACAATCGCACAGGAGGCAAGCATGGCTACAGCAAACGAATCCTCATCAGGCAGCAGGTCCAACGCATCGTCGCAGGCAGATGCCGCTACCGATGCCATGGAAAAGCAGATCGCCCAGCTGCGCCGCGAGATCACCAAGATCAACAAGACGCTTGCCGAACAGGCCGAAGACGCCGGCGAGACGGTGAGCGGCTGGTACGACAGCGCCGCCGACCGCGCCTCGCGGGCCGTCTCCTCGCTCGGCAATCAGGCCAGGGGCGTGTCAGGCGCAGTGAGGGAGAACCCGGGTACGGTCTCGACCGCCATGCTGCTTGGCGGCGGCATCGGTCTGCTCATCGGGCTGATGCTCAACCAACACAATTCGCGCGACTACGGCTGGTTCGACCGCCGCTAGTCCGTCGCCCTCCGACGTTCTGTTTGGCCGGGCAAGAAACATCACATCATCGAGCCTGATCGGCGGCCGGAACTGACATTCCGGCTGCCGATCGGCGCTTGGGGGCAGTCACTTCGCGTTGGTGCATTTACGTGAAGAGCCCGGCTCATCAGGGGACAGGCTCAGGCGTCTCTCTCAGAACCTCAGTTTCATGTCGCACGTGACGCCGGCGCCCTCAGCCGTCAGCTTTACCTCGCCGATCTCAACCGCGAGGACATCGCAGATAAGCTTCAGGCCAAATCCCTTGGCTGGTGCCGTCGAGATCGGCGGCCCGCCGTGCTCGGCCCAGTGGATGCGCAAGGTGTTGTCGTCCAGCCTGTGCCAGCCGATCTCTACCTTGCCGGCCACGCTCGACAAGGCGCCGTATTTCGAGGCGTTGGTGCACAGCTCGTGCAGAATCAGCGCGAGCGGGACGTTCAACCGCTGCGGCATTTCCAGGTTCGGACCAGACACGGCAATGCGCTCATGCGGGTCGCGGTATGGCTCGATAATGCGGTCGACCAGATCGTGCAGCCCAAAACCCGTCCAATCCTGGTTCAGCAGAACTTCGTTGGCCTCCGCCAGCGCCACGAGCCTGCCGCGGAAGGTGGCGAGTGCGGCCGGGTCAGCGCGTCCGCCGCGGAAGGATTGCGTGGCGATCGACTGGATGACGCTGAGCGAGTTCTTCACCCGGTGGGTCAATTCCCGCATCAGCAGCTTCTGGCTTTCCTCGCTCCGCTTGCGATCGTCGACATCCATGACGACGCCGATCACCCTGTCCATGCGTCCGTCGCGATCCGAAATGACCTCGGCGCGCAGCAGCAGCCAGACGATGGTACCGTTGGGACGCCGGATGCGGTACTCCGCCTCGAAATTGGTGCGGCCCTGCGCCAGCGCAGCGCGGCCGATCTCCTGCAGCCGCTCGCGCTCTCCGGGCATGTAGAGCGCCCGAAGCTCATCGAGAGTGGGCTGGCTGTCGAGGGGCAGGCCGTAGATGCGGTTGAGTTCAGGCGATGTGGTCAGGGCGTCCATCGCCAGGTCGAGTTCCCAGACGGCCATGCGTGCCGCTTCCAGCGCCAGCCGCTGACGCAACTCGCTCTCCTGGAGCGCCAGTTCGGTCGCCTTGCGGTCGGTGATGTCCTCGATGGTGCCGAGATATCGCACGGCCCGGGTCTTGCCGTCGCTCTCCTCGAAGATCGCCTCGCCATGCGCCATCACCCAGCGCTCTTCGCCCGTGTCGGCCTTGCGCAGGCGGTATTGGTAAGGCTCCCGGGAGCGGATGTCGGGATCGAGCGCCAGGCGCGCCAGTGCCGAGGTGCGGATCAGGTCGTCGGGATGCGTGGCATCGCGTACCTTCTCGAAGGTGACTGCCTCGTCGGGCGTGAAGCCGTAGATCTCGCGGGCGCGCGGCGAATAGTTCATTTCGTTGGTGTCGATCGACCAGTCCCACACGCCGATATGGGCGGCCCGAAGCGCGATGCGCAGCTTGATGCTGCTCTCCTCCAGCCGGTGTTCGCTCGATCGACGCACGGCCACCCTTCCCCCCGGCACCATCCGGTAGATGGCTAAATGCCGCTGGAGGGTTGCGGTTCCCGCGTCGTCTGTTCGGCCTCGTCGCGATCCCGCAGGGGCAATCGCAGCGTGCACACCATGCCTGATGCCCGGAAGTGTCGTTCCGCCGAGCCGCCTTCGCTGGCGGTCATCTGCTCCAGCAGGCGCGAGCCGAAACCCCGCCTGCTCGGTGTCTTGACGGGCGGTCCGCCGATTTCCTTCCAGTGCAGGACCAGCTCGCCGGAGGGATCCGCCGTGACCTGCCACGACACCTCGATCCGACCTTGGTCATTCGCCAGCGCGCCATACTTGATCGCATTGGTGGTCAGTTCGTGCATGGCAAGCGAGATGGCCATCACCTGGCCGGGCCTCAGCTTCACGTCCGGGCCGTCCAAGGCGACGCGATGGTCGGCGGTCTGCAACTGAACGGCGGCGGCGATCGTTGCCCCGAGGTCGCCTTCCAGCCATGCATTGCGAGCCAGCAGATCGTGCGCCTTGGCCAGCGCCGACAACCGGTCGAGCACCACCTTCCGCGCCTCATCGAGGTCCGTCGCGTTCCTCAGCGTCTGCTGCACGAGGGCCTGCACGATCGCCAGGTTGTTCTTGACGCGATGATCCAGTTCCTTGGTCAGCAGCTTGCGTTGCCTCTCGGCGCGCTTGCGCTCGGTGATGTCGAGGCTGATCTGTACCGCGCCGACCAGCTTGCCGCCGTCGCCATAGATCGGACGCGCGCTCATCGACAGGATGAGTTCCCGTCCGGTCGGCAAACGGTACATGTATTCCTCGTGGTCGGTCACTTCGCCACGCATTGCCTTGGTTAGCGGGCGATCCTCGCGGCTGACCAACTCGCCGTCCTTGAAGGCTACCGTGTCGGTCACCGTATCCGGCGCGCCGAACGGGTGCTGGTGGTCACCCGAGACATCCATCAGGTCGGCGGCGAAGCGGTTGCGGATGACCTGTTTGCCTGAGGGATCGTAGGTGAACCAGACGGCAACCGGCACGGTCTCCAGCACGGCCTGCAGTTCCGACGTCCGCTCGCCGATCATGCGGTCGGCGTCGACCAGCGCGTCGCTAATCAGTTCGAACTCGCGCAGGCGGGTGGCGAGCGGTTCGACCGGTTCGCCGTTGCCGAGCGCCAGCGCCTGGCGCGCCAGTCGCGCTGTCTCGCCGGTCAGCCGTTTGGCGAGGGCATAGGCAAGCAAGACCGAGATGGCGAGCGCCAGGGCGCCGATGGCAAGGAGAATGTAAAGCGACCGCCAAAGCGGTGCCGCGACGAGGGCGAGGCGAACATTGGCGGCATAGAGCCAGCCCGAAAAATCCGAGCGCACATAGCCGGCAAGCAGCGTCTCGCCGAACTGGTTGTTGGCGGTGAAGCTGCCGGAGGAACCGGTCGCTTGGCCAAGATAGGTCGAGACGCCGGGCTTGCCGGAGACTTCCTCATGTAGTTCCGAACGCGTCACATAAACCCCGTCGCGATCGCCGACGCCGACGACCCAGGGCTGCGGGACCAGCGAGGCAAGGCTCGTGTGCAGCACCGCAGTCGGTACCGATATGGCGATCATTGCCGGCGATCCGTCGCGCAATGTCAGTTGCTCGGCCACCGCGACGCGGGGTTCCTCCGAAGCCGGGTCGACATAGACGTTCGAGACGAGCGCGCCTTCCCCGGCATCGAAGCCTTCGTTCCAGTCGGGTACCGAGACGGGCGGCAGCGGCTGGCCGTATGCAGCGTCGGTGCTGAAAAGCTGGCGGCCCGCCAGGTCGATGAGCTGTATCGTTTCGCCATGAACGACGAGGTGGTGCGCCTCGGCATGCATGGCCGTGAGATTTCCCTGGTCGAAGGCCGGCGATTTGGCCACAGCGTCGATGCGCATGCGCATGTCGCGAAGCTGGCCGTCGACCGCCACTGCCGCCTGCCGCGCCAGTTCGACGGCACGGTCGCGGTAGGCCTCCTGCTGTGCGGTCGCGAAGGACACCAGCACATAAGCCGCAAAGAGCCATACAGGCACGACGGCCGCGGCGATCAGTCCCATCAGATAGGTGCGGGCCGAACGGCGCTTGAACACTTTTCCTCCCCGCAGCCCGGCCGAAACCGAGCCCTTATGGCATCAGATAACTCCAGATTGTCCGGCAATGAAAGTGCCATTGCAGCGATCGCCGGCCATAGCCTTCGAGCAAGCCGCGCATCGCCGTCGCGGCGGTCGGGAATGACATGATTGGAACGCGGCGAGGGGTTGCAAAATGGCCGCCATAGCAGCCCCGCTAGGCGGCTTTCGCGGACATCAATTCCGGACGGCCGACCAAGACCTCAGCAGGATTTCGGAGCCCCCGACCCTGTGGCCCGGCGGCAGTCCTTACACTTTGCCGAGCCTGCTCGCTTCCTTCGCCAGCGCCTCGATGCCGGCCCAGTCGCCGCCGCGCACCATGTCGTCCGGCGCCACCCAGGAGCCGCCGACGCAGTTGACGTTGGGCAAACGCAAATAATCCATCGCGTTCTTCGCCGAGACACCGCCGGTCGGACAAAATTTCGCACCAGCGAGCGGCGACGACAGCGCTTTCAGGAAGGCGGCACCGCCGGCCTGCTCGGCCGGGAAGAATTTCAGGAAATCGATGCCCGCCTCAAGGGCCGTCATGATCTCGCCGGGCGTGATCGTGCCGGGCAGAAGCGGCACCGCGCTCGCGTCGTTGGCCTGCACCAGTTCCCTGGTCAGGCCCGGGCTGACGATGAAGGTCGAGCCGGCCTTCTCGGCCTCCTCGAACTGTTTCGCATTGAGGATGGTGCCGGCGCCGACGACCGCCCCCTCGACCTCGCCGGCAACGCGGCGGATTGCCTCGAGGGCGGCCGGCGTGCGCAGCGTGATCTCGATCATCGGCAGGCCGCCGGCGGCAAGTGCGCGGGCCAGCGGCACGGCATGCGCGGCGTCCTCGATCTTCAGCACCGGGATCACCGGCTGGCCGCCCAGCAGCGACAGGAGCTTTTCGGTCTTGCTTGGCATTTTGCGGCGCCTCTATTCTGCGGGAAACGTCTCGGGAGAGTGTTTCGACCGGTTAGCAGAAGCCTTGCGGCAAGTCCACGAACCGGCGCCACTCCGAGGCTCAGCGCGGCGAAAGGTGACGCTTCAGCCAGCCGACCGCGGCGGCCCAGATTTCAGCGACGGTCGGCCCGAGCGGCAGCGTCTTGCGGATCGCGGCGCGCGTGTCGGGCCCGACCAGCCCGTCGGCCGCCAGCCCCTTTTCGCGCTGGAACTCCTTCACAGCGCGTTCCGTCGCCGGACCGAACTGTCCGTCGTCGTCGAGCGGGTAGCCGAGCGCCGTCAGCATCTGCTGCAGGTCGACCACTGCGGCTCGCAGGGAGCGGCAGTGGTCGACCTGCAGCAGATGCTGACGGCGCTCGGCTACCCGCTCGACGACGACGGACAGTTCGGTCCGG
>CAMYMQ010000239.1 GCA_947259335.1 uncultured Alphaproteobacteria bacterium | reverse complement strand
GCACCGCGACTCCGCGAGGGCCGGGAGGCGAACCACCCTGCCCCCGGCGGTCGAGTGGCTGCCGGGCGATGCGATGCGGCGGGAGGACGTGCACCGGGCGGCCGCGAATGCCGAAGTCATCGTCCATGCCGCGAACCCGCCGGGCTACCGCCACTGGCGGAGCCGGGCAGTGCCGATGCTGGCCAACACCATCGACGCGGCCCGGCGCACCGGCGCGCGCATCCTGTTTCCCGGCAACGTCTATAATTTCGGCCCCGACGCCTGGCCGCTGGTGTCCGAGGACTCGCCCCAGAATCCGGTGTCCCGCAAGGGCGCGGTGCGCGTGGAAATGGAGACACTGCTGGCGACCGCGGCCGACCGCGGGGTGCGCACCCTGATCCTGCGGGCGGGAGACTTCTTCGGCCCCCATGCTCCCGCTTCCTGGTTCGAAACGGTGATGGTCAGGCCAGGTCGGCCGGTGCGCTCCATCACCTGGCCCGGTGAGCGGGAAGCCGGCCACGCCTTCGCCTACCTGCCCGACATGGCCGAAGCTGCGGCGCGGCTGCTCGAGGTCGACGAGGCCCGGCTGGCGCGGTTCGAGACGGTCAACTTCGGCGGCCATTGGTGCGCGCCGGGAATCGCCTTTGCCCATGCGCTGGCGCGGGCCGGCGGCCAGCCCGGCGCACGGGTCAAGCCGTTGCCCTGGGCACTGATGCGGCTGGCCGCGCTCTTTGCGCCCACGGTGCGCGAGGCCCTGGAGATGCGCTACCTATGGCGCGAACCGGTCCAGCTCGACAATGCCAAGCTGGTCTCCCTGATCGGCGAGGAGCCGCACACGCCGCTCGACGAGGCGCTGCGCCGGACACTGGCGGGCCTCGGCTGCCTGACCCCGCAGGCGGCCGGACCGGTTGGCGACGCCGCGGAGCCTGCGGCCTGACCACTAGACCGTTAGACTGTGAACACCGTCGAGCCGGTCGTCTGCCGATTCTCCAGCGCGGTGTGCGCCTTGGCCGCATCGGCCAGGGGCATGCGCTGGTTGATCTCCACCTTGACCGTTCCCGAGGCGATCGCCTCCCACAGGTCCGCCGCCCGGCGCGCCCGCTCCGCGTCGTCGCGGGTGTAGGTGTTGAGACCCGTGCGGATGATCGACAAGGCCTTCAGTGCATAGGGGCCGACGTCGATCGGCGGCACCGGACCCGAGGCCTGGCCATAGGAGACCATGCGCCCGCGCGAGGCGAGACAGGTCATGCCCTTTTCGAACGTGTCCTTGCCGATGGCGTCGTAGATCGCGTTGACCCCATTGCCGCCGGTCAGGTCCATGACCGCCTCGGCGAAGTCGTCGCGGGTGTAGACGATGGGGTGGTCGCAGCCGTGGGCGCGGGCGACCTCGGCCTTCTCGTCGGTGCTGACCGTGCCGATCACGGTGACGCCCTTGGCCTTGGCCCACTGGCACAGGAAGGTGCCCATGCCGCCGGCGGCGGCGTGGACCAGGATCGTCTCGCCCGCCTGCACCGGATAGGAATCGTGCAGGAGATAGTGCGCGGTGAGCCCCTGGAGGGTCGACGCCGCCGCGATCTCGTCCGGGATCGTGTCCGGCAGCTTGTTGAACCGGTCGGTGGTCATCACCCGCCACTCGGCATAGGCCCCGATCACCATGCAGTAGGAGATGCGGTCGCCAACCGCGTAGCCGGTCACGTCGTCGCCGACCGCCTCGATCACGCCGGCCGCCTCCATGCCCATGACGGCGGGCAGGTCCGGCATCGCCGGATAGGTGCCGCGCCGCTGGCTGACGTCGATGAAGTTCAGGCCGACGGCGGTCTGGCGCAGCAGCACCTCGCCCGGGCCGGGATCGGGCACCTCGACCTCCTCCCAGCGCATGACCTCGGGGTCGCCCGGTTCGTGGACGCGGATGGCGTGGCAGGTTCTCGGCATGGTGTTTCCTCAGCCCTTGTTTCGCTTATCGTTGATGCGCTTCGCCTTGAATTCGGTCTTGGGGAAGGTGTCCGGTGCCAGGACCTCGACGCCGACGCGCAGCTCGATGCGCGAGGAGATGGCATTGGACACCGCCGCGACCACGGAGTCGGGCACCTGATGTTCCGAATGTTCGACGCGCACGGTCATATAGTCGATGCCGTCCTCGTTGGTGTCGAGCACAACCTCGTATTCGTCGCCGACGCCGGCGACCGAGCGGATCCCCTCCTCCAGCACGGACGGATAGAACTTGATCGCCCTGAGCGTGATCAGGTCGTCGGCGCGGCCCTGGAAGCCGCCGATGGCGCGGACATGGGTCCGACCGCAAGCGCAAGCCCCGTCGTCGAGCGTTGTGTAGTCGCCGACCACGAAGCGGAGCTGGGACGAGCTCTCCGAATTGAGGTTGGTGCACACGGTCACGCCGCGCTCGCCGACGGGCAGCCGTTCCTTCGTGTCCGGGTCGATCAGCTCCCACACCTGGAGGTCTTCCATCAGGTGGGTCTGGATCTGGCCGTCGGGCCGTTTCGCCGCCGGGCAGGAATAGCCGCCCGAATGGGGCGACGCCTCGGTGCAGCCGTAGAATTCGACCAGTTCGGCGTCCCACATGTCCTCGAGCCGCTCGCGCGTCGCCTTGATGCCGGCCGCCGGCTCGCCGCCGGTGAACAGACGCTTGATCGAGCTCTTGCGCGGGTCGTGGCCCATTTCCTGCATGACCCGGCCGAGGCGCAGGATCTGCGACGGCAGGGTCGCCAGCATGGTCGGCTCGTAGCGCAGGATGATGTTGCAGCGAAGCTCGGCGGTCATGCCGCCGCCGGGGATGCAGGGCACGCCCATGTGGGCCAGCGCGTGGAGCACGCCCCAGGCCCAGACATGGGGACCGAAGCCGACGACCAGGAAGACCTTCTCGCCCCGGCGCGCGCCGAGCGACCACAGGGCCCGGGCGTTCGCCCATTGCCATTGGCGCAGGTCGTATTTCGAATAGCGGAACATGCGCGGCAGGCCGGTCGAACCGGACGTGGGGAACAGGGTCCAGCCGCGCCGGTTCCAGATGTCGTCGTCGTGGGTCGTGTAGGTGCCCCACGGCGGGTTGGCCAACAGATCCTCGGCCATCTCCCTCTTGTCGATCGGCGGCCATTTGATCAGGTCGTCGACCGTGCGGATATCGCCGGGCGTGAGGCCAAGGGCGTCGAACCGCCGGCGGTAGAAGGGAGAATTCTCGTAGAGGAAGGGCGTGACCGCCGCGATCTTCTCGTCCTGGATCGCCCGGAGCTCGTCGCGCGAAGCGCAGTCGAGCGCGGGCGACCAGTAATCGTCCGACCCCGGACCGTCGAAATCCCGGCGATGCCTGTCGAGCACCTCCAGCCACGCCCGGCGTGTGGCCTCGCGGCGATCTTCGCCCATCGGCGTCTCCCCTTCGATCTATTGCCGGGTCGACCCGGAACACCCGCCGAGTGGACCCTTTGCTTATTCTATAGAATAATAGATTTCTTGCGGCTGGCGCGACAAGCGCTTCTCGCACGGCCGGCCGCCGTGGGCGCCGGCCCACACATGGGGCGAAATGGGGCGAAAGCGTTTGGTTCCGATGGGCAGCAGCCGGTATAGTTTCGGTCGATGGCAAGCAACAGGCTGACAGGCGCCGCGCCCGCGATGCGGGAGGCCAAATACAAACGGCGCTACGGCGAGATTCTGGACGCCGCCGCCGCGGTATTCGCCGAAAAGGGCTATCACGGCGCCAGCACCAAGGACATCGCCGACCGTCTCGGCATCCGGCAGGGCAGCCTCTACTACTATTTTCCGTCGAAGGAAGTGGCCCTCGCGGAGGTCTGCTGGATCGGCGTGGACGGCTTCGTCAAGGGCCTCCAGTCGATTCTCGGCGGCGACGGATCGACCGCGAAGAAGATCCGCGCGGCGGTGCAAAACCACATGGCGCCGATGGCCACCCGCCATCACTACGTCAAGGTATTCCTCAAGGAGCGCCACAATCTGACCGCCCGGACCGGCGCGGAGGTGACCCACCGCGCTGATGAATACGAGCGTCTACTCGACCGCCTGCTCGCCGAGGGGATCGCGGCCGGCGCGCTCCGCGCGAACCTCGACCGGCGGCTGGCCGCGCTGGCTGTCCTCGGCCTGTGCAACTCGGCGATCGACTGGTTCGATCCCGCCCGGGGCGGCATCGACCGGATCGCCGACGAATATGCCGATATCCTGATCGAGGGGCTTACCGTAACGCCCTGATCGAAAGGGCCCTTCCCGATTGGGCGTCGTGGCGACCGGCAGGGGCGCGACCGGCGGGGCACGATCGGCGGGGCACGATCGGCGACGGTGGGCGAACCACCCCCGCGCGGCTGGCACGCCCACCGCCCCCGGCCTCATATCCGAAATACTCGCGGCGAAGCTATGCATCGGCGTATGGCAAGGGCTGCATCGAGCGGCCCCCAACGGCCTTGACGGGCCTGCCCATCCCGCCTTCGAATGACCCCTCGAAATAGGTCGCCTGAAGCGGCCCATTTCATGAGATCGGGTTCGCGGCCACGGTTCGCGCAACCCCGCAACCACATACAGTATTGGGAGACCTTTACATGAAGAAGCGCTTCGTTCTCGGATGCGCGGCCATTGCCCTTGCAGTCGGTCCCGCGCACGGCGCCGAGCTTCGCATCGGCTACGTCACCACCCAGACCGGCGGTGGCGCCATCCTCGGCAAGGAGCAGGTCAACGGACTGATGCTCGGCCTCGAAAGCGAGGGCTGGAAGAAGGACGGCGACACGTTGGGCGGCGTGCCGATGAAGCTCGTCATCGTCGACGACCAGCAGAAGCCCGACGTCGGCCTGCGTGCGACCCGCAAGCTGATGCAGTCCGACAAGGTCCACATCGTTGCCGGCGTGATCTGGTCGAACGTCCTGATGACCGTTCAGCGCCCGGTCACCCGCGCCCGGCGTGTGCTGATCAGCACCAATGCCGGCCCGGCGCCGCTCGCCGGCCGGCGCTGCAGCCCCTATTTCGTCTCCACCTCCTGGCAGAATGACGGCAACCACGAAGCCGCCGGCCAGTTGATCACCGACGACAAGGTCAAGACGCTCTACATCCTGTCCGCCAACTACCAGGCCGGCAAGGACGCAGCCGCCGGTGTGAAGCGCTTCTACAAGGGCGGCAAGATCGTCGGCACCACCCTGTACAAGCTGGGCCTGACCGACTTCCAGGCCGAGATCTCGAAGGTCAAGGCCGCCAAACCGGAAGCCGTGTGGATCTTCGCGCCGGGCGGCATGGGCATCGCCTTCATGAAGCAGTGGGCGGCCTCGGGTGCCGGCAAGGACATCAAGCTCTATTCGTCCTTCACCGTCGACAATGCGACCCTGCCGGCGATCGGCGCGGCGGCGATCGGCACCTATCATCCCAACTACTGGTCGCCCGACCTCGACAATGCGGCCAACCAGAAGTTCGTGAAGGACTACACCGCCAAGTTCGGCAAGATCCCGTCCCACTTCGCGGCCCAGTCCTATGACATGCCGCGGCTGGTCGCGGCCGCGCTGACGAAGATGGGCGGCTTCGACGAGACCAAGCTGGCCGGCCTGGCGAAGGCGCTGCGCACGACAACCTATGACTCGATCCGCGGCGCCTATCGCTATAACGTCAATGGCTACCCGATCCAGAACTTCTACAAGCGCGAAGTCGTCAAAGGTGCAGACGGAAAACCGACCATCAAGATGGTCGGCACCGTCTTCAAGGACCATAAGGACGCGTATTTCTCGAAGTGCCGCAGCAAGTAGGCCTTTGACAGCCAGGTGGCGCGGGCCCGCTCCGATGCGACATTGTCCCGTCTTGACGGGCGGGCCCTCGCCGTTTTCGGTTGAGACACCTGAAAGGTCTCTGTTCGGGACCTGAATTTTCGAATGCATGTCCATCAGTGTGGGACATGCCAGACAGGGAGACACTGCCATGAAGAAGACTCTGATACTCGGGTGCGCCGCCGTCGCGCTCGCCGCCGCTCCGGCCCATGCGGCCGAACTGCGGATCGGCTTCGTCACGACCACGTCGGGCGGCGCCGCGATCATCGGCAAGCAGATGGTCAACGCCTGGAAGCTCGGTCTCGAGCACGAGGGCTGGATGAAGGACGGCGACAAGCTCGGCGGCGTCCCGACCAAGATTTTCTACGGCGACGACCAGCAGAAGGCCGACGTCGGCCGCCGCGTCGTCGACCGCATGCTCAAGAGCGACAAGGTCCACCTGGTCGCCGGCGTCATCTGGTCGAACGTCCTGATGGCCGTTCAACGCCCCGTGATCCGGGCCAAGAAGGGCCTGGTCATCACCAACGCCGGCGCCGCGCCGATGGCGGGCAAGGCGTGCAGCCCCTACTTCATCTCGACGTCGTGGAACAACGACCAGCCCGCCGAGGCGATGGGCAAGCTGATGACCGACGAGAACGTCAAGTCGGTTTATCTGCTGGCGCCGAACTATCAGGCCGGCAAGGACATGATCGCCGGCTTCAAGCGCACCTACAAGGGCAAGATCGTGGGCCAGACCCTGTTCAAGCTCGGCCAGCGCGACTACCAGGTGGAGATCTCCAAGGCGCGCGCGGCGAAGGCCGGCGCGGTCTACATCTTCGCTCCGGGCGGCATGGGCATCTCCTTCGTCAAGCAGTGGACCGCGTCCGGCGCCGGCAAGGACATGAAGATGTACTCGGTGTTCACGGTCGACAACCTGACCCTGCCGGCGGTCGGCGAAGCGGCGCTCGGCACCTACCACACCAATTACTGGAACGTGTCGTCGGACAATCCGGTGAACCAGAAGTTCCTCAAGGACTATGCGGCGAAGTACAACTCGCAGCCGTCGCACTATGCGGCGCAGACCTACGACGCGGCGCGCCTGATCGCCGCCGGCGTCAAGAAGATCGACGGCAAGATCAACGACGCCGACTCGCTGACCCTGATGAAGGCGATGCGGAAGGTGGAATTCCCCTCGGTCCGCGGGCCGTTCAAATACAACGTGAACGGCATTCCGATTCAGAACTTCTACAAGCGCGAGGTCATCAAAGGCCCCGACGGCAAGCCGATGATCAAGACCACCGGCACGGTCGTGACGAACGGCAAGGACTCCTACTGGCAGCAGTGCCCGAAGAGCCGCCGCTTCTAGACGTTCTCGATCTCTCGAGTTCGGGGGGCGCCCATCGGCGCCCCCTTTTCTTTTCCCGACCGCCACACGGGAACCGAGCATATCGAAATCGACACTCTCGATTTAGTCACATTCAATTGTTGTTAAATGATGCCGGCCCGCCCCGGTTGACGGGCAATCGGCAAGAATCCGGCCTTCCGGCGGCGCTTGACAGTCGTCCGCGGCGACGGCTTGATGAAGGCGGGAGGCGAATTCCGGTCAGGTCAGGCGGCAACGCAGGTGTCGAGAAGCATCCGCGGATCCGCACACAAGAATATCTGGCTTCGGAATTCCCAAAATACGGCGCATCCGGTGAACAACACGGGTGCGTCACAACACGTCTTACGGAGGCGACACTATGAAGTGGAAGATTTGGGCGGCCGCGGCCGTCGCGACGACTTTTGCCGTGCCTTCGGCGCAGGCTGAAGTCAAGCAACTCACCATCGGCTTTATTTCCACCCTGTCCGGCGGCGCCGCGATCATCGGCAAGCATCAGGTCAACGGCTTCAAGCTCGGCCTGGAGCATCAGGGCTGGATGAAGGACGGCGACAAGCTGGGCGGCGTTCCCACGAAGGTCATGTACGGCGACGACCAGTTCAAGCCCGACGTCGGACGCCGCGTGGTCGACAAGTGGATCAAGAGCGACCGCGTCGACATCGTGGCCGGCAACATCTGGTCGCACGTGCTCATGGCCATGTCGCGCCCGGTCCTGCGCGCCAAGCGGATCCTGCTCAGCACCAACGCCGGCGCCTCGCCGTTGGCGGGCAAGAATTGCAGCCCCTATTTCATCTCGACGTCGTGGCAGAACGACCAGACGCCCGAGGCGATGGGGCAGCTGATGAGCAACGAGGGGCTCAAGTCGGTCTATCTGATGGCGCCGAACTATCAGGCCGGCAAGGACATGCTGTCGGGCTTCAGGCGCTACTACAAGGGCGGCAAGGTCGCCGGCCAGTCGCTGTTCAAGGTCGGCGAGACCGACTATCAGGCCGACATTTCGAAGGTCAAGGCGGCCAAGCCGCAGGCCGTGTTCATCTTCGCGCCGGGCGGCATGGGCATCGCCTTCATGAAGCAGTGGGCCGCCTCGGGTGCCGGCAAGGACATCAAGCTCTATACCCTGTTCACCGTCGACTGGCTGACCCTGCCCGCGATCAAGGACGCGGCGCTCGGCACCTTCCATACCGCCTACTGGGCGCCCGACTCGACCAACCCGACGAACCAGAAGTTCGTGAAGGACTACGTGGCCCAGTTCGGCCACATGCCGTCCTATTTCGCGTCGCAGGCCTATGACGCGCCGGGGCTGATCGCGGCGGGCCTGAAGAAGGTCGGCAAGACCCTGACCAACGCCGACATGCTGCCGCTGGCGAAAGCGATGCGGCGGGTCGAGTACGCGTCGGTCCGCGGTCCCTACAAGTACAACGTGAACGGCATGCCGATTCAGAACTTCTACAAGCGCGCGGTGGTCGCTGGTCCGGACGGCAAGCCGACGATCAAGACGGTGGGCACCGTGTTCACCAACCACAAGGACTCCTATTGGACAAAATGTCCCAAGTCGCGTCGTTTCTAGCGACAAGGAGTCGACGCTGGAGCGGGGATGCGCTATGCGTCCCCGCTTCCGCTTTTGGGGGAAGCTGAAGTAGTCAAATAAGGGGGGGGACCGGCGCGCCATGGCGCAGCTGATCGCCGAAACAATCCTGAACGGTGTCCAGGCGGGCGTGTTCCTGTTCCTGATCGCGGCCGGGCTGACGCTCGTGTTCGGGATCATGAACATGGTCAATCTCGCCCACGGTTCCCTGTTCATGATGGGCGCCTATTTCGCAGCCTTCTTCTTTCGCGAAATCCCGGGCTTTTCCGAATCGATCGGCATGCCGGTCGGGCCGGCGCTCGGCTTCCTGATCGCCATCATTCTCGCCCTGCCGCTGTCGCTGCTGCTCGGCATCGCGCTCGAATTCCTGACCTTGCGGACGCTGTATCAGCGCGACCATCTCGACCAGGTGCTCGCGACCTTCGGCTTCATCCTGTTCTTCAACCAGTTCGTCCTGGTCGTGTTCGGAGCGGAAAGCCAGACCTACCAGCTTCCCGAGTCGATCGACTTCCCGTTCCCGCTGTTCGGGTTCAGCTATCCCTTCTACCGGCTGATCGTGATCGTGGCCGGCCTGCTGGTCGCCCTCGGCCTCTATCTGGTGATTTCGCGAACCCGGGTCGGCATGCTGATCCGCGCCGGCGCCAGCCGCCGCGAAATGGTCGGCGCGCTGGGCGTGAACATCACGCTGCTGTTCACCATCGTGTTCGGCATCGGCGCGGCGCTGGCCGGACTCGCCGGCATCCTGATCGGACCGATCGAATCGGTTCAGTCCGGGATGGGCGAAAGCAAGCTGATCCTCGCCTTTGTCGTGATCGTCATCGGCGGCATCGGCTCGATCCGCGGCGCCTTCATCGCCGCGCTGGTGGTCGGCCTCGTCGAGGTTTGCGGCCGCGTCTTCATGAAGGATCTGCTAGGCCTGATGCTGCCCGACGAGTTCGCCCAGACGGCGGGGCCCGCGCTGTCGTCGATGATCATCTATATCCTCATGGCCGGCGTGCTGTTCTTCAAGCCCGAGGGCCTGTTCCCGGCCCGAACTGGCTGAGCGGGAGGCGCGCGCTTCGATGTCCAGTCCGGCCTCCAATCTGAATCCGCGGGTGCGATTCTCGTTCACCGACCCGCGCTTCATCATCCTGCTCGTCGGCTTCCTGGTGCTGCTGGCGCTGCCGTTCGTGTCTTTCTGGGTCAACGATACCTTCATGATCTCCTTCGTCTCGAAGGTGATCATCTTCGCCATCGCCGCAGCCAGCCTCGATCTGATCCTCGGCTACGGGGGCATGATCAGCTTCGGGCATGCGGCCTATCTCGGCCTCGGCGCCTATGCCGTCGCCATCTGGTCGAAATACGCCTACGACTACGACATATCGTGGATGAGCAACGGCTATCTGCACTTCGCGACGGCGATCGTGGGATCGGCCCTCATCGCCCTGCTTATCGGCGCGATCTCTCTGAGGACCGGCGGTCTCTACTTCATCATGATCACGCTCGCCTTCACGCAGATGCTCTACTATCTGGGCATCAGCCTCGAGCCCTTCGGCGGCGACGACGGCATGAATACCGACCGCAGCAACTTCCTGCTGTTTTCGCTGAACGACAATATTCTGGCGAAACCGGGGGCGTTGCGCGACGGCACCACGATCTACTTCTTCTGCCTCGCCATGCTGATCGGTGTCCTGATCCTGCTGCGCCGGATCGTCAATTCGCGCTTCGGCATGGTCATCCGGGGCAGCCAGTCCAATTCGGTCCGCATGCAGGCGATCGGCTTCCCGGTCTATCGCTACCGGCTGACCGCCTTCGTGATCTCGGGCGCGATCTGCGGCATCGCCGGCGCGCTGTTCGCCAACCACCAGGAGTTTCTGACGCCGGAATACATGAGCTGGCTGCGGTCGGGCGAGATCATGATCATGGTGATCATGGGCGGCATCGGCACCATCTTCGGCTCGGTGTTCGGCGCGTTCGGCTTCCTGTTCGCCGAGGAATACCTGCAGAACCTCGTCGGCCGGGACTACTGGCAGATCGTGCTGGGTCCGCTGCTCGTCGTGCTTGTGCTGTTCGCGCGCAGCGGCCTGTTCGGGCTGGTGCCCGACCAGGTCAGGGCCTATCCGGGCTTTCACGTCCGCCTGAACGTCCTGGTCCTTGGCGCCGCGCTGTTCTTCTGGCACCTGTCCGTGTTCCCGAGCATCTGGATCATCGTGGTGATGATCGCGATCGTCCTCGCCGCCAAGGTCGCCGCGAACCTGCGCGAGAAGGTCGATGCGCCGCTGATCCTGGCGTCGGGCGGCGCCTTCGTGATCGCCTGCTTGCTGATGAATGCCGACGGCTCGATCGACTTCCAGCGCGCGGCGGCGCCGCTGGTCGCGGATGTCCTCGCCCTGCTCATCTTCGCCTTCCGCAAGAACGAGCGCACCGTGGCCGGGGTCGTCGGCGTCGCCTGCGCCGCGGCGCTCTTCTGGGCGACCCAGATTGCCCTGCCGATGCTTGCCGCGATCCTGTTCACGGTGGGCGCGGTCGTCGTCGCCGGCGGTCTGACCGTCACCCTCAAGTCGGTCGCCCGGGGTGTCGGCATCACCGCGCTGGTCTACCTGGCGGCAACGGTCGTCGCCCAGCTCGCCTCGGGACTGCCCGTCCTCAAGGCCCTGCCCGGCCTGGCCGCGGTCGCCTACATCCTGTTCACCATCATGATGGTGGCCCTCGCGGGACGCGACCGGCTGGCGGCGTCAAACGGCAGCGTGGAGCAAGCCCGACATGCCTGACCTTCATCTCCACGTCGAAGGCCTGGTCAAGCGGTTCGGGGGGCTGACCGCGACCAACCATCTCGATCTCGAGGTCGAGCGCGGCGAGCTGCATGCCATCATTGGCCCGAACGGTGCGGGCAAGACGACCCTGATCGCCCAGCTTTCCGGCCTGCTGAAGCCGGACGCCGGCCGCATCAGCTTCGACGGACGGGACATCACCGGCGCGGCGCCCTACACCATCTCGTCGCTCGGCCTTGCCCGCTCCTTCCAGGTCACCAGCATCTTCCTGAACTTCACGGCCGAGGACAACGTCGCGCTGGCCGTCCAGGCCCACTCCGGCCATTCGTTCCGCTTCTGGCGCCGGGCCCAGAGCGACCCGGCCCTGCGCAAGCCCGCGCGCGAGGCGCTGGAGCGGGTCGGCCTCGACCACCGCGCCGACACGATCGCCGCCGACCTGTCGCACGG
>CAMYMQ010000238.1 GCA_947259335.1 uncultured Alphaproteobacteria bacterium | reverse complement strand
GCGGCGAGCGCCCGGCGCGCGAGCCGGGTGCGGCGCTGTTCGGGCGTGACCACGACCGGCGGCATGCCGCCGGCGGTCATCGAGACGGCCGGGATCTTGTCATAGCCGTGAATGCGCAGGACGTCCTCGACCACGTCGGCCTCGCCGTTCACGTCGAAGATGCGCCACGACGGGACGCCGAGCGTCCAGGCATCGCCCTTGCTCTCGACCTTGAAACCCTGGGCGGCGACGATCTTCTCGACCTCGGCCTCGGGCACGTGGACCCCGCCGAGCGTGTCGAGCCGGTCCGGGCGGAAGGATACGCTCTTCTGCCACTGGGGCATCTCGCCGGCCACGACCAGCTTGCTTGCCTCGCCGCCGCACAGCGCCTGCACCAGCCGCGCCGCGACCTCGGCGCCCCAATAGGCCGACTCGGGGTCGACGCCGCGCTCGAAGCGGTAGCGTGCGTCGGAATTGATGCCGAGCTTGCGCCCCGTGGTCGCCGTGCGGGTGGTGTCGAACAGGGCCACTTCGAGGAAAACGTTGGCCGTCTCCTCGGTGCAGCCGGTGTCCTCGCCGCCCATGACGCCGCCGATGGCATGGACCGCATGCTCGTCGGCGATCACGGTCATCTCGGGGTCGAGCGCATATTCCTTGCCGTCCAGCGCGAGGACCGTCTCGCCGGGGCGGGCCATGCGCATGGTCAGATCCCCCGCCAGCTTGTCGGCGTCGAACACGTGCAGCGGACGGGCAAGGTCGTAGGTGACGAAGTTGGTGATGTCGACCAGCGCGGAAATGGGCCTGAGCCCGATGGCGCGCAGCCGCGCCTGCAGCCACTCCGGGCTCGGCCCGTTCTTCACGTTGCGGAAGTAGCGGCCGACCACCAGCGGGCAGGCGTCCTGCGCGTCGTCGGGCAGGTCGCGGTGCCAGGCGATCGGGCTGTCGAACGTGCCCTCGACGGGCGCGTCGTCGAACGGCTTTAGGGTGCCGATGCCGGCGGCGGCGAGGTCGCGGGCGATGCCGCGCACGCCGAGCGCGTCCTGCCGGTTGGGCGTGATCGCGATCTCGATGACCGGGTCGTCGAGCCCCATGACGCTGGCGAAGCCCGCACCGATCGGCGCGTCGTCGGGCAATTCGATGATGCCCTCGTGGTTCTCCGACAGGCCCATCTCGCGCTCGGAGCAGAGCATGCCGTTCGATTCGACGCCGCGGATGACGCCCTTCTTGAGGTCGATGCCCGTGCCCGGGATGTGGGTCCCGGCCGGGGCGAACACGCCCTTCATGCCGGCGTGGGCGTTGGGCGCGCCGCAGACGACCTGCACCTGCGCCTCGCCGGTGTCGACCACGCAGACCTGGAGCCGGTCGGCGTCCGGGTGCTTCTCGCAAGAGACGACATGGCCGACGGTGAACGGCGCCAGGTCGGCTGCCTTGTTCTCGATCCCTTCTAGTTCGAGGCCGATCGCCGTCAGCGTATCGGTGATCGTGTCGAGCGAGGCGTCGGTCTCAAGGTGATCCTTGAGCCAGGAGAGGGTGAATTTCACTGCCCCAGCCCCCCGGTCACCGACGGCACGTCGAGCGGCAAGAAGCCGTAGTGCTTCAGCCAGCGCACGTCGGCGTCAAAGAAGGTGCGCAAGTCGGGGATGCCGTATTTGAGCATCGCGATCCGCTCGCAGCCCATGCCGAAGGCGAAGCCCTGGTACCGTTCCGGGTCGACCCCGCACATTTCCAGCACCTTCGGGTGGACCATGCCGCAGCCGAGGATCTCCAGCCAATCATCCCCGGCCCCGATCTTCAGCTCGCCGCCTTCGCGCGAGCAGCCGATGTCGACCTCGGCCGACGGCTCGGTGAACGGGAAATGCGACGGCCGGAAGCGCACCGGCACGTCCTCGACCTCGAAATAGGCCTTGCAGAAGTCGATCAGGCAGCCCTTCAAGTGACCCATATGGGTCGCCTCGTCGATCACCAGTCCTTCGAACTGGTGGAACATCGGCGTGTGGGTCATGTCCGAATCGCAGCGGTAGGTGCGGCCGGGCACCAGGATGCGGATCGGCGGTTCCTGCGCCAGCATGGTGCGGACCTGGACCGGCGAGGTGTGGGTGCGCAGCAGCTTGATGACCCGCTCGGGGCCCTCGCCCGGCATGGCGCCGGTGTGGAGGTGCGCGCCGCCGGCGTTGTCGTCGCCGTCCGCCTTTCCGGCCGCGCCTTCGAGCTGGTCGGCGCTGTCGGCCATGTAGAAGGTGTCGTGCATCTGGCGCGCCGGATGCTCGGGCGGGATGTTGAGCGCAGTGAAGTTGTGCCAGTCGGTCTCGATGTCCGGGCCCTCGACCACGGTGAAGCCCATCTCGCCGAAGATGGCGGCGACCTCTTCCATGGTCTGGCTGATCGGGTGGATGCGGCCTTCCGGCTGAGGTCGGACCGGCAGGGTCACGTCGACCGATTCGGTGGCGAGCCGCGCTTCGAGGTCGGCTTCCTCCAGCGCCGCCTTGCGCGCCTCGATGGCGGCGGCGACCTCGTCCTTCAGCGCGTTGAGCGCCTGGCCGGCCTCGCGCCGCGCGTCGGCGTCGAGTCCGCCCAGCGTCTTCATCTGGGCGGTGATCCGGCCCTTCTTGCCGAGCGCCTCGACGCGCACGGCGTCCAGCGCCGCGCCGTCGGCGGCGCCTTCGACGGCGCCGAGCAATTCTGTCTTGAGGTCGGCCAGGTCGGTCATGGTCAGGGGTGTCGATGTGTCAGGTTTTGTCAGGTCGGTCAGGTTCTAGCGCATGATCGCCGGGCGTGGGCGGAAATTCAGGCCGGGGCCCGGTACCCGCCGAACGCCCGGTCCGTCATCACCCGATCCGTCATCATTTGTCATCCCTTGTCACCGCCGGTCGGGCAGGCCACGCGGGCGGCGGGCTTTGTAACATGCCGGATCGAAGGGTCAACCGCGGGCCCCGGGCGCCTGCCTCCCCCCCCTGGATGTCAGGTTATGTAAGGTTCGGCCGGGGCGGGCCCGTCGGCATGGCCGCGCCGCCCCTATCACGTCAGGAATATTTACTCATCAACGGCCGGGCATTCAAGGCGACGGGCCTCTCGCCCGGTGGCCCCACGTCAGTTCGAGACGCGGCAGGTCGCCGAGGTGCGGTTGGTCCGCGCCTGCTGGCAAACCATCACCCGCTGGATCCGCAGCCGGCCGTCGCGGCAGACATAGCGGATCCGGCTGTGGAAGTTGCACACGCCCCAGGGGCCGTGCCCGCGGCCGATGGTGCCGGAATCGAGCGCCCGGGTGACCGCCTCGCCGTCGCGCAGCACGCGGCGGCCGAAATCGATGCGGAGCGTCTTGGGGCTGCAGCCGGGCGAGCTGACGCTGAGCTTGGCGTC
>CAMYMQ010000237.1 GCA_947259335.1 uncultured Alphaproteobacteria bacterium | reverse complement strand
GGTCGCCGGCGCCCGGGTCACGGGATCGGGGGCCACCGGCTGGGGCGCTGCCGGCGTTTCCTTCTGGGGCGGGGCCGTCTTGCCGGCGGGCGCGGGCTTGATGACGGGCGGCTCGGGCACCGGTTCGGGCTCGGGTTCCGGCTCGGGCACGCGCCCGGTCTTGGGCTCCTCGAGGAACTTGACCTCGACCACGAGCACGCCCTCGTCGCCACTCTCGACCCGGGAGTCCTTGAGCACCCACTGGAACGGGTCCTCGTCGGTCTTGGGCGTCGTCGTCTCGGTGACCGTGATCTCGGCGTCCGACGCGTAGACCCGCTCGCTCTCGGCCGCGCCGAGGTTGACCGAGATGTTGCCCTGGTTGCTGCCGAACCAGATCGGCGCGCGCACCGGCCCGGTCTGGTCGGGGGTCAGCAACAGCGCGCCCTGCCCCTCGTAGATGCCGACCGGCCGGGTCTTCTCGTGGCCGCCGGACCAGAAGGACCATTTGGGGATCTCGACCGGCTCGGCGCCGGGCTTGCGGCGCAGGCGGATCTCGCCGACCAGGTGGTCGGTCTCGTTGGGCACGAACACGCCGAAGCCGAACTGGAAGGCGACGCCGTCCTCCTCCATGTCCGGATCGGGCATGACCGTGTAGACCGGCTGGCGGTGCTCGGGCAGCGAGCGGCGGAACGAGCGGTGGTGCAGCTTGCCGAGGTTGGTCGCCAGCGCCTCGATGCGCCGGCCGCCGCGCTGCGAATCCGCGCGCCACTTGGCCTGGGGCACCCACACCACGATGTCGGTGAAGACCGGCGTGACCTCGCGGAAGCGGCCGGCGTCGTCGCGCACGAACTTCATGTCGCGGCAGCCGTCGAGCGCGGCCTGGAGGCGGAAGTCCTTGTCCTCCGACGTCTCCTCGTAGATCTCGGACACGCCGCCGTATTTGCGGTCCCACAGGGGATCGGCGTCGAACGGGTCCTCGACCCCGCTCAGCGCGAGCGTGAAGACGCCGGTCTGCTCCCCCGACATCTGGTATCGCTCGAGTACGTCGTCCGATTTCCCGAAGAGGGCCTTGAACATATTCCGTCCGGCTGTTGCGCCCGAAGACTATACGGGACGGCGGGCCCGAATTCGCCCGCATGCCCCGCCGGCCGGGAACAAGGCCCCCGCCGATTCTCCGAGAATACCCGCGCAAGCCGGGCGGAAGCAACGCTTGCGCCGCTTGATCGGCCCCCGTCCCGCTTCCATGATGCCCGCCAAGAAGAACACATCGTGGAGGACACGCCCGTGGACCCGATCTACTTCACCGACGAGCACCGGATGCTCCGCGACACCGCCGCCCGCTTCGTGCGCGACGAGGTCGTGCCCGAGGCCGACGCCTGGGAGGAAGCCGGCGAGGTCCCGCGCGACAAATTCCGGCGCATGGGCGAACTCGGCTTCTTCGGCATCCGCTATCCCGAGCAGTATGGCGGCTCCGGCATGAACGCCATCGCCTCGGCCGCCCTGTGGGAGGAGCTGGCCAAGTGCGGCTATGGCGGCTTCACCATCGGCCCGATGGTCCACGGCGAGATGGCGAGCCCCCACCTCGCCCGCTACGGCAATGACGCCCAGAAGGAGAAATACCTGCCCGGCGTGATCGCCGGCGAGACGGTGACCGCCATCGCCGTGACCGAGCCCGACGGCGGCTCGGACGTCGCGGCCCTGCGCACCCGCGCCAGGCGCAAGGGCAACGACGCCTGGGTCCTCAACGGTGCCAAGATGTTCATCACCAATGGCGCGCTGGCCGACGTCTATTTCGTCGCGGCGCGAACCGACCCCGACGCCAAGGGCTCGCGCGGCCTGTCCATGTTCATCGTCGAAAAGGACACCCCCGGTCTCAGGATCGCCCGAAAGCTGGACAAGCACGGCTGGCGCAGCTCGGACACGGCGGAGCTGTCCTTCGAGGACTGCGAGATCCCGGCCGAGAACCTGCTCGGCGAGGAGAACAAGGGCTTCTACGCCATCATGGACAACTTCCAGAACGAGCGGCTGGTCGGGTCGGCCGCCGCCGTCGGCGAGAGCCTGAAGGCCATCGAGATCACCACCGACTACGTGAAGACCCGAAAGGCCTTCGGCGGCACCCTGTGGGACAAGCAGGTCGTCCGCCACAAGCTCGCCACCCTGGCGATGAAGGTCGAGGCCGGCCGCGCGCTCACCTACCACACCGCGTGGCTCGACGCCCAAGGCGCCGACTGCGTCAAGGAGGTCTCCGCGCTGAAGGCCTACATGGGCGAACTGGTCAACGAGGTGATGTACACCTGCGTGCAATTGCACGGCGGCATGGGGCTGATGCGCGAAAGCGCGATCGAGCGGATGTCCCGGGACGCAAGGGTGATCGCGATTGGGGCGGGGGCGACGGAGGTGATGATCGAGGAGGTGGCGAAGCGGATGTGAAACAGCGCGGCGCGCCCGAGCCCCAGTGCTTGGCGGCGAGCCGCTTTCGCATTGGACAGGGCGTGCGGCCCGGTGTCGGCGAATTGGCTGCTAGCGGCAGGAGCGGGTTTGTCACCCGCTCGGATACGTATTCAAACGGCTACAACGGATACCCGTTGCAATTCGGGTCGCAGACCGCTCCCGCCGGAGGACTAATGCTTTGGTCGAAATTGGGCCCGCGACCGAAGCACGGCCAGAAGAGCGAGCCGATGGGGCATCGATCTGCTAGGCTCGGTCATCGGGCAAGCTTGCTCGGGTGCGGATAGCTCAACACCATTTGTTGGCTCCGCCCTTAGCAGGCCACATTCCCCGGCGGTAGCATGTTTTTTGACGACAAGGTAGAGGGCAGAAAAATGCTTAGGATGATTTGGTACCGCAGCAAGGTACTGAATATTCTAGAGAACGAATTTGAATATAAACCTGCGGTGCCGGGGTGGCAGTCAAAACAATTCAATGCCGTAACCCGACATTTAAAAAAACAGGGCGGTAATGAGTACGATGGAGCTGTTGGCTTTATATTGGTACAGATAAATTCGCTAAGAGAAGACCATGAATTTGACAAAGAAAATAGAATAGACAATGAAGTGTATGAATGGAAAGAAAAAATGAACAATAAGGTTTCACAATTACTGCCGCGAACCAATCTTGCACACAAATTGGGCTTGTTTGATTAACCGGAGAAATTTCTAGTACAGTGACACACGCTGGATAGGTCCGAACCGGGTGTCAGGCTAGACCAAATTGCAGACCAAGATTACAGTCCATTGTCATTGAATATACTGGCTTCAACGACTTCACCACCATTTGTATTCCAGACCCACCATCGGCACCATTTGCCTCAAAGACGGACAGGAATGCCCTTCTCTGTCAATGCCTCGCCAACAGACTTGCGCACACTTCTGCAGGTTCGGTTCAGCACTTCGTTAGTTGGGCGCTGGAAAGAACCTGTGCGCAGAAAGCGCGATCTAATCACGGCATCAGTCTCACCCATGAGGGTCAACACCTCGATATCTTCATCGTCGAAGTGCAACCCAAGTCGTTGGGCTTGTTCGCGAAGTTTCACGACATTATGACCAAATTGGCTGCGCAATTCTTTGACTGAGTGCTTTTGGGCGCGGAGATAGGCTTTTAGATAAATCTCGATGGCGTGGTAAAAGAGAAAGCAGATTGGCGCGTCGGGATGGGTAGCTCGCACTTCTGCCTTCTCAAGAGCCTTGGCAGAGTGCCAGTAAGAGTCAGCGTAATTAAAAAGCCCGATGGGTGTGGTGCGGTCGTCTTCGTCTGTCACTTACGGCTCCTGGTCTCGCCTCATCACACATTGGCAGAAGCAGGTGCATCACCCACCCCACAACGGGTTAGGTCAGAGACTACTCGGTAGCCCCTGCGAAACAAACCGCACACCTTACCCGTCCGCGCCCCGCCGCCCCCTTACCAGACAATCAATCGCCACCTTCACCCCCTCCTCCGTCTCCACAGGCCGCTCCACCGGCCCCGCCTTTTCGATCTCCAGTTCCCCGCCCAGCGCCGCCACGACCTGCGCGCCCGTATAGAGCACCTCCGGCTTCTGCGGCCCGCCGTAGCCGTGCTCCAGGTTGGCCGAATCGTGGGCGACCACGATCAGGGTGCCGCCCGGCGCCACCGCTCGGGCCGCGTGTTGCAGGATCGGGACCAGTTCGGCCTGGGGAAGCTGGAGGTAGATCAGCGCCACCAGGTCGTAGCCGCCGGCCTCGGGCTCGTAGCCGGTCAGGTCGGCGACCTCGAAGTCGATCCGGTCGGCGACCTTGTGCGCCTCGGCCAGTTGCCGGCCCTTCTCCAGACCCACGTCCGAAAAGTCGACGGCGCGCACGGTCCAGCCCCGCTCCGCCAGCCACACGGCGTTGCGGCACTCGCCGGCGGCGAGGTCCAGC
>CAMYMQ010000236.1 GCA_947259335.1 uncultured Alphaproteobacteria bacterium | reverse complement strand
GGGCATCCTTGCCGATCCGGCCAGCCTGGCCGGCGCCGCGGCCGCGTCCAGGCGCGCCGCCCACCCGGACGCCGCCGAACGCCTCGCCGACATGGTCGAAGAGCATCTCAAACGGAGGGCCGCGGCATGATGGCCCGGTTGCCTTTCGACATCGGCACCATCCACTTCGTCGGCATCGGCGGCATCGGCATGAGCGGCATCGCCGAGATCCTCCGCAACCTCGGCTACAAGGTCCAGGGCAGCGACATGGCGGACAGCGCCAACGTGGTCCGCCTGCGGGAACTCGGCATCCCGGTGAAGATCGGCCATGTGGCGGAGAATATCGGCGACGCCTCGGTCGTGGTCGTCTCGACGGCGGTCAAGCCGGACAATCCCGAGGTTCAGGCGGCCCGGGCGCGGCTCACCCCGGTCGTCCGCCGCGCCGAGATGCTGGGCGAGTTGATGCGCCTGAAATGGGCGATCGCCGTCGGCGGCACCCATGGCAAGACCACGACGACCTCGCTGGTCGCCTCCCTGCTCGACGCCGCGGATCTCGATCCGACCGTGATCAATGGCGGTATCATCAACGCCTACGGCACCAACGCCCGGCTCGGCGAAGGCGACTGGATGGTCGTCGAGGCCGACGAATCCGACGGGTCGTTCCTGAAGCTGCCGGCGACGATCGCGGTGGTCACGAACATCGACCCGGAGCATCTCGACCATTACGGCGATTTCGACGCGCTGCGTTTCGCCTTCGACAGTTTCGTCGGCAACATTCCCTTCTATGGCTTCGCGGTGCTGTGCCTCGATCATCCCGAGGTCCAGGCGATGATCCCGCGCCTGTCGGACCGCCGCCTGATCACCTACGGCATCTCCCGCCAAGCCGACGTGCGCGCGGTCAACCTGCGCTTCGAGCCGGCGCGGACCCTGTTCGACGTCGAGATCAAGGACCGGACCAGCAACCGGCAGGCCAAATATTTCGACTTCGAGCTGCCGATGCTCGGCGAGCACAACGTGAGCAACGCCCTCGCCGCGGTCGCCATCGCCTGGGAGCTTGAAATCGAGGAGAAGGTCGTCCGGCGCGCGCTCAGCGGCTTCGAGGGGGTCAAGCGCCGCTTCACCAAGACCGGCGAGGCCGGCGGCATCACGGTGATCGACGACTATGCCCACCACCCCGTCGAGATTTCCCACGTGCTGCGCGCGGCCCGCGCCGCCAGCCGCGGCCGGGTCGTCGCCGTCGTCCAGCCCCACCGCTATTCCCGGCTCCACGACCTGTTCGAGGAATTCTGTACCTGCTTCAACGACGCGGACAAGGTCGTGGTGGCGGACGTCTACACGGCCGGCGAAGACCCGATCCCCGGCGCCGACCGCGACCATCTCGCCCGCGGATTGCGCAGCCATGGCCACCGCAATGTCCGGACCCTCGACAAGCCCGAGGATCTGCCCGCGGTGATCGCGGACATCGCCGGCGCCGACGATTTCGTCATCTGCCTCGGCGCGGGGAGCATCTCGCAATGGGCCCAAGCCCTGCCGGGCGAGCTCGAAAAGATCATGGGGCCGGGCGCATGACCGCGTTGGCCCGCCGCGACAGAACCTTGCTCGACCGGCTCCCGTCGGTCCGGGGCGTGCTGGACGCACAGGCGTCGCTCGACCGCGAGACCTGGTTCAAGGTCGGTGGCCCCGCCGAAGTGCTGTTCCGGCCCGCCGACCGCGACGACCTAGCCGATTTTCTGCAGGCTCGGCCCGCTGACATCCCCGTGACGGTCATCGGCTTCGGCTCGAACATGCTCGTGCGCGACGGCGGCGTGGCTGGCGTCGTCATCCGCATGGGCCGAGAGATGGCGGGGATCGAAGTCGACGGCGACATGATCAGCGCCGGGGCCGGCGCCTCCGATCCGGCCGTGGCGGCGGCGGCGCGCGACGCCGGCCTCACCGGGCTCGAATTCCTGTCCGGCATTCCCGGCACCGTCGGCGGCGCGCTGCGCATGAACGCGGGCGCCTATGGCGGCGAGGTCAAGGACATCCTGATCGAGTGCAAGGCGATCGACCCGCAGGGCACCGTTCACAAGCTCACCGTCGACGAGATGGGCTTCTCCTACCGCCGCTGCACCGTGCCGGACGACTGGATCTTCACCAGCGCCGTGTTCCGGGGCACGCCCGGCGACCGCGACGCGATCACCGCGCGGATGGCCGAGATCCGGGCCGCGCGCGAAGAGACCCAGCCAATGCGGACCCGCACGGGCGGCAGCACCTTCCAGAATCCTCCCGGCGAAAAGGCGTGGGAACTGGTCGACCGGGCCGGCTGCCGCGGGCTGTCCATCGGCGGCGCCATGGTGTCGGAGAAGCACACCAATTTTCTGATCAACACCGGCGGCGCGACGGCCGCCGACATCGAGGCGCTGGGCGAAGAGGTCCGCCGCCGGGTGATGGACATGTGCGGCATCGACCTCCACTGGGAAATCCGCCGCGTCGGCGTGCCCGCCGGGGGTGCGGCATGAGCAAGCGGGTCGCGGTGCTGATGGGCGGCATCTCCTCGGAACGCGAAGTCTCGCTGTCTTCCGGAAAGGGCGTCTCGGAAGGCCTGCGGCGCTGCGGCTTCGACGTGCTCGACATCGACGTCGGCCCGGATGTCGCCGCCCTGGTCGCGGCCCTGTCCCCCGCCCCCGACGTCGTGTTCAACGCGCTGCACGGCACCTTCGGCGAGGACGGCCGGATCCAGGGCCTGCTCGACATGATGGGCATTCCCTATACCCATTCCGGCATGATCGCCTCGACCCTGGCGATGGACAAGTCGATCAGCCGGCTGCTGTTCGACGATGCCGGTCTGCCGACCGCGCCGGGCATGGTCCAGACCCGGTCGACGCTGGGCACGATCGACGAGCCCGACCGCCCCTATGTGGTCAAGCCGCTGAACGAGGGCAGCTCGGTCGGGGTCGAGATCGTCCTGGAGACCGACAACAAGTCCTGGTCGGCGGTCGTCGACGAATTCACCAAATACGACCGGGTCCTGATCGAGCGGTACATCCCGGGGCGCGAAATCCAGGTCGCGATCATGGGCGAGCATCCGCTGGGCGCCATCGAGATCCGCACCGAGCATCGGTTCTACGACTACCGCGCCAAGTACCTGCCGGGCGAATCGACCCACCTGATGCCCGCCCCGATCCATGCCGAGGCCTATGCCGCGTCGCTGGAGATTTCGCTGCGCGCCCACCAGGTGCTGGGCTGCCGGGGCGTCAGCAGGGTCGATCTGCGCTACGACGACACCAAGGGCGAACCGGGCGACCTGTTTCTGCTGGAGGTCAACACCCAGCCTGGCATGACCCCGACGTCGCTGGTTCCCGAAATCGCCGCCCATGGCGGCATCGACTTCGACGCGCTGGTGACCTGGATGGTCGAGGAGGCGGCATGCGACGCCTGATGGGTCCCGCCTCGCCCAATCCCGCGTTCGAGCGCCGCCGC
>CAMYMQ010000235.1 GCA_947259335.1 uncultured Alphaproteobacteria bacterium | reverse complement strand
CGGCATCGACCGCCGCGCGCGCCGCCGGCCACGCGCTCGCCGTCAGCGGGGTGAAGGTGTCCATGCAGTAGTAGCCGGCCCGCATGGCCCGTTCGCGCGGCCGCCGCTCGGGATGGCGGACCGGGAAGATCTCCGGATAGACCAGATCCTTCGGGCCGAGCTGCCGGCACACCGATTCCAGATAGGACACCATGTGGCGGCTGTGGACCGCGCGGATCGCGTCGATCCCGAAATGGCGGACCGGCCTCTGCTCCACCGGCAGGCCCTCCAGCCCGTCCAGGATGGCGCGCATCCGCACCGGCCGCTCGACATAGCCCTTGGTGCGCAGGTGGTGGATCTCGTGCCGCTCTGCGACGACCAGCTTGAGCGGGCGCAGCCACTCGCCTTTCGACGGTGCGGGCTCCGGCGTGGCATAGCGCGGCTCGCGCAGGCGCACCGGGTCGTCCTTGATGGACCCCACGATCGCTTTCACGTGCGGATCGTCGGGCGCCAGCCCATACTTCCGGGTCAGGATCGCGCGGACGGCGCGCCGCGCCGTGTCCCGCCTGAGCGTCGCGTTCCGCCCCAGCCCGTCATAGACGAGATAGAGCAGGTAGCCTTCCTTGGCGGTCGTGGTGCGCTCGTCGTAGAGCGTGCCGACCACGGGACGCGCGCCGTATCGCTCGTAGAAGGCGAGCCGCCTGCGCTTGACCGGCAGCCAGGCCTGCTCGTCGGCGTCCGTCTTGGCCGGATCGTCGGGCGGCACGTCGAGGAACAGTCCGCGCGCCCCGCGCGCCGCCATCGCCTCGCGGGCGGCCTCGTAGAGCGCGCCGCCGATGCCCCGGGCCGGCCGTTCCGGGTCGCTGGCGATCCATTCCAGATAGCCGGCGCGGACGTCGGGAAAGTAGAGGATATAGGCGAAGCCCAGCACGCGCCGCCGTTCGCCCTCGGCGATCAGCAGGACGGGCTCGATCTCGTCGTCGGCGGGCGTGTCGAGCCGGGCCGCGATGCGCGCGCCGCCGTCCGGGTCGTAGTCGAACGCGCGCGCAAAGACCGCCGAGACCCCCTCCATCGCGCGGCGGTCGGCGTCGGTCTCCACGGCATAGAGACGGCGGATGCGGAACATCGCGCATGATATCCCGTCCGCGCGTCCGCCGCGCGGGGGAAATCAGGCGTCGGAGGGGGCGAACAGAAGCTCGAGGTAGGTCCGGTAGTGGCCGAGCTGTTTGGCGAGCAGGGCCGGTTCCTTGAGCGATTTGGCCATGATGAAGGCGCCCTCGAAGACAACCGTGAGCATGTCGGCCAGCGACTCCGGGTCGACCGGCGCGCGCGGCGGGTAGCGTTCGGCGATCTGACGGAACCGGTCCGCCAGCCGGCCGCGCCACTCCAGCATCGAGTCCTTGATGACCTTGTGGGTGACCTCGTCGAACAGGCCGCCTTCATAGATGTAGGAGGCGTAGAGGCAGCCGGGATAGGGCTCGGTCATCGCTTCCGCCTCCTCCTGGAAGAGGCCGACGAAGACGAGCATCTGCTGGAGCGGGTCGGGGGTCAGCTTGTCCGCCCGGGCGAGCCCAGTATCGAGATGCCCGCGATCGAGACAGGCGAACCGCTCGACCAGGGCGTGGGCGAGTGCCGCTTTCGATTCGAAGTGATAGAAGAAGCTGCCCTTGGTGATCCCGGCCCGCTCGATGATGCGGTCGACCGAGGACGCCGAAAAACCCTGCTCGAGGATGAGCGCCTCGGCGCTGTCCATGATCTTCTCGCGGGTGGCGGTGCCGTCGCGCGGCATGACTTCTCCCTAATTGAACCATCCAGTCTGTATAAGTAATGGCTGATATAGTCAAGCAGCCCGACGAGGCAAGCCTGTGCCCGCCGTCGCAGAATCCTTTTTTATCATGACATGGATAGCATGTTGACAGCGCAGGGCTGTCTACGTATTTATACCAACTGGTTGGTTATAAAAAACAGGAACAGAACCATGTCACATCCCCAGGAACAGACTTTCGACCAGGCCAGGGCCGGGCAGTTCGCCGAAGAACTGCTCGGCCACCTGAACAGCGGCGCGACGGCGATCATGGTGTCGATCGGCCACCGCACCGGCCTGTTCGACACGATGGCGGCGCTGCCGCCGTCCAACTCGGTGGAGATCGCCGGGGCGGCCGGGCTCGACGAGCGCTACGTGCGCGAGTGGCTCGGCGCGATGACCGTGGGCCGCATCGTCGACCACGACCCGGAGACGGGCACCTATCGCCTGCCGCCGGAACACGCGGCGTCGCTGACCCGCAGGGCGCCGGCCGACAACATGGCGGTCTTCGCCCAGTACATCCCGACGCTCGGCGCGGTCGAGGACGACATCGTCACCTGCTTCCGCAACGGCGGCGGCGTGCCCTATTCGCGCTTCCACCGCTTCCACGAGCTGATGGCCGAGGACAGCGGCCAGACCGTGCTGCCGGCGCTGAGGGACCACATCCTGCCGCTGGTGCCCGGCCTGACCGAACGGCTGGAGGCGGGCATCCGGGTGCTCGACGCCGGCTGCGGCCGGGGCAAGGCGGTCAACCTGATGGCCGGTTGGTTCCCGAACAGCCGCTTCACGGGGCTCGATCTGTCCCAGGAGGCGACCGCCTACGCCAACGACGAGGCCAGGGCCCTGGGCAACGCCAACGCGAGTTTCGCGGCCCGGGATCTCAGCGACTTCGACGAGACGGCGGAACCCGAAGCTTACGACCTGGTCACTACCTTCGACGCGGTCCACGACCAGGCGGAACCGATGCGCCTGCTCAAGGGCATCCGGCGGTCGCTCAAGCCCGACGGGGTCTATCTCGCCCAGGACATCGGCGGCTCCAGCCACCACCACGGCAACATGGACCATCCGATGGGGCCGCTGCTCTACACCGTCTCCTGCATGCACTGCATGACCGTCTCGCTCGCCCAGGGCGGCGAGGGGCTCGGCGCCATGTGGGGCAAGGAGAAGGCGTTCGAGTATTTCAGGGCGGCGGGCTTCTCGGACGTCGAGGTCCACACCCTCGATCACGACCCGCAGAACTACTACTACGTCTGCCGGCCGTAGCCGCGGACCGATTCCGAAGCCCTGCACCCCCGGACGGCCGTCAGGCCGATCCGGGGCCCGGGGGGCTCACTCTGTGTCCGCGGCGTCCCCGGCGCTTGCCGCGAGAGGCTGCGGCGGCTACGAAAAGCGGCCTGCCTGCCCGCATCCGAGAGCCCGGGACGCACCATGAGCGCCGCCTTCGACATCATCGCGATCCTGTTTGGCCTGACGGCGCTGTTCGCCTATGTGAACCACAAGTACATCAAGCTGCCGATGACCATCGGCATGCTGGTGATCGGGCTGGTCTCGTCGCTCCTGATCATCGCCGCCGACGCGGCCTATCCGGGCTTCGACCTCGCCGAGGCGTTGACCCGGCTTCTGCGCGAGATCGACTTCTACGAAACCCTGATGCAGGGGATGCTCGGCTTCCTCCTGTTCGCAGGCGCCCTGCATGTCGACCTGAAGGACCTGCTGGACCGGCGCTACGCCATCTCCCTGATGGCCACGGCGGGGGTGCTGGTCTCGACCTTCCTGGTCGGCACCGGCGCCTTCTACGTGTTCCAGGCGTTGGGCGTGGACATACCCTTCCTGGTCTGCCTCGTCTTCGGCGCGCTGATCTCGCCGACCGACCCGGTCGCGGTCCTCGGCGTGCTCAAGAACCTGCGCATTCCGCCCAGCCTGCGCGCCAAGATCGCGGGCGAGTCGCTGTTCAACGACGGGGTCGGCGTCGTCGTCTTCGCGATCCTGGTCGCGATCACCTTCCGAGCGACGGGGGAGCCGGTCACGGCGCAGACGGTCGGCGTCCTGTTCCTGAAGGAAGCGGTCGGCGGCGTCGTCCTCGGCCTCGTCACCGGCGGGCTGGTCCATGTCGCCATGCGCCGGATCGACGAATATGTCGTCGAGATCATGCTGACCATCGCGCTGGTCACCGTCACCTACGCGGTGGCCCGGCACCTCCATGTCTCCGGGCTGATCGCCGTCGTCGTCGCTGGCCTGCTGATCGGCAACGTCGGCCTCGACAAGGCGATGAGCGCCAAGACCCAGGACCATCTCCACAATTTCTGGACCCTGATCGACGAGATTCTCAACGCGATCCTGTTCCTGCTGATCGGACTGGAAGTGATCGTCCTGGGCCTGCAGGTCCCGCACCTGATCGCCGGGGTGATCGCCATCCCGCTGGTCCTGCTCGCCCGCTGGATCAGCGTCGGCGCGTCGATCGCGGCGCTGCGCCCGTTCCGCACGTTCACCCCCGGCGCGGTGACCGTGCTGACCTGGGGCGGGCTGCGCGGCGGCATCTCCGTGGCGCTGGCCCTGTCGCTGCCGGCGACGCCGGAGAAGCCGGTGATCCTCGCGGTGACCTATGTGGTCGTGGTCTTCTCGGTGGTGGTCCAGGGCCTGACCATCGAGCGGGTGATCAAGCGGGTGGTGCCGGGCGCCGACTAGGCACTAGGACGGCTTGAACACCATCAGCCAGACGATCGCGATCACCGCCGCGAAGGCGGGCCAGCCGAGCCAGAACCACGCCCGCATGATCCGGAAATAGGCCGGCGGCAGCGCCGCGCCGGTCTCCGACGCCTCCCGCGCGAGCCGCGCGGCCCGGGCCTGG
>CAMYMQ010000234.1 GCA_947259335.1 uncultured Alphaproteobacteria bacterium | reverse complement strand
GGGCATCGCCCGGACGATGGCGGCACCGCCGCCCAACGCCTCCTCGAAGGAGCGGATGGTCCGGCCCGCGGCGATCGACAGCGTCATCGCGCCGGCCTCGGCGAAGCGGCGGCAATCGGGCGCGACATCGCCCATGATCTGCGGCTTGACCGCGAGGATCACGCATCGCGGCGCGTAGTCGACGGGCAGGTCGCCCAGGCTCGCATAGACCGCGGGCGCGGGATCGAGGCCGAGCGCCGCGACCGGTTCGGCCGACGGCTCGACGACCGTGATGTCGGCGGCCGGTATCCCGCTGTCGATCCAGCCGCGCAGGAGTGCACCGCCCATCTTGCCGCACCCGACAAGGAGCAGCGCGCCGACGCTGTCCATGGTCTATTCCCTATCTGGCTCTTGTTGGTCCGGCCCGCTCCCCGGCCCGGCCACGCAGGTCGTGCGACCCGGGAGGCCGGGAGGGAGAGCGGACTGGTTCCGGTTCCACCGTGGTGGAAGTCCTATCAGGCCTCGCCGACGGTATCCAGAAGCGAGGCGTCGATCGCCTCCTGCGCGGACTTGCCGCCCCAGGTGACGAACTGGAATGCCGGATAGAATCTCTCGCACTCGGTCAGCGCGATATCGACCAGGTCTTCGAGCTGCTCGACGCTGGCGCCGCTGTAGCCGCGCAGCAGCGCGGTGTGCCGGAAGACCGGCGTCGACTCTTCCTGCGAGACGACGAACGCGCCCAGCCACATCTTGTGATTGATCAGGTGGAGCAGCTCCGCGATGTCGCGGGTCTTCTTCTTCGGCACCCGCATGTCCATGAAGCAGGACACGTGGATCGCCTTCAGATCGTCGCTCCACACGAAGTGAAGATGGTAGCCGCACCAGTGGCCCGGAAACTCGACGGCCATCTCGTCGTCGCCGCACCGCTCGAACACCCACTCGTTGGCGGACACGATCTCCTCAAGGAGGTCGAGCGGGTTCTTCGAACTTTGGACTGACGGAAGCAATCCCCCCATGATCCACCCTCTCCGGTGTTGCGGTGCCCTGTCGAACGCCCCGGTATCCCCCCGAATTTCCGAAGCGCGAAGCCTTGTGGATCGGCGGTCGCGATCACTTTGGCCTATTTTGTGGTCCGCACGCGGCCACCTACCATCCAATGTGGAACGTGCCAAATTCACGACGCACCCGCAACAAGATTTATACGGAAAATTAAGGCTGCCACTAGATATAGGCAGGCAGGCCGAGTCCTAAGTGGTTGAAACAGAGTCGTTTTCCACGCGCCTCCGGGACGCGCACCAAATTGTGAAATTTTGACGCTGTGGATAAGACGGGCCGGCGCGGGGTCCGCGCCGGACTCACCGAAAGATCGCTGCTTGTGCACCGGCGCGAAGGACAGGATCGAGACCCTTCCCCGGCCGGGGAAGGGCTTAAGGCTGGCGCTATTTCTTCGGCGCGGTGGCGGGCTTCTTCCCCGCGGGCTTCGGCTTGTCCGCCAGCGCGGCCTCCAGCGCGGCGACCCGCTTCTCGAGCTTCTCCTGCTCGCTGCGGGCCTTGACGGCGACCGCCTTGACCGCCTCGAACTCGTCGCGGGTGACGAGATCCATGTCGGCCAGGATCGCCTGGAGCCGCGCCTTGAGCACGCCCTCGACCTCCCCGCGCATGCCGGTGGCGACGCCGAGCAGGCTGTTGGTCAGGCGGGCGAAATCGTCGAACAGTCGGTTGTCGGTCTGCATGCGGACCCCATATCGCGGAAGGCTTTCCCCATCCTAGCGCGGCGGCGGGCGGCGGTCACCCCGACCGTCCGGCCGGAGCGCCCGCCGGGCCTGCTTGCTGGCAATGGGTGCGGCCCTTATAACGCGCGGGAACGGACAAGGCGTAAACGATGATCCTGATTACCGGCGGCGCCGGCTTCATCGGCTCGAACCTGCTGGCCGCGCTCGACGAGCGGCGCGCGCACGAGCTGGTGGTGTGCGACTGGCTGGGCACCGGCGACAAATGGCGCAACATCGCCCGGCGCGAGGTCGCCGCCATCGTGCCGCCCGAGGATCTGCTCGACTATATCGCCGACCCCGAGGTCCATACCCGTCTCGACACGATCTTCCACATGGGCGCCATCTCCGCGACCACGGAAACCGACGCCGACCTGATCGCCCGCAACAACTTCGCGCTGTCCCAGGCCCTGTGGCGCGCCTGCGCCGAGCATGACGTGCGCCTGATCTATGCCTCGTCGGCGGCCACCTACGGCGACGGCGCCCAGGGCTTCGACGACGACGCCTCCATCGAGGCGCTGGCGGCGCTGCGCCCGCTCAACCCCTATGGCTGGAGCAAGCATCTATTCGACCGCTGGGTCGCGCGCTGCATCGCCGGCGACGAGCTCTCCACGCGGCCGCGCCAGTGGGCCGGGCTGAAGTTCTTCAACGTCTACGGGCCGAACGAGTACCACAAGGGCTCGATGAAGAGCGTCGTCGCCCAGATCCATCCGAAGCTGGCGGCGGGCGAGCCGGCACGGCTGTTCCGCTCGCACCACCCCGACTATGAGGACGGCGGCCAGTTGCGCGACTTCGTGTGGGTCGGCGACTGCGTCGACGTCATGCTGTGGCTCTACGACAACCCGGAGGTGAACGGGCTGTTCAACATGGGCACGGGCACCGCGCGGAGCTTCGCCGACCTCGCCGGCGCGGTCTTCGACGCCCTCGGCCGGGAGCCGGCGATCGAGTTCATCGACACGCCGGTCGAGATCCGCGACCGCTACCAGTATTTCACGCAGGCCAGGATGGACCGGCTGCGCGCGGCCGGTTATGGCGCGCCGTTCACGTCGCTGGAGGACGGCGTCGGCGCCTACGTGCGCGACTATCTCTCCGCCGAAGACCCCTACCGCTGACGGGACCCGCCGTGGACATCCTCCTCCAAGCCATCGCCTACCCCCGAATCGACCCGGTGGCGATCCAGATCGGCCCGGTCGCGATCCGCTGGTACGCGCTGGCCTATGTCGCCGGGCTGGTCTTCGCCTGGTGGTACATCCGGCGCCTTGCCGCCAAGCGCCCCGTCGGCCAGCGCATCGTCGAGCCGAACGACGTCGACGACCTGCTGTTCTGGGCGACCCTGGGGGTAATCCTGGGCGGGCGGCTCGGCTACGTGCTGTTCTACAAGCCCGCCTATTTCCTCTCCAACCCGGCGGAAATCCCGGCGCTGTGGACCGGCGGCATGTCCTTTCACGGCGGCCTGCTCGGCGTGATCGTCGCCATCGTCGTGTTCGCGCGGATCCGCAAGCGCAACCTCCTGTCGATCGGCGACCTCGCCGCCTGCGCGACCCCGGTCGGCCTGTTCTTCGGGCGGATGGCGAACTTCATCAACGGCGAACTGTGGGGCCGCACCTCGGACGTGCCCTGGGCGATGGTGTTCCCGACCGGCGGGCCGCTGCCGCGGCATCCGAGCCAGCTCTACGAGGCGCTGCTCGAAGGTCTGGTCCTGTTCGCGCTGCTGTGGATTATCCGGCGGCGGACCCGGGCGCTCGACCGCCCCGGCACCCTGGCCGGCTGGTTCTGCATCGGCTACGGCGCGGCGCGCTTCATCGTCGAATATTTCCGGCAGCCGGACGCCTTCCTGCCCAACGACGGATTCCTGCTCGGCTTCATCACCATGGGGCAGATCCTGTCGCTGCCGCTGATCGCCTTCGGCATCTTCCTGATCTGGCGCGCCCGGCGGCGGGCCCGGACCGGCGCGGACGCCCCAGCCGGCACGTGAGCCCGCTCGAGGCGCTGATCCGGCGGCTGATCGCCCGCGAAGGGCCGATCACCGTCGCCCGTTACATGGCGCTGGCGCTCCAGCACCCCGAGCACGGCTATTACCGGACGCGGCACCCGATCGGCGCCCGCGGGACCGAAGGCGGGGGCGACTTCATCACGGCGCCCGAGATCTCCCAGATGTTCGGCGAGCTGATCGGCCTGTGGGCCGCCGACCTGTGGCTGCGCCTGGGCCGGCCCGATCCGGTCGCCCTGGTCGAGCTCGGCCCCGGCCGCGGCACTCTGATGGCGGACGCCCTGCGCGCGATCGGCCAGACCGTGCCGGACCTCGCGAAGGCGCTTCGCCTCCATCTGATCGAATCGAACGGACCCCTGCGCGACGACCAGGCCGCCCGGCTGGAACCGGCCGGACCGGTCTGGCACGGCGACCTTTCGAGCGTGCCGGACGGACCGGTCATCCTGATCGCCAACGAGTTCCTCGACGCCCTGCCGATCCGGCAGTTCGTCCGGACGCCCGGCGGCTGGTCCGAGCGGGTGGTGACCGTCGATCCCGAGACAGACCGGTTCGCGTTCGCCCTCGCGCCCGCGGCGGACCCGGCCGGCGCGGCG
>CAMYMQ010000233.1 GCA_947259335.1 uncultured Alphaproteobacteria bacterium | reverse complement strand
CGTGCAGCCGCCGCAGGGCGGCCTCGCTGCGCTTGGGCGCGCCGCGGCGGACGCGGAGCTGGCTCAGCCGGGTGCCGGTGCGGACCCGGATGCTGAACGTGCGCGGCGAGATCTCGGCGTAGAGGGGACCGTGGTAGCCGGGCGCGACCCGGTCGAACTCGCCCGAATGGTCGGTGATCAGCCGGGTGAAGATGTCGAGCCGGCCGGTCGAGCTCTTCGGGTTGGTGATCGCGGAGTGCCGCTGCGAGAGCTTCAGGCTTTCGAGCAGCGGAACGATATAGACCGCGCCGCGTTCCAGCACCGCGCCCTCGGTCAGGTCGATGGAATACTGGCCGTATCGCTCGATCTTCTCCGCGACCGGGTAGCCGGGTCCCGGCAGGAAGCTGGCCTGCACCCGGTGGGCGACGGTGCCGAGCCGCAGGTCGATGCTGGCCGGCTGGATCTGGGCATCGTCGATTTCGCGCGCGCCGGCGATTTCGCCGTCCGCGATAAGCGTGCGCAGGCGTTGCGAAGGGAGAACGCCGGAGTTGCGTTCAGCACCTTCGGGGCCCTGTTCGGCGGCCGTGATCTGAGTCAAGGAGCGTCTCCCCGGATGCAGGCGGACTGTGGCGTACCCAAGGTCGAACCGCAAGAGTTATGAATATATATCAAATACTTAGGTCTCTTCTGATAAAATAGAATACACAAGTTTATCCACATGTCTGCGATTTCGGTAAGCAGAGAATACGCGTTCCCCTCGACGGGTTGCGGCGGGCTTCTGCGATGCGTCCACTGGTTCGGCCAAGGGTGACGGAAATCCTCGATTCCGGCTGTGACTTTAGGAGTTGATTAACCAATTTCCGCCAGAATTCACGCAAATTTTCCGATCCGGTGCGGAGGCGGGCTTGGATGCCGTGCCCCCGTGCCGAACGCAAGGACAGTTACCATAGCGATGAGTGAGCCGTCTCCCAACGACGAAGAACTGCGGGACAGCGTCCAGGGCGCTGCACTGCGCGAACAGGCGCGCATTCTCCACACGAACAGCGACAATGCCAACCTGATCGTCGGCTGTGTGCTGGTCACCGCGCTGCTCTATGTCGGCGTGGACAAGCTGGTGCTTGCGATCTGGTTCTGCCTGCTGATCGTCGCCAACCTGGTGCGGTCGGTGGTCGCGCGGCGGTACGACCTGTCGAGTTACCAGGAGAATCCGAAGGCCTGGATGCAGCTCATGTCGGCCGTCGCCTTGCTGAGCGGTCTCGTCTGGGGCCTGCCCGGCGTGCTCTTGTTCTTCAATCCGGGTCCGGTCTCCGCCGCCCTGATCGTGTTCATCCTCGCCGGGGTGGCCGCCGCAGGCGTGGCCGCAGCCGCGGTCAGCGTCGGCGTTTACCTGTGGTTTCTGTTTCCCGTGCTGGCCCCGATGGCCGCCTTTTTCCTGGCCACCGAAGGCCTCGTGAACCGGATGATGGGCGTGCTTGTCGTCTTCTTCGGGCTGGTGCTCGTCAAGAATGTGCGCAGCATCGAAATGTCGGTGATCGAAAACGCCGCGCTCAATGTGAAGAACGCGGCCCTGGTCAAGGAGCTGCAGCGGCTCGCCACCACCGATTCCCTGACCGGCATCTGGAACCGGCGGAAGTTCAGCGAACTGCTCGAGACCGAGTTCTACCGGGCCCGCCGCTATGGCCATTCGCTGACGGTGGCCCTGTTCGACATCGATCATTTCAAGACGGTCAACGATACCCATGGCCATGCCGCGGGCGACGCCTGCCTGCGCGCCTTCTCCGACCAGGTCCTCGGCGCCATTCGCAAGAGCGATGTCTGGGCCCGGCTCGGCGGCGAGGAATTCGCGTTGATGCTGCCGGATACCGGAAGCGACGAGGCGATTGCCCTGTGCGAGCGAATCCGAACGCAGGTCGCCGCGCGGGAAATTGCCTACCGCGACCGGTCGCTCAAACTGACGGTCAGCATTGGCGTCGTGGCCTGCACGCCCGCCGACGAGTCAATCGACGCGCTGCTGAACCGAGCCGACGCGGCGCTCTACCGGGCCAAGGACGAGGGCCGAAACGGGGTGACTTTCCTCGATTCGCCGTCCGCGGAGCTTCAGGTCATCGAAGCGGCCTGAGACCGTCCGGCGGCTACTCCTTGGCCAGCCGCAACAGCTTGACCTCGGGATCGGCCAGGGCGGCCGGATCGAACCGCTTGCCGGACTGCATCAGTCGCTGGCACGGGCGCATCTCGCGGCCGTTGTTGACGGTGTTCACGGCGATGATCTTGCCGTCCTTCAGGTAGAAGACGGCGAAGCATCCGCCCTCGACATCGCCGCGCCAGACCAGTTCGTCCCAGGCATCGGCCACGCCGGTCATCTGCAGGTTGACGTCGTGCTGGTCCGACCAGACCCACAGCGAATCCTCATAGGCCTCGTCGCCGCCGCACATGTTGCGCGCGGCCGCCTGGGCCTGATCCTGGGCGTTCTGGTAGCTCTCGAGCCGCAGCCGCCGGCCGGTGAAGGCATTCGGCTGATTGGCGACGTCGCCGGCGGCGAAGATGTCGGGGTCGGATGTGCGGCCGTGATCGTCGACGACGATCCCGTTGTCGACCTCGAGCCCGGCCGCCTCGGCCAGTTCGACGTTGGGGACGATGCCGATGCCGATCACGACGACGTCGGCGTCGATCGCCTCGCCGTCGGCCATGACGACCCGTTCGACCTTTCCGTCGCCTTCGATCGCCGCGATGGCCGCGCCAAGCCGCAGGTCGACCCCGCGCTCGCGGTGCAGGCCGGCGAACCAGGATGCGACTTCCGGCGCGATGGACCGGCCCATGAGCCGGTCCGACGCTTCGAGCACGACCACCGAAGCGCCCCGCTTGAGCGCGCTGGCCGCCGTCTCCAGGCCGATGAAGCCGCCGCCGATGACGACGGCCCTGGTGCCCGGCGCGAGCCTCGCGCGCAGGCCCTGGGTGTCGTTGAAGTCCCGAATGTAGAACACGCCGTCCAGGTCGGCGCCGGGGATCGGCAGCCGCCGGACCCGCGCGCCCGTGGTCAGCAGGAGCTTGTCATAGGAGATCGTCTCGCCGTCGGCGAGGGTCACGGTGCGGCTCTCGCGGTCGATCGCGGTCGCATGGGCGTTCAGCCGCAGTTCGATGCTGTTCTCGTCGTACCAGGCGGGATCGTGGAGCTGCGCCTTCTCCAGCCCAGAGTCGCCGCAGAGCAATTCCTTCGACAGGGGCGGGCGCTCATAGGGCGGAAAGCCCTCTTCGCCGATCAGCACGATCCGTCCTTCGTAGCCGGCCTTGCGCATGGCCTGGGCCGCCCGCCCGCCGGCATGGCCGGCGCCGATGATGATGAAACAACTCTGGTCGCTCATTCAATTTCCCCGGTCCTAACTGTTCGTCCACGCGGCACGGTTCCGCGACCCGCCGCGGTTCAGATCGCGCGTCGGTGCCATTCGCGCAGTTGTTCGGTGATCGTCAGCGCGGCTTCCAGCACCGGCCGCACACCGGCGCCCGTCACGAGCGGCTGCGAGCGCGTCGCCACGCAGTTCAGGAAACTGTCGGCCTGGCGCAGCAAGAGGTCGACCTGCTCGAATTCGCGCTGTTCGGCACCCAGCGTCAGCGGCTCGCCGTCCTCGCCACCGGTCCGGCGGGTGATGATCATCTTGTTCTCGGCCATGTCGGCGACGATGTAGGCGTTGCGCTGGAAGATGCGCATGGTGCGCTGGATCTTCCAGCTGACCCGGCTCGCCGTCACCGTCGCCACGCAGCCGTTGGCAAAGCGGAGGCGGGCGTTGGCGATATCCTCGGCCGGGCTGATGACCGGCACGCCGACCGCGTCGACCTGTTCGATGGGCGCGCCGACCATGTGCAGGATGTGGTCGATGTCGTGGATCATCATGTCGAGGATCACGGTCGTGTCGGTGCCGCGGCCGCGATACTGCGAGATACGGTGAGACTCGATATAGCCGGGCTTGGTCACCTCTTCGTTCAGCGCCTCCATGATCGGGCTGAACCGCTCGAGATGGCCGACCTGCAGGATCCGGCCCTTCTTGGCCGCCAGGGCGATCAGGGCGTCCGCTTCCTCGAGCGTGCTGCAGATCGGCTTCTCGATCAACACGTCCACGCCGTTCTCCAGGAAGGCGCTGGCGACCTCGAAATGGTCGGAGGTCGGCACGGCGACGGTCACCGCGTCGACCTTGCCGAACAGCTCGGAGATGTCGGTATAGGGCGTGCTGCCGGTCTTCTCGGCACTGGCGGTCGCCGCCTTGCGGTCGATGTCGCACACGCCGACCAGATCGGCGGCATCAAGCGCCGCGTATTTCTGGGCATGCAAACTGCCGAAGTAGCCGCAGCCGATGGCTGCGACCCTTACCTTGTCGTTCGTTCGGGTCAGGGCGAAGGCCTCCGTTGCGCCGCGGCGGGCTGTCTCCCGCGCCGCTGGATACGGTGGAAAGCATAGAGAAACCAGACCAGTCCAGCAATTTGTAGCGCCAGCAACGCGCCGAACGAGGCCTGGTAGGCGGCAGGGACGTATCGGTCCCCGGGCGCGGGCGGGAACAGGTCGATAATTCCGCCGATGGCATATTGGGCCGCGAAGGCGCCGACGAAGGCACTCAGGTTGACGGCCGTGTTGGTCCTGCCGGTGAAGGCGAGAGAAAAATAGTTGGCCACCAGCGGGTAGCACAGGATCGTCGCGTTCGCGAGCAGGCCGAACAGCGGCCACAGGATCGCCGGGCTCGCGGCGACGTCGAAGGTGATCGCCGCCTGGACGACGCAGAACAGGCCCACCAGGCCGACCATCACCGGGGCGAGCCCGATCCCGCGCCGCCCGCACCTGTCGGCGACGATGCCGGTGCCCAGGAAGCCCAGCGTCATGCCTACGTTGAGCAAGGCAAGCACCTCGGACGTGGCCTGCCGGTCCAGCGCGGCGACATCGCGCAGCCACAGACCGGCCCACAGACCCTGGATCGCCAGGTTCGCCGCCATCGACGTCACCACCACCGGCGCGATCGCCAGGAAGATCGGGCTGCGATAGACCGCGACGACGCCGGCGATCTGCTCGCGCATGGTCGCCCGCTCGACCCCTTCGTCCCGGTCGGGCACCGTCGTCGCCACCAGGATGGCGATGCAGATCGTCGCGATGCTCAGTGCCAGGAAGACACCGCGCCAGTCCGTGACGGAGAGGGCGGCCTGGACCGGCGCGGTTCCCGCGATCGCGCCGAGGCCGCCGACCATCAGGAAGGCGCCATTGACCAGCGCCCAGCGTTCCCTCGGGAACCATTGCGTGATCGCCTTGAACGAGGACATCAGCCCGGCGGACACGCCAAGCCCGATCAGAGCCCGGCCGAGAATCAGCATTTCCAGGCTGTCGCCCAGCGAGAAGACCAGCGCGCCGACCGCGGCGATGGCGAGCAGCGCCGCATTGACGCGGCGCGGCCCGAACCGGTCGAGCAAGACCCCCAGCGGCAGCTGGAATGCCGCGAAGGTCAGCAGGTAGGCAGCGGTAAGCAAGCCGACGTCACCCGCGCCCAGTCCCAGGTCGCGGATGAGGTCGGCGCCGATCACCGAGTTCACGGTGCGGAACAGGTAGGACAGGAAGTAGCCGCCGGCGAAGGGCAGCAGGACCAGGATGGCGGCTCGGCCGGCCCGGGCAGGCGGTGCCGCGTCGGGACCGGTCATCCGCGCCCGGCGATCCGCTCTGCGATCGCGACCGTTCGCTGCATCGATCGCAGCACCGGCTTCTCGATCAGCTTGCCGTCGATCACCACGAGACCGCCGGTGCTCGCCTCGAAGGCGGCGATGATTTCGCGGGCGCGCTGGATTTCGTCGGCGGACGGACAGAACACCTCGTTGAGGATGGGGATCTGCTTGGGATGAATCGCCGCCTTGCCGGTTACGCCGAGGGCCGCGGCCGCACGGGCCTCGCGCTCGAGGCCTGCCATGTCGTTCAGGTCGAGCCAGGGCACGTCGAGCAGGTCGACGCCGGCGCCGGCCGCCGCGTGCACGACCCGGGACCGGGCATAGAACATGTTTTCCCAGGTCGGGGTCGTGCGCAGATCGGCCGCCATGTCGATCGCTCCGAAGACGAGCGAGTCGATCCGGTCGCTGGCCTGTCCGATCGCATAGGCGGCGTCCAGCGCCTCGTTGGTTTCGATCATGACGTGGAATCGGGTGGCCATGTCGCACTCGGTGAGCAGATCGTCGAGCAGCACGATCTCGCCCCGGCTCTTGACCTTGGCGATCATGATCGCCGGCGGCGGAACGCGGGCGTCGACGAAGGCCGTGATATCCTTGAGCCCGTCGGGGGTATGCAGGCTGTTGATCCTGACGAGTCGTTCGGGACCGTCCGCCTCGCCGGGCCCGTGTTCGGCGAACAGGGCGACCGTGCGCTCCCGCGCATCGTCCTTGTCGCCCGGCGCGACGGCGTCCTCGAGATCGATACAGACGATGTCGGCGCCTGTCTTCAGGGCCTTCGGGAACATCTGCGGTTTGTCGCCGGGTACGAAGATCAGGCTCCGACGCGGGCGGATTGCCGTCGCGGTCATTGGCGTGTCTCGTCTGTCTGTTTGTGCGCACGGTCGTTTATCAAGCTTTGTCCGGCGGGGCAAAGCGGCATCAACGCTCGAGGCCCGGGACGTGGCTCGGACCGATGGTGATTGTGTCGCCGAAGTGCGTGTGGCACCATCTTTCTCACGGTGTCCTTCTCGCTCCGGTTCCGGTTCGCCGACCTGCGCGGCAGCTAGGAGTCTGCGATGACCCATCTGTTCGGCTTCGGCACCTATATGGTCCTGCTCGCCCTCATCTATCTGTTCAGCGACATCTAGCCGTTCGGGGCACCGTCCCCGCACGATCACGTGATTGGTGGTGGGGAAGAGACCCGGTACAATTGGTTCCGAAACCACGGCCCCAGGTTCGGCAGGGCCGCAGCGGGGGTGTTCGACATGAGACTGCTTGCCTTGTCAGCGTCGGTATTGCTTGCGCTGGTCACCGGGGCCCATGCCCTGTCGACCCCGGCGCAGGAGACCGGGCCGAAGAACGATGCGACTGCCGTGTTGCGCTTCCTCCAGGTCGCACGGGGATACGAATCCTGTGTCCTTCGGTGCGAGACCCGCTATGAGGCCTGCATCTCAAACGCCCGGTCCGATACCGCCCGGCGCTCGTGCCGCCTCGATCAAAGCTTGTGTGAATCCGACTGTGGGCGGTTCGGCAGCCGCTAGGGTCGCCCGCTCTCGGTTGCAGCTGCACGTGTCGCCGGTGCGACGGAGCTAGCGCTGCTCCGTGTTCAACTGTTCGACGATGGCTCCGCGGATGAGATCCCACATGGCCGCCTTGCCCGAATCGCCGCGCTGAAGGTGCAGATTGCCCTTCTGCGTCGCGTAAAGCGCAGCGTTCTCGCGGTATCGGCGGATATAGACATCCGCGGCACGCCTGACGTCCGTTTCCTCGACCATGTCCTGTTGCCCCCGGGATATGTCGAGCCATTCGATCTGAACGGACAATAGCCCAGAAGGCTGGCGACGACCAACCAAGAGTCGAGTCGGCGGCAGCGTTAAGGTGAAATTCAGCGTAGCGGCTTGACCGATCCGTGCAGCCGCAGCCGGGGCAAAACACCGCCGAACCTTGGTCATGGATCGCGAACCGCCGGCCGGGTCCGGGTTTCGACGGTTTGACGCAGATCAAGGATGTCCGTAACGCATGCCGCCATTGTCGGGGGGCGAAGAGGGGCCATCCACCCCCTCTGACCCTCCCAACTTCGGCGGCTTCCTTCGGGAAGCCGCTTCTCTGCCGGGTCGGGTGCGGGTCGCGGTCGCCGCGACCAGGATGGCGTCCAATCCGTACTCGTTCATCGTCGCGCCCGTCTGGTCCTGCGGTGAATGGCGAAGATGCTGTTTCATGACTTCTCTCCGCTGGGCTTCCGGGGCCGGATCGCCCGGTGACCATCAGCCCATCAGCCTAGGAGACGCGCGTTTGGAGGACGGTTGACGGATTGGAGCTGCGCGAAGCATCCGCCGGCGCGGGGCTCGGCGCCGAGAACGGCCGGCTTCATGGCGCCGCTCGCAAATTCGCCGAACACAAGCAATTGACGCCCGTTGGTTGTGATGCGGGGCAGAAACTTCACCGCGCTTTTCGATTATTCTTTACAAGCAGAGCCTTATATTAGAATAATTCTAAATAACTGGACCGAAGTTTCGGGGCTCGTTTGGCGAACCGCGCGGCCGGTCCTCGAAAGCGAAAGTCGACCCTGCCGTCCGGCAGGCCCCATGTTTCGGCATGCCCGCGGACGGATCGTCGATGATACCCAAAGGGGGGCGCGCTGGTTTCGTGCCCACGGGATGAAGAAGCCTTGACCACGATCGGAGGAAACCATGGACGGAATTGAGACAGGCGCAGCGGGCAAGTGCCCGGTCATGCACGGCGGGACCACGAACCTCGGCATGTCCAACATGGACTGGTGGCCCAACGCCCTGAACTTCGACATCCTTCACCAGCACGATGCCAAGACCGACCCGATGGGCAAGGGCTTCGACTACCGCGAGGAAGTGAAGAAGCTCGACTTCGAGGCGCTGAAGGCGGACCTGCACGCCCTGATGACCGACAGCCAGGCCTGGTGGCCCGCGGACTGGGGCCACTATGGCGGCCTGATGGTCCGGCTGTCCTGGCACGCCGCCGGCTCCTATCGCCTGGCCGACGGCCGGGGCGGAGCGGGTACCGGCAACCAGCGTTTCGCGCCGCTGAACTCCTGGCCCGACAACGTCAGCCTCGACAAGGCGCGCCGGCTGCTGTGGCCGATCAAGAAAAAATACGGCAACAAGATCAGCTGGGCCGACCTCATGGTTCTCGCCGGCACGGTCGCCTACGAATCGATGGGTCTGAAGACGTTCGGCTTCGCCTTCGGCCGCGAGGACATCTGGCATCCCGAGAAGGACATCTATTGGGGGTCGGAAAAGGAATGGCTGGGCCGCGGCCGTTACGAAAGCGACGAGGACCCGGTGTCGCTGGAGAACCCGCTGGCCGCCGTTCAGATGGGACTCATCTACGTCAATCCCGAAGGCGTCGGGGGCAAGCCCGATCCGCTGAAGACGGCGCTCGAGGTTCGCGAGACCTTCGCCCGGATGGCCATGAACGACGAGGAGACCGTCGCGCTCACCGCCGGCGGCCATACCGTCGGCAAGTGTCACGGCAACGGCGACGCGGGCCTCTTGGGACCGGACCCCGAGAGCGGCGGTGTCGAGGAGCAGGGCCTCGGCTGGCGCAATCCGACCGGCAAGGGCAGCGGCCGCGACGCGATCACCAGCGGCATCGAAGGTGCCTGGACGAGCCATCCGACCCGGTTCGACAACGGCTATTTCGAGATGCTGTTCAACCATGAATGGGAACTGCGCAAGAGCCCGGCCGGCGCCTGGCAGTGGGAACCCGTCGAGATCGCCGAGGCAGACATGCCCGTCGACGTCGAGGATCCTTCGATCCGGTGCATGCCGATCATGACCGACGCCGACATGGCGATGCGGATGGACCCGATCTATCGCGAAATCTCCCTGCGGTTCAGGGAGGACCCGGAAGCCTTCCGCGACGCCTTCGCGCGGGCCTGGTTCAAGCTGACCCATCGCGACATGGGCCCGAAGGCGCGCTACATCGGACCCGACGCACCGCAAGAGGACCTGATCTGGCAGGACCCCGTGCCCGCGGGCAACACCGGCTACGACGTGGATGCGGTCAAGGCCAGGATCGCGGCCAGCGGCCTCTCGGTCGGCGACATGGTCGCCACCGCCTGGGACAGCGCCCGGACCTATCGCGGCTCCGATATGCGCGGCGGCGCCAACGGCGCCCGCATCCGCCTGGCCCCCCAGAAGGACTGGGAGGGCAACGAGCCCGAGCGGCTCGCCCGGGTCCTCGCCGTGCTCGAACCCATCGCGGCCGAGGCCGGCGCGAGTGTCGCGGACGTGATCGTGCTGGCCGGCAACGTCGGGGTCGAGCAGGCAGCGAAGGCGGCGGGGGTCGATGTGACCGTGCCCTTCGCACCCGGCCGAGGCGACGCGACGGACGAGATGACCGACGCCGAGTCCTTCGACGCGCTGGAGCCGCTTTACGACGGCTACCGCAACTGGCTCAAGCAGGACTATGCCGTCAGTCCGGAAGAACTCATGCTCGACCGCACCCAGCTCATGGGGCTGACCGCGCCGGAGATGACCGTGCTGGTCGGCGGCATGCGGGTTCTGGGCACCAATCACGGCGGCACGCGGCACGGGGTGTTCACCGACCGGGTGGGCAGGCTCACGAACGACTTCTTCGTGACCCTGACCGACATGACCTACGAGTGGAAGCCGGCCGGCGACGGCGTCTTCGAGATCCGCGACCGCGCGACCGGCGCGGTCAAGGGGACGGCGACACGCCTCGACCTCGCCTTCGGCTCCAACTCGATCCTGCGCGCCTATTCGGAGGTCTATGCCCAGGACGACAATCGGGAGAAGTTCGCGAAGGACTTCGTCGCGGCGTGGACCAAGGTGATGAACGCCGACCGGTTCGACCTCGCCTGATGCTCGGCTGCGGGGGCGAAAGCCCTCGCGGTCGGCGGGCCGCGGCCCGGAACCCGTGACTGAAGCGAAGCCCGGATACCGACAAAACGTGCGATCCGGGCTTCGTCACGTCCGCGGGCGCGTCCGGCGTGAGGGTCGGAAGACGCGCGGAAATGTCACTTTAAGTGTTATATGTCAATGGTTTATTCCGAAATATCACGATCGCGTGCATCGCACGTAACGGATCAACGCCGGAGGTCGGCGGCGCGTGCGTCTCCCCACCCTTAGTGACCTTTTTTTGCCCAGGCCGATTTCGCGCTCGGCGGTGCCCTCGCGGTCCTCGGTCATTGGGTCGATCATGCGGAGAGTGCGGTGGCGGCCGGCCTGGTTCCGGTCTTTGGCCATCCGCTTTTCGACCCAAACCACTCGAGGTGCCGGGATTGGGTGCCTGGTTGTGAACAGTCACAAGCGGACATCCGCCGCATCGAACACCGCGGCTAGATTATTAACAATATTATTGATAATCTGAATTTGCCCTGATATGCACTCAGCCTTGCGCGAATGCCTGTCTCAGACAAAGCGCCTTGGAACGAGCCCTGCGATTTGAAAGTCGAAATGGCTTCCTCGACAAAAATGGACGCGACCGACCTGCCCAGCCGTTCGAAGCCGCCACTTCTCAAAGAACTGAGAGCTGGCGATGCAACGGCGCAACTGATCGATAGCCTGAAAAAGAAGATCAAGCGCGGCGTCTATCAGCCGGGCCAACGCCTGGTCGAATCCGACATCATGCGGGAAACCGGGGCGAGTCGCGCGCGCGTCCGCGAGGCCTTCCAGCGGATGGAGGCCGAGGGCTACCTCGTGATCGAACCGTTTCGGGGCGCATCTGTCCGCAAATTGACCCGGCCGCAGGTCGAGCAGATGGGGCGCGTCCGCGAGACCCTCGAAGGACTGGCCGCCCGGCTGGCCGCCGAAGCATCACAGAGCCCTGGCGACCGGGCGACGCTGCGGGAGATCCAGGATGCGCTGGACGCGGCGAAGGCGGACCGGCGGATCGAGAGCTATCTCGAGGCGAACGAGCGCTATCACAGCTTCATCATCGAAACGGCCCGAAACGATTACGTGGCTGCATTCCTCGAGCGAGTCCGTCTCCCCATCTTCCCGCTTCAGTTCCGCTCCCTCCTGGTCTCGGAAAAGATGTTCGAGCACAACGCCGATCACCGGGAAATAACGGGCGCGATCCTGGCCGGCGACGGAGAGACGGCGGAAGCGGCGATGCGGGCGCACATTCGCCACGGCAATTCCGAACTGGCGGTTCTGGATGACGACTACTATGCCTGAACCGGCCAAGCGCCCGCGCGACCCCAGGGTTTGCCGATCGATGCTGCTCGTGCCGGGCGGCAACCGGCGCATGCTCGAAAAGGCCCCCGGCCTCGACGCCGACGTGGTGATCCTCGACCTGGAGGACACCGTGCCGGTGACGGACCGCAGCAAGGCGGAGGCACGCGACGCCGTCGTTGCAGCGCTCGCGGACGGCGTCTGGGCATGTCGGGAACGGGCCGTGCGGATCAACGGCCCGCATACCGACTGGTTCGAGGCGGATCTGGAAGCGGTTCTCGGGGCCGGTATCACGACGATCGTGCTCCCGCACACCTACGGCGTGGAGGACGTATTACAGGTCGAGACGGCGCTCGCTGCCCAACGTCCGGGGGCGGAGATCGACCTCGTTCTGAGCGTCGAGACCCCCGGCCTTCTGCTCGACCTCGAAGAGGTCGGCAGACGAGCCAGATGTGTTCGCGGCCTCGCCGTCGCGCCCAACGACTACTGTCTTGAGACAGGATCCAGCGCCTTGCTCACCGCCCTCGTCGCGGGTCGGCCCGGGGTGGTCGTCGACGAGCAGATTTCCTGGCTGCGGCTCAAGGTCATCGCCGTGGCCAAGGCGCGCGGGTGGTCCGCCTTCGACGCCGTGATGGTCGCCGACCCGCGCGATCCCGAAGCGTTGCGAAGCGCCTTGGAACGCTCGCGCGGACTCGGTTTCGACGGAACCGCGGTGATGCATCCGAGCCATGTTGGCCTGGTCAACGAGGTTTTCTCCCCCACGAATACAGAGATCGACTGGGCGAAGGCGGTCGCGGCCCGCTACGAGGGTCTGACCGGCGGTGGCGACCAGAGCGACGGCGTGCCGGTGCTGCGCCAGCACTACGAGGTCGCCTGCAGGACCCTTGCCTTGGCCGACGCCATCGGAACGGCGGCATGAGCGGCGCCGGACCCCTCCAGGGCCTGGTCGTCGTCGAACTCGCCCAGATGCTGGCGGCGCCGCTGACCGGGATGCTGCTGGCCGACCTCGGAGCGACAGTCATCAAGATCGAACCGCCGACCGGCGACGCCACGCGCCGGGCCGGCCAGGAAGTGAACGGTCTTTCCTCATGGTGGCGCCTGTTCGGGCGCAACAAGTATTCCGTCACCATCGACCTGAAGAAGCCCAAGGGGCGCGACCTTGCGCTTCGGCTGATCGATGACGCCGACGTCCTGATCGAGAACATGCGGCCCGGCAAGCTCGAAGCGCTGGGCCTGGGGCCGGCGGAACTCCATGTGCGCAATCGCGGGCTCGTCATTCTGCGGGTAACCGGCTGGGGACAGAGCGGTCCCTACAAGGACCGGGTCGCGTTCGGGACCCAGGCCGAGGCGATGAGCGGCTTCGCATTCGGCAACGGCTATCCGGATGGTCCGCCGACCCTCCCGACATTTCCCCTGGCCGACGGCGTCGCCGGCTACCTGGGTGCCTACGGCGTGATGGCGGCCGTCTGGCGGCGAGACCGCGATCCGGAGAAGCGCGGCCAGGTGGTCGACCTGTCCTTGTTCGAGGCCTTGTTCGGACTGCTGGGACCGCAGGCCACGACGTTCGACCAGCTCGGCACCGTGGCGATGCGCCAGGGCAACCGGTCACCCGTTTCGGTGCCGCGCGGCATCTACCGAACCCGCGACGACCGGTGGGTGGCGATCTCCTGCGCGACCGAAGAAATCGTGGCCCGGGGGTTTGCCGCCATCGGACGCCCGGAACTCATCGAGGACCCCCGATACAGCACGCGCCAGGCCCGCCGGGAGCGCATCGACGACGTCGACGAGATCATGCAGGACTGGATCGGGCGCAACGATCTGCAAACGGTCGTCTCGCGCTTCACCGAAGCCCAGGCGACCGTGGCGCCGGTCTACACCATCGAGGACATCCTCCAGGACCCTCACTTCAGCGCCCGCGAGACCGTCGTGGAAGTCGACACCACCGATATCGGCCCGATCAAGATTCAGAACGTCTTCCCCCGCTTCGACGAGACCCCGGGCGCGGTCCGCTGGTCCGGGCGCGAGGTGGCGGGCGCCGACAACAGCGAATGGCTGATCGAAAGGCTGAAGCTGACGGAAGAGGATTTCGCCGACCTTCGCAACGAAGGCGTCGTCTGAAGCCACCGGTCGAATTGAAGGATCATCAAGGAGCGAGACATGACAGTTACCGAGGACGCCGAGACATTCTTCGAATCGGTCCACGAAGATATGAGGAACGAAGGCCTCTGGCTCTCCGACCTCGACTACGTCAAGGAGATGGCCGAAGGCCGGGCGCCCCGCGACTCTGTCGCGGAATGGGCCCGGCAATTCTTCGTGGCCATCGAGACGCTGCACCGGCTCGCGCACAGCCGCCCGAAGCTCGCGACCATCGGGTTGGACGATCCGGTGTTCAAGCAGTTCTTCTGGGAGAACCGGGTCGAGGAGCAGTATGGCGCGATCAGCAACACGGCCGGGCATCTTGAGCTGTTGATCCAACTCGGCGAGGCCCTTGGCGTGTCCCGCATCGACATGGTCTCGACGAAGCCGAACCCGCAAACGAAGCGGCTGATCGACTGGGCCAAGAAATATGTGACCGATCCCGATCACTATCTCACGGTTCAGGTCGCGATCGGCATTCTCGAGTCGATGAACCCCGAGGCGAGCCTCATCCAGGCCGAAGCCGCCAAGAAACACTATGGCCTGTCGGACAAGGATGTCCGCTTTTACACGGTGCACATCACGGCCGACGCCGATCACGGCGAGGTCGCGCTGAAGCTGCTGGCCCTGGTTCCGCAGGAGCGCTGGGAAGAAATACGCCGGATGGCGCTGGAGCAGAGCCGGCTGGTTCGCGACATGTGGAATGCCGTCCTGCCCCAGCACCAGGCCGCGGCGTAACGTCCAGATGAGCGAGCAGCCCGCCGACAGGAAGGCTCCCTATGTGCGCGAGGTCGTCAAGGGCCGGCGCTATCTCTGGTGTTCGTGCAGCCGCAGCCGGAAACAGCCGTTGTGCGACGGAGCCCATGCCGGATCGGGTGACCTGCCGGTCTTCTACGTGGCCGAGCGGACGGAAGAGGTACGCTTTTGCGGCTGCAAGAGGACCTCGACCCCGCCCCTGTGCGACGGATCGCACGAAAAGCTGTGAAACGAGGCCCGGACGGCGCGGGCCGCCGGTCTCGGCCGCGTCCGACGCGACGCGGCCGCCGAGGGCCGCCAACGAACACAAACGCACCGTCATGTGCGACTCGTGTGGAACCTAGGGAGGAAGAAAGAATGAGCAGAATGTTGAAGATTGGAAAAGCAAATCGGGCGGGTCTGGCCCTCGCGGCGGCCGCGGGTGTCTTTGCCGCGGCCGTATCGGGAGCGACGCCCGCCGCCGCGGCGGAATGGCCCGACAAGCCGATCACGATTGTGGTGCCCCTTCGCGCCGGTGGCGGGCTCGACCGTCTGGCGAAGACCACGGCCACCTATCTGTCCAAGGAGCTGGGACAGCCGGTCAAGGTCATCAACAAGCCGGGTGGCATCACCAGTCTGGGCATGAAGTACGTGCTCGACCAGCCCCACGACGGCTATCACGTCGCCACGGTCCTGTTCCCGTTTCCGTTCCTCATCGAGGCGAAGAAGATGGCGGGCGTGAAGGTGTCCGATTTCGCCTACGTCAATGCGCAGATGACGGATCGGCCGGTCATCATCGTGCCGAACAGCAAGCCGTACAAAACCCTCGGCGACCTCATCAAGAGCCTGAAAGCCAACCCTGGCAAGCTGAGCTATGCGCGGGCGCCGATCGGGCTCGAGCAGTATTATGTCAACAGGTTCCTCACCAACTTGGGCCTCAAGACCGATGACGCGCGCGGTGTCGTCTACACCAGCGGCGGCAAGATGCTGACGGCCCTGATCGGAGGACAGGTCGACTTTCAGTTCGCTCCGGCGCAAAGCTTTCATCGCCTGGCCGGAAAGGTTCGCGGCATTGCCTTCTTCAGCGAGACCGAAGAGCCCGTGTTCAAGGCGCCGCCGATCAACAGCGAGATCAAGAAGCTCGGCTACAAGTTCAGCTTCGAGCTGTTCGACACGACCTTGCGGACTTTCGCCATGCCCAAGGCCGTCATGACGAAGTATCCGGATCGCTGGAAGCGGTTCGTCGAAGCCAACCGGAAGGTTCTTGCCAATCCGGAGGCGCAGGCTGCCTTGAAGAAGGCGAGCGTCGGCTATGCCTGGGTCGGTCCCGAAGAGACCGCCAGGCGAATCGGCGTGATGGGAAATATCTTCAAGAGCGAAGTGTTGGCGGCCAAGAAAAAGAAATAGTGTCGCCGCACCTTCTCGGTAAGATCCGCCGGCCGCCGACGCGGCCGGCGGATGCCGTTGCTCTTCTCGATCCTATCATTCGGCGATAAGTCACAGCCATGAACTCGACCCGGGCGGGACACCTGGCCTTCGTCGTGGCCGTCACCGGCTACTGCGTGTGGCTCCTGTACGACACGCTCTCGACCGCCCAGCACGACGCGAGCATGGGCGCCGTCGTGGCGGGCTCGGTCCTGGCCGTCGTGCTGGGAGCGATCATCGTGGTGCGCGAAGTGGTCGCCATGAGGCTGGCGCCCAAACAGTCGGGCGCCGCGCTTCCCGCAGACTCGGCCCGCCAGGGCAACCAGCAAATGCCCTGGCTGATCCTGTTCTGCCTCGCCGGCTACGTCGCCGTCGCGATTCTCATCGGATTGGAAATCGCGACCTTCGTCTCGATGATTGTCACTGGCCGGCTGCTGGGCGCGCGCCTCGGTCTGGGTTTGCTGTTCTATGCCGGCGCCACGGCTGCGCTGCTCGGCTGGATGCTCCAGGCGTTCGCGTCCCCGGCCAACCCCGTGTTTCCGATCTTCTGATGGGCGGCATCGTCGATCTCGGCGCGCTCGACGGCGCCGTCCGATTGATGGGCAGCGAATGGTGGGCCTGGCTCTGGATCGTGCCGGGCGTGCTGATCGGAGTGGTCAGCGGGGCGATACCGGGCTTCAGCGCCGCCGTCGCCATGGTCATTCTGCTGCCCGTCACCGTCTTCATGGATTTTCTGAGCGCGGTGATCTTTCTGACGTCGATCTGGACCGGCGGCGGCTTCGGCGCCGGCATTCCCTCCATCCTGCTCAACGTGCCGGGGAGTCCGTCCGCGGTCGCCACCGCGTTCGACGGTTACCCGATGACTCGCGACGGCCGCCACAACGAGGCGCTCGGGATAGCGCTCGCGGCGTCGGTGATCGGGTCGGCGTTCAGCTACCTGATCCTCGTCCTGCTGATCGATCCGATCGCTCATTTGGTCGTCAAGATGGGCCCGACCGAGCTGCTGGTGGTGATGGTCTGGGGCCTGACCCTGGTCGCCGCATTGTCGCAGGACGGTCTCGTGAAAGGCCTGTTCGCCGCCGTCTTCGGCGTCATGCTCGGCACCGTCGGGAGCAGCCTGATGGGGGACTTTCGGGGCACCATGGGGATCCCCTACCTGATGGAGGGCATACCGGTCATTCCCGCTCTGGTCGGCATGTTCGCGATCAGCGAGATGCTGCTCCTCGTGAGCGGCGACCACCTCACCGATCGACCCGAGCACCACGCGGTTGGCATGCGGCGCATCCTGAACGGCGTCGCCGAGGCGTTCAAACACCCGATCATCCTGATCAGGGGCAGCATGATCGGCGCCTGCATCGGTGCCGTTCCCGGCGTGGGCGCGGCCATCGCCAACCTGATGTCCTACCACGCGACCCGCCGGCGTTCGCGCGAACCCGAATCCTTCGGCCGCGGCAATCCCCAGGGGGTCGTCGCGGCGGAGTCCGCCAACAGCAGTTCCGAAGGCGGATCGATGGCGACGATGCTGGTCTTCGGTATCCCGGGTTCCGGAGGAACGGCGGTCATGCTGGGTGCCTTCGCCCTTCACAACATCACCGCCGGCCCCAACTTCTTCGCGGAACAGAAGGCGACCGTGTACGCCATCCTTCTCGCGAATGTGGTCGAGGCCATCGCTCTGCTGGTGATCGGTCTCGCCTTTGTCCGCTTCGCGTCCCGGATCGTCCGCGTTCCCGTTCGCTACCTTGTGCCGGCCGTTCTCTCGGCGACAATCGTCGGCGCCTACTTCATTACCGAGAACATGGCGGGACCGGTCACCGTCGTGGTCTTCGGAGCGATCGGATTCGTGATGCGCAAGTACGGGTATCCGGTCGCCGCGACGGTCATCGGCCTGCTCATCGGCAACAAGGTCGAGTTCGAGCTGGGACGCAGCCTCCAGATCAGCGGTGGCGAGATCAGCTATCTGGCCGAGCGGCCGTTCACGCTGATTCTGTTGCTGGTCATGCTTGCCTCCATTTTCGCGCCGGGAGCGATTCGACTGATGCGCAATTTTCGCGGAAAACGCCCGTCCGATGGGGCGAGTGGCTAGGAAGGCAAGGGTGGGCGTGGTGAACAAGATGGATGTCGACCGGGGGACCAGCCAAGGCGGAAGCCGAACCGGCGGCTTGCGCTTCCAAAATCTGACAGGCTGCTGAAAATCCCCCGCGCCGTGGAGCCTGTGGCCCGATTCGCTGTCGATCTGGAAGTGCGGGCGCCGGCAACCCACCCGGCGAGGGTGATCCGGGCGCCGGTAGCTCCTGCGACCGATTGGACATCGGCTGGCACGCGCCGGCAAAGAAGCGCCAAACGGCGCGACATCACTCGCAATACGGAATTTCGGCCACTATATCGCACCCCGCATCACAGTCTCCTGCGGCAGCGGCGTGTCGCGTCATTGGCTTATTGAAATGCCACGCTATTCACGAGCGTTGGCGCCCCCAAGGGGAGTCGAACCCCTGTTTCCGGCGTGAGAGGCCGGCGTCCTAGGCCACTAGACGATGGGGGCCGCGAAACGAGCGACACCGTTACCGGATTTGGGAACCCGCTGCAACAGCGTCAAGCACGCAGAAGACCGTAAGGGCTTCAATTAGTGTATTCGAGCCTCACGCTGGCCAGATCGGCGTCCAGCGTGCCGACGCAGCTGACCTTTTTCGCCCGCAGCTTGATGCCCTCGTCCGGGGTGCTGGCGAGCACGATCTGGAGTTGGACCAGCTTGACCAGCCGGTCGGCGAAATCGGGTATCGGGCGGGTCCATTCCCGGCCTTGCGGGAAGAAGGTCGATTGCAGATACCAGCTCGCCCGGCCCGGACCTTCCGGCGCGCCGCCGATCAGGCGGTGGGCCACCCGCCGGAAGATCCGCCGGCACTCCTTCCCGGTCCGGCGGTCGGGCGGATATTCGAGCGAGACGAAGGCAATGATGCTGCGCCTGCGGCCGGCGACCTGAACGCCCGCGGCGGGCTTCGCGTCGAGCAGTTCGGCATCGAGCAGCCACCGGGATACGCGGGTGATGTCGCGGTCGAGGCGGATGACGCCGAGATCGAAGAACGTCAAGGGCTGGCTGCGCAGCCACCGGAAGGGATCGAGCCCCTCCGCGCCCTGCACGGCGCTTCCCAGTGTCAACGAAATGATCACCGACACGATCCCGACGATTTTCTTCATCCCCGTGCGGTTCCGCCACCTCCGTCGAGTAGAAACAAAACTGTAATATTTGAGAGTCTAGTCTATTTTCCTGTTCGCACAAGTGTTCGCGGAAATTATCCGCCCCATCGGTGCAAATCGCCCGCCCGTAATGCTGTGAATACAGTTGCGCTGTCAGCGCGTTACTGAACGGCTCTTCACGGGGCCGATCGCCGCCGCAGCGCGCCGATCCACCCGCGCAGCCAGGGCAGCAGCAGCGTCACGATCGCGAGCGCGATCAGGACGGCCGATACCGGCCGAGTCAGCAGCGGCCAGAAGCTGCCGTCATAGACCATCAGGCCGGAGCGCAATTCGCGCTCGGCTATCGGCGCGAGGATATAGCCGATGATGAACGGGCCGAGCGGGATGCGCGCCTTGGTCATCAGGAAGCCGACAATGCCGAAGCCGATCATGACCCAGACGTCGAACATCCGGTTGCCGGTCGCGAAGGCGCCGATCACGCAGAAGACGATGATCGCGGGCAGCAGGTAGCCGCGCTTGACGTACATCAGCTTGGCGAAGAAGGGCGTGGCCAGGATCATCATCACGAACATGATGACGTTGGCGACAAGCGCCGCGGCGATCACGCCGTACGCGATCTCCGGGTTCTGGCTGAACAGCAGCGGACCCGGCGTCAGGTTGTGCAGGATCATCGCGCCCAGAAGGATCACGTCGATGACGCTGCCGGGGATGCCGAGCGTGATCAGCGGCACCAGGGCTCCGTTCACGGCGGCGTTGTTGGCGGTTTCCGCCGCGACGATGCCGTCCTCGGTGCCGGTGCCGAACTTCTCGGGGGTCTTCGAAATGGTCTTGGCGGTGGTGTAGGAGGCGATCGCCGCGGTGGTGCCGCCGATCCCCGGCAGGATGCCGATCCAGGTGCCGATCAGGCTCGACCGGATCAGGTTCCATGCCTGACGCCTGAAATCGGCGACGGACATGAACATGCCGCGGATCGTGGTGCGGACCCGCTCGACCTTGGCGCCCAGGTTCAGGATGTCGTCGATGACCTGGCTCAGCACCAGCACGCCCAGGATCACCGGCAGCATCCGGAAGCCGGCGGACAGATCGAACACCCCGCCGGTGAGCCGGGTGATGCCGGACGACGGGTCGTCGCCGACCATCGATACCATGACGCCGAGGAAGCCGGAGAGCAGGCCGACGACCATCGACCCCCGGCTGACCGCCGCGATCAATACGAGCGCGACGAGGACCATCGAGAACTTCTCGTAGGGTCCGAATCGGACAGCGAGTTCCGCCAGCGGCGGCGACAGGATCGCCAGGAACAGCCAGGAGATGATGCCGCCCACGAAGGACGCCGTGATGCCGAAGCCGAGCGCGCGGCCGGCCTCACCGCGTTGCGCCATCGGGAAACCGTCGAGCACCGTCATCATCGCGGCCGGCGTGCCGGGCATGCGCATCAGGGTCGCGGAGATCAGGCCCCCCGCGGTCGACCCGACATACATCGATACGAGGAGCGTCAGCGCATGGGTCGACTGCATGAAATAGGTCAGCGGCAGCGTCAGCGCGATCACCATGGCGCCGCTCAGGCCCGGGATGGCGCCCACGGTCACGCCGACGGCCACGCCCAGGAACAGGAACAGAAGCGACAGCGGCTGGAAGATGTCGCCGAAGGCGGAGAGCAGGAATTCCATCTAGATCGGGTCCGTCACGCCGCCATCACTGCGGCAGGTCGATATACATGAAGCGGGTGAACACGAAATGGGTGCCGAAGCCGATCGCCAGCGCGATCGCCGCCGCAATCGCCACGCGCAGCGGCTTGAGCCCCAGCTGAAGGACCCCCAGGGCGAACAGGAAGGCGATCGTCGCCAGCCGGTAGCCGATCAGTTCGAAGTCCATGACGGCGACATAGGCGATGAGCAGCAGCAGCGAGGCCAGGGTCAGGCCGACCCGGCCTTCGCCCGGGCCCTTCGCGGCCGGCGTCTTCTCGAAGGAGAGATAGAGCGTGCCGAGGCTGAGCAGGGCCAGTACCACGGCCACCGTCCGCGGGAAGGTCGCGGGGCCGATGGGCTCGAACGACGCCTCGGGCAGGGACAGGCTCAACACATAGACGAGCACACTGCCCAACAGGAAAAACAGCGCGACCGCCGCCCGGGCGACGAAGATCTTTCTGCCGAACATGTCTGGGTGCGGGACGAAGAGGGACGCCGCCGTGCCGCGTCTGCGGCCGGGCGGCGTCCCCTCGGGTCCGTCGCTATTTCTTCATCATCGATTTCTTCACGTCCGGCGCGACCTTGACGTAGGACGCATACTCGTCGGCGATCTCCTTGCGGAGCTGTTCGCCGCGGACGACCGAGACATCGGACAGCCGCTTCTTGTGATAGGCGATCATCTCAGGCGTCTTCATGGCCTTTTCGAAGGCGTCGGCGATGACCTTGACGCGGTCGGCCGGAGTGCCCTTCGGGGCCCAGAAGCGGCGCTTCAGGCAGGCCGAGACATCAAGTCCGAGTTCCTTCGCCGTCGGCATGTTCGGCGCCGCCGGATGGCGGGTCGGGCCGAGCCACAACAGGCCGCGCAGTTGGTCGCCGCCGCGCTTGATCCAGCCCGGCGACATGAAGGCGAGCTGGGCGAAGCCGCCCTTCATCATGGCGAACCGCTTCGAGGTGCCGCCCGACTGGACGATGCCGAAGCGGGCGCCGGTCGCGTTCATCAGCATGACTGCCGGGAAGTGGCCGACGCCGCCGATGATGTCGGCCTGCTTGAGCTTGCCGGGGTTCTTCTTGCCGTAGTCGGCCAGCTCCTTGAAGGTCTTGAAGGGCTGGCTGGCCGGGACCGCGAGGTAGAGACAGGCCTGGGTGGTCTGGATCACCGGAGTGAAGTCGCTGGGCTTGTAGGTGACCCGGCCCGCGGCCGAGACGGCCAGCATCTCCTGGTGGATCTGGAGGATTGTGTAGCCGTCGGGCTTGGCGTTGAGGACGCTCTTCGAGCCGATGGTTCCCCCCGCGCCGGTCACGTTGACGATGACCAGCGGCTGCGGCAGCAGGTTGTGTTTCTTGATCACCGCCTGGAGCTGGCGGGCGAGCGCATCGCTGCCGCCGCCGGCCCTGAACGGGACGACGAGCTTGATGGGCTTCTCCGGGAAGGCGGCCGTGGCGACCGTCGGCGCGGCGATCAGGGCCGGGGCAACGAGAGCCGCGGCCACGGGCAGGCCGAGCGCAAATCCGGTGCGGCGTTTCCTGAGCATCATTTCCTCCATTTGTCGGTTTGTTCCGCTGCGTTGATTTTTGGGTCTCCCTGCCATCGTCCGTTCGGTCCCGGCGGGGCGCGGCAAGGGCCATCGCCGGTCATCGGCCGCCGGCGGGATCGGATGCCGGGCCGACGCTGTGCTGGCACGTGCAGGCTGCACCCAAATTGACACTCGAACCTTGGCGCGACAATTATCGCTACGGCGCAAAGCAGTAACTTCAGGTTAAGGCATGGAGCTTCGTCACCTAAATCATTTTCTCGCCGTGCTGGAGAGCGGGTCGCTCGGCCGCGCGTCCAAAATTCTGGGCATCTCGGAGCCGGCGCTGAGCAAGAGCATCCGCCGGCTGGAAGAACTCTTGCAGGTGCGCCTTCTGGACCGCGGGCCGCGGGGGATGACGCCGACGGTGTTCGGCGAGTCCCTCGCCGTGCACGCCCGGCTGGTGCAGAGCGAGATCGGCCGGGCGCTCGGCGTGATCGGGGAACTCAAGGGAACCAGCCGCGGCGTGGTCCGGATCGGGGCCCGGCCCAGCTTCGGCGCCATCGTCTTGCCCGAGGCCGTCGCCCGCCTGCGGCGCGAGCACCCCGGCGTTCGGGTCCATGTCCGCGAAGGCCGGCCCGAGAACCTGATCCGCGAGGTCATGTATGGCGATCTCGACTTTGCGGTGGTCACGGTGTCGGAGACGCCACTTGACGAGTCGCTGGTTCAGGAGCCCCTGTTCGACAGCCCGGTGACCGTGGTCGCGCGCAGCGGCCATCCCCTGCAATCGGACCGCCCGGTTCCGCTCGCCGCCCTGCGCGACTATCCGTGGGCGGTGACGCCGCGCCAGCATTCGGCGCGGCAGCGCTTCGAGCAGCTGGTCGCGGAGCATGAACTCGGGCCGCTCGACATCGCGGCGGAATCCGATTCCGTGCTGTTTCTCATGGCCTATCTCCGGCAGTCGGACGCGCTCAGCTTCTTTCCCCGGGCGATGATCGGTGCGACAGGCGACGACGGGTCGCTGAAGGTGCTCGCGGTCGAGGGAATGGAGTGGGGCCGCCGGCTCGCCATCGTCCGGCGACGGCGCGCCGGGCTCGCGCCGGCCGCGCGGATGCTGCTCGACAGTCTCCACCGTGAGGCCGGGACGGAGGCGGCTTCGGCGGCGATCCCTTAACCTGGACTTATGGCTTCGCGCCGCGAATCACATGGCCGTGCCGGGGGCATTGTTGATATTTCCCGGGGTACGAGGAGTCGCCGGCGTGCCCGATGCCGCGGCCAGCATCGAACGAGAGCATGACCCCATGAAGATCACCGCCGTCGAGGCCTCGCCCCTCAACATCCCGATCAGCATCGACGTGCTCGGGCTGAACAAGCCGATGAGCCTGAGCATGTGTTTCGTCGCGGTCCATACCGACGAGGGCATTTCGGGCTATGGCTTCACCGCCATCACCGAGGAGGAGGTGATCACCTCGATTGTCGAGAAGGTCGCCGGGCCTGCCATCATCGGCGATGACCCGCGGCTGACCGAACGGGTTTGGGACAAGCTCTACTGGCTGCTCGCGCCGCGGGGCCAGACCGGCTACGCCGCCCATGCGATCGCGGCGCTCGACATCGCGCTGTGGGACATCAAGGGCAAGGCGCTGGGCCAGCCGGTCTACAAGCTGCTTGGCGGCGCGCGCGACCGGGTGCCGACCTACGCCACCTTCGGCTTCGGCTTCTTCGACCGCGACCAGCTCGCCGAGGCGGCAAAGCTGTGGGTCTCGAACGGCCACAAGCGGCTCAAGATGACGGTTGGCAACTCGGCCCTCCAGCGCCGCGACGAGCCGCGGCGGCTGCCCGACGTGATCGCCGACGACTACGAGCGGGTAAAGGCGGTTCGCGACGCCGTCGGCGATGAGGTCGAAATCTACATCGACGCCAACTGCAGCCTCGACCACTACCACGCGGTCAAGCTGGCGCGCCGGCTGGAGCCGCTCGGTATTTCCTTCTTCGAGGAACCGATCACCCAGAACGACGTGCGCCAGATGGCGGACATGCGCCGGCAGACCTCGATCCCGCTCGCTTGCGGCCAGAACGAGGGCCTGTCGTTCCGCTTCCGGGATCTGCTCGCCGCCAATGCGGTCGACGTGGTCCAGCCCAACGTCGCGATCACGGGCGGCTATACCCAGTGCGCCAAGATCGCCGGCATGGCCCAGGCCTTCAACGTGAACATCGCCAACGGCGGCGCCTGGATCCACCACAACATGCACCTGCAGGCCGGCATGGCGAATGGCACGCTGGCCGAGTACCACTATGTCGCCGTCGAGTGCTGCAAGAAGATGTACAAGGACCTGCCCGCGCCGAAGGACGGCTGGCTCGACCTGCCCCAGGCGCCGGGCCTGGGCTTCGAGCCCGATCTCGACGCCATCGCCGAGCTGGCCAAGCTGCCGGCCTCGGGCGGACACGGCAAGGGCTGAGGCGCGCCGCCTGCATCCGGCGTTATTCCGGCATCCGGCCGGCGCTGCCGCCGGCGCTCAGAGTTCGGCTGTGTGGGCGTGGGCCGCGTCGATGAACCGGTCGACGTCGTCCGGGTCGGTATTGAATGCGGTGACGAGCCGCACGGTCGGCAGATCCGCGTCGCCCCAGTGATGGAACCAGAAGCCGCCGTCGTGCAGATGCTCGACCAGGGTAACGGGGAAGCGCGCGAAGATCATGTTGGCCTCTACCGGACACAGGATATCGACGCCGTCGATATCCGTCAGGCCATCGGCGAGGCGCTCCGCCATGGCGTTCGCCTGTCCGGCGAGCTTGAGCCATAGCCCGTCGGTCAGATAGGCCTCGAGCTGGGCCGACAGGAAGCGCATCTTGGAAAACAGGTGTGCGGACCGCTTGCGGCGGAAGCCGAGGGTGTCGGCCAGTTCCGGGTTGAACACCACGACCGCCTCGGCGGCCATCGCGCCGTTCTTGGTCGCGCCGAAGGACATGATGTCGACGCCCGCGGCCACGGTCAGTTCCGCCGGCCGGCAGCCGAGGCTGGCGACGGCGTTGCCGAACCGGGCGCCGTCGACATGGACGTAAAGATCGTTGGCCCGTGCGAAGCTGCACAGCTCGCGCATCTCCTCGGGGGCGTAGACCGTTCCCATCTCGGTCGCCTGGGTGACGGATACTCCGGCGGGCTGGACCGTGTGCACGCCGTGGGCCGGTCCCTGTTCGGCCAGGGCCTGATCGAACAGTGACCGGGTCAGCTTGCCGTTCTCGCCCTTGATCGGGATCAGCTTGGCCCCGGCGGTATAGAATTCGGGCGCGCCGCATTCGTCGGCGTTGGCATGGCTGTGGGACAGGACGTAGATCGCGCCGAACGGCGGCGACATGACGCTCATCGACAGGGCGTTGGCCGCCGTTCCCGTCGCGACCGGGAAGACCTGGCAGTCGGCCTCGAACAACTCGCTGAACAGGGCATCCAGACCCTGCGAAATATCGTCGTCGCCATAGGGCGCCGCGGCCACCGGTCCGTTCGCCGCGGCAATCGCCTGGAGGATCTCGGGCGCCACGCCGGTGACGTTGTCGCTCGCGAAGTTCATGCCTGCTACTCCGCCGATACCGCGATCTTCACGATTGGGCCGTCGCCCTCGGTCGGCACGACATAGATCCAGTCGCCCTGTCCGGGGATGGCGACCAGAATGGCCAGGCCCTTGTCCGTCCGCGTCATGCTGCGCACTTTCGTGTCCTGAGGCAATTTCAGGCGGACGAGAACGCCCTTGGCCGCGTCCGGGACCGGGCGGCTGGCGATTCCATTTGAATCGGCGCGTTTCATGATACCGATGACCAGCGCAACCGTGCCTGCCAGAATGAGCACGCCCATGACGATGACGCTGGCGGTGAGCATCTTTTTCATGCGGGGCGGTCCGGTCCTGTTGAATATCGGTGGTGGATGAGCGAGGCGGTAAAAATAGCGGCGACGCCGGTCGAGTCGAGCATAACCGTCACGGTCGGAGAGGGCGATGGTGGCGCGCGTCTCGACGCCTGGCTCGCCGGCGCGATCGACGCTCTTTCCCGCACCCGGATCAAGCAACTGATCAAGGACGGCCGGGTGGCTTTGAGTGGCGCGGCGCAGCGGGATCCGGCGTATGCCGTGCGGACGGGAGACGCCTTCGAGGTGTCGATTCCCGCGGCCGTACCGCCGCAGCCGGCCGGGCAGGCTATCCCGCTCGATGTGGTCTTTGAAGACGACGACTTGATCTGTGTAAATAAATCCGCCGGCATGGTGGTGCATCCTGCTCCCGGAAGCTTGGACCAGACGCTGGTCAACGCCCTGATCGCCCATTGCGGCGCATCCTTGTCGGGGATCGGCGGGGTCATGCGGCCGGGCATCGTGCACCGGCTCGACAAGGACACCAGCGGGCTGATGATCGCCGCCAAGAACGATCGCGCGCACCGGCACCTGGCGCGCCAGTTCGCGGACCATACGATCGAGCGGGTCTACCGGGCCCTGGTCTGGGGCGTGCCCCGGCCGCTGAACGGCACGATCGAAGGGAATATCGGCCGTCACCCGACCCACCGGACGAAAATGGCGGTGGTCAGCGACGGAGGGAAGCATGCTCGCACGTATTACAAGATGGAACGGAGCTTCGCCGATGCCGTCAGCCTCATATCCTGCCGCCTGTCCACGGGACGCACGCACCAGATTCGCGTTCACATGGCGCATCGCGGGCACCCCATCGTCGGCGACCGGGTCTACGGTCGCCAGAGAAACCTGCCCGGGCGGGATCGCGGACAGGAGGCCGGTGACGCGCTGCAGCGTTTCGACCGGCAGGCGCTGCACGCAGCCGTGATCGGCTTCGAGCATCCGGCGACCGGCGAGACGTTGCGATTTGAGGCTGATTTACCCATGGATATGAAAGAGTTGATCAATAAATTGGAATTATTATAGGTCGAGTGAGTGAGCTAAGTGCCGGGAGAATCTGATTGAAATGTCAAAGGTGGATCCCCACATGAGTGACAGAAAAACAAAGGACAAGGATCAAGCCGACCGGTCTTCGTCCGCCCACAGTGGGAGCAAATCTGACATGACGAGTGGATCGACGATCGCGACGCTGCCTGCCATCCCTTCGATCGGGCCGGAAGGCAATCTGTCCGCCTATCTTCAGCAAATTCGGAATTTTCCGATGCTGTCGCAGGACGAGGAATACATGCTCGCCAAGCGCTGGCGCGAGCACGGCGACGTCAACGCCGCGCACAAGCTGGTCACCAGCCACCTGCGTCTGGTCGCGAAAATCGCCATGGGCTATCGCGGCTACGGGCTGCCGACCGCAGAACTCGTCTCGGAAGGCAATGTCGGCATCATGCAGGCGGTCAAACGCTTCGATCCGGAGCGCGGCTTCCGTCTGTCGACCTATGCGATGTGGTGGATCCGCGCCTCGATCCAGGAATACATCCTGCATTCCTGGTCGTTGGTGAAGATGGGCACCACGGCGGCCCAGAAGAAGCTGTTCTTCAATCTGCGCAAGATGAAGGGCCGCCTGCGCGCGCTCGAGGAAGGCGACCTGTCGCCCGAGAACGTCACCAAGATCTCGGAAGAGCTCAAGGTGTCCGAGGACGACGTCGTGCAGATGAACCGCCGGCTCGCCGCGCCCGACCATTCGCTCAACGCGCCGCTGCGGATCGACGGCGACGGCGAGTGGCAGGATTGGCTGGTCGACGAGCAGCAGGTCGACCAGGAGACCCTGCTGGCCGACCGGCAGGAATTGGGCGTCCGGCGCAACATGCTCCAGGAAGCCATGAAGACGCTGAACAAGCGCGAGCGGCATATCCTGACCGAGCGGCGGCTCCGCGACGAGCCGCTCACCCTGGAGGAGTTGAGCCAGGAATACGGCATCAGCCGCGAGCGGGTGCGCCAGATCGAGGTGCGTGCCTTCGAGAAGCTCCAGAAGTCCATGAAGAACATGGTCATCGAGCAGAAAGTCGGCCTTGACGCCTGATCCCTCTGCCGGACGGACATGAATACGACGGGGGTGCCGCGATCGCGGGCCCCCGTTATGCTGCCTGCCCAAGAACAGAAGTCCGGGGAGGGGCGGGTGCCTGAACGCAAGAAGCGGACGCGGCCGAAACCGGCGCGAGACGCCGCCGGCAAGGCGCGGCGGCGGATGCCGTTCCGGCGGCGCAAGCCGCCCGAGACACCCTCTCCATCCATCCGTTACTGCGACGTCGTCATGAAGGGCGGCATCACCAGCGGCGTGGTCTATCCGATGGCGACGGTGGAGCTGGCCAAGGTGTTCCACTTCCGCAATATCGGCGGCACCTCCGCCGGCGCGATCGCCGCCGCCTATACCGCCGCCGCCGAACACGCCCGCGACGCCGAGACCGGCGGGTTCGAGGCCTTGGCGGCCCTTCCGGGATGGTTCGCCGAGAGCGTCCGGCGCGATCGCAAGTCGAACCTTTTCGCCCTGTTCCAGCCGGCGCCGGCGATCGCGCCCTTCTTCAATGTTTTCGCCGCCACCCTGCGCGGGCGCCGCAACCGTGTCGGGCGGGCGGTCAACGTGATCGCCGCCGCTCTGCGCAGCTTTCCGGTCGCCGCCCTGGTGGGAAGCGTTCCGGGACTGGCGCTGGTGGCCGTCGCGGCGGTGGACGGCTCGGGGCTGTCCTTCTGGGCTTTGATCGCCGCCGCCGCGGCGCTGGGCCTGGTCGGCGTCGTCGTGTCGATTCTCGGCGCGATGACCCATATTGTGCTGCGCAAGATTCCTGAGAATTTCTACGGCATGTGTTCGGGCTACGACGAAAATCCCGGGAAGGGGGTGCCGCTGACCAACTGGGTCGCCGACACCGTCGACCGGATCGCGGGCCGCAATCCGGAGGCCGACCCGCCGCTGACCTTCGGCGACCTGTGGGACGGCGACGGCGGCAACGGCCACGGCGTCAACCTGCAGATGATGACCACCAACCTGACCCAGGGCCGGCCGCTGCGGGTTCCCTTCGAGGACCCGGGCGAGAAGGGCATCGGCCAGTATTATTTCGATCCCGCCGAATTGCGCCGCCTGTTCCCGGCACGGCTGGTCGACTGGATGGTGGACCATGCCAACCTGACCGACGTCACCGCGAAGTTCGCGCCCCTGGTGCCGCTGCCCCTGGCGAAGGACATGCCGGTGGCCGTCGGCGTCCGCCTCAGCCTGGCCTATCCGGTGCTGCTCAGCGCGGTGCCGCTCTATACGATCGACTGGACCCGCGACCATACCCGGACGCCGCCCAAGCCGGAGCGCTGCTGGTTCTCCGATGGCGGCATCGCCAGCAACTTCCCGGTTCATTTCTTCGACCAGCCGCTGCCCCGCTGGCCGACCTTCGCGATCAACCTGCGGCCGCCCCATGTCGACCTGCCCGACGACGAGGTGTGGATGCCGCGCAGCTATCGCGAGCGGGGGGTGGCGATCTGGCACCGGTTCGACGCCGACGGACGGCCCAAGCTGTTCGGCTATCTGGGCGCCGTGAAGGAGGTCGCGCAGAACTGGGTCGACAACGAGCAGGCCCGGGTCCCCGGCTACCGCGACCGCGTGGTCCACATCATCCTCAAGCGCAAGGAAGGCGGCATCAACCTCAACATGCCCGGCGACGTCGTCGAGGATCTCGCCAACCGGGGCCGCCGCGCCGGCCGCATGCTGGCCGACCGCTTCGCGACCGGGCCGAAATGGGACGTCGACGTGAACTGGGAGGCGCACAAGTGGGTCCGCTTCCGGTCGACCATGCATGTCGTCGAGGAGATGCTGCGCGAGATCCAGCAGGCCTATCGCTACGATCGCCCGGACGAGCACAGCTATGAAGAGTTGATCCGGCGCGAACGGGGCGAGCCGCCGCTGGAATATCCCTGGTGGGACGAGGCCCAGCGCGACCATGCGATCAAGACGACCGAGGCGCTGATCGAGATCGTGGAATCGTGGACCGAACCGTCGCAGACCTTCGATTCAGCCGACCCCCGGGACCCGGGCCCGCCCGAGCCGCGGCCGGTGCTGCGGATCGTGCCGCGGGTCTAGGGAAAAGGCTGAAGGGGACGGTCAGCGGGCGGCGTTGCCGATCGCCGTTGCCGCGCGGTCGAGGCCCTTCACGTTGGTGGCATTGGTGAGGATGACGACATAGGTGTCGTCACCGCTCGTCGGACGATGCAGGATCTTGTTGATGCCGCTGAACCCGGGCAGGTTTCCGATCGTGAAATACTCGTTCCAGGCGCCCACCGTGCGCACGAAGAACCCGGCGCCGAAGGATGCCCGCATCGCCTTTACCTGCACGAACTTGCCGAAGAAGGTGTCGCGCGACAGCTTGGTGAACATCTTGCTGCGCATCACGCCGGCGTCCCACTTCATAAGGTCGATCACGGTCGAGGTTGCGTCGGCGCTGCCGAAGAACATCGCGGGATTGACCTCGCGGACCTTCTTCGCGCCGTCATAGCCCTGCGCCCGCTGCCGCAGCGGCTGGCGCGACAGGAAGCTCGACCGGTCCATCTTGAGCAGCTCGTAAATGTCCGTCTTGACGAAGTCGTGGTAGTAGAGCTCCAGCCCGATCTCGATCACCTGCGCGATCAGGAAGTAGTTCGAGTGGCTGTAACGGAAGGCCGTTCCGGGCTTGAAGGCGAGGTCGCGGCCCTTGATGAAGTCGAGGATCCGCTCGGAGTTCACGCGGGAATACAGGCGCTCCTCGAAGAAAATGGAGTCCTTGAGCTCGGGCATCCCGGACGTGTGGGTCAGAAGGTTCGACAGTTTCGAGCCGCCCCAATGGGCGACGCCGAAGAAATATTCCGTCAGCGCGTCGTTCACGGTGACCCGCGGCGCGTTGCGGTATTTGCGCTGCTGCCAGAGCAGGAGCGAGCCGGCGGTGAATTGCTGGGTGATCTCGCCGATCGGATAGATCGAATCCTTGGTCGCCGGGCGCGTGCCGCGGTCGGTGCCGTAGCCCCGCGCATAGACGACCCGCCCGTTGACGGCGACCCCGACGGACAGCCCCTTGATCCGATTGGACCGCATCAGCGAGCCGGCGATGGCGTCGATGCGCCGGGCCTGTCCGGCGGACAGGTTCGAGATGGATGGCGGAACGGCCTTGGTCTTCGGCTTGTCCTGCGCCGCGGCAGGGGCCAGCGGCGCCGTCGCGAGACCTGCCGCGACCATCAAGCTGAGTGTCTTGACCAACTTCATTCCTTCACTCCCTGAACCCCCCGATTGACGTATGCGCGGAGAAGATAACGCAGATCTAGGCTTTTCGAAGGCCTAATCCGAGTACGGGTCGCGCACCAGGATCGTGTCTTCGCGTTTCGGGCTGGTCGACAGCATGGCGACGGGGGCCTCGATCAGTTCCTCGATGCGGCGGACGTATTTGATCGCCGTCGCGGGCAGGTCGGCCCAGGTCCGTGCGCCCTGGGTGGTCTCCTGCCACCCCTGGAGCTCTTCGTAGACCGGCTCGGCGATCGCCTGGTCTCCGGTGGCCGCGGGGAAATAGTCGACCGTCTCGCCGTGGAGGCGATAGCCGACGCAGACCTTCAGCGTGTCGAAGCCGTCCAGCACGTCCAGTTTGGTGAGCGCGATGCCGTTGATCCCGCCGACCTTGACCGCTTGGCGCACCATGACCGCGTCGAACCAGCCGCAGCGCCGCTTGCGCCCGGTGACGGTGCCAAACTCGCGGCCTCTCTCGCCCAGCCGGTTGCCGATCTCATTGTCCTGCTCGGTGGGAAAGGGCCCGTTTCCGACCCGCGTGGTGTAGGCCTTGGTGATGCCGAGCACGTAGTTGATCGCGCCCGGCCCCTGGCCCGAGCCGATCGCGGCCTGGCCGGCGACGGTGTTCGACGAGGTCACGAAGGGGTAGGTCCCGTGGTCGATGTCGAGCATCGTCCCCTGGGCGCCCTCGAACAGGATGCGCCGGCCCTTGTGCCGCAGGTCGGCGAGCCGCTCCCAGATGCGCTCCGCGAACGGCAGGATCTTCGGCGCCAGCTCCTCGAGCGACGCGAGCAGGGCGGCCGGATCGACTTCCTCGGCGCCGAGTCCGCGGCGCAGTGCATTGTGGTGCCGCAGCAGCGTCTCGATCTTGGCTTCGAGGCCCCCGACATCGGCCAGGTCGCACACGCGCAGCGCCCGCCGGCCGACCTTGTCTTCATAGGCCGGGCCGATGCCCCGGCCCGTGGTGCCGATCTTGACCGCGCCGCTCGCATTCTCGCGGATATGGTCGAGCTCGGAATGGAGCGGCAGGATCAGGGTCGCGTTGTCGGCGATCTTCAGCCGGTCCGGCGTGATGTCCACGCCCTTGGCCTGGATCGTCTCGATCTCGGTGAGCAGGGCCCAGGGATCGATCACGACACCGTTGCCGATGAACGACAGCTTGCCGGGGCGGACGATGCCGGATGGCAGCAGGCTGAGCTTGTAGGTGACGCCGTCGATGACCAGCGTGTGACCGGCATTGTGGCCGCCCTGAAAGCGCACCACGACCTCGGCGCGCTCGCTCAGCCAGTCGACGATCTTGCCCTTGCCCTCGTCGCCCCACTGGGAGCCGACCACCGCGACGTTCGCCATTCTCCGCTCCGCCTATTCGTCCGTGAGCGCGACGGCGGCGCCGTCGCGCAAGAGGTGGCTGCACCCCAGCCGTCGCGCCTCGCTCTCGGCATCGCCGGGAACGAGCGCGGCGATCGCCGCCCAGCCGTCGCCACGCCAGCGGGCCGCGTCCGCG
>CAMYMQ010000232.1 GCA_947259335.1 uncultured Alphaproteobacteria bacterium | reverse complement strand
GCGTCCGCGGCGCTCGTGCCGTGAGGCAGATAGAGCAGCCGGCCGCGCACCGGAGCGGGCAGGGCGCGCAGGATGGTGTCGAGATAGAGGGTGAAGCCGGTCGCCGGTTCGGTGTCGCGGCCCTCGATGTCGCGGCCGGCGACATAGCGCCCGCCGCTGCCGACCTCGCCGCGCACGCCCCGGCGGAAGATCGTGAAGCTCAGCCCGGTGTGATACTCGAAGCCGCGGAACTCGATCGGGTCCAGTGTGAGTGTCAGCTCCGGCGCGGTCTCGCGAACGAGGTTCGCCACCTCCGAGAGCCGCGCGACCTCGCCCCGCGTACCCTCGGGCAGGTCCAGCGCCGACAGCTTCGCCAGCCCCGGCTCCAGCGGGCCGGCCGCGTGGAGCAGGCCCTGGAACAGCGCCGCGTGTTCCGCACCCGCGGCCAGCGCCACGGCCGCGCTGTCCTTGCTGTCGAGCGCGGCGCGCAAGGCGGCGAGCTGCTGCCCGTCGATCCCGAAGGCGGCGCACAGGTTGGGGACCAGCGTCGGAAAGGTCAGGTCGATGGAAAGGTCCGTGACCCCCAGGTCGGCCAGGGCGGAGGCGGCCATGAGCACGACCTCGGCGTCGGCCGCCGATCCGCCGGTGCCGATCAACTCGGCGCCGATCTGGGTGAACTGGCGCTCGGGGCGAAGCTGCTTGCTGCGCACCCGGAGCACGTCGCCGTAGTAGGACAGGCGCAGGGGCCGGGGCTCGTTGCGCAACCGGGTCGCGGCGATGCGCGCGATCTGCAGGGTGATATCGGCGCGAATTCCCATCATCTGCTGGGAAACGGGGTCCATCAGCCGGAAGGTTTCGCCGGCCATGGCGCCGCCGGCGCCGTTGAGCAGCGATGTCTCGAACTCGATCAGCGGCGGCTTGACCCACTGGTAGCCCCAGCGGGCGAAGCTCGCGCGCAGCTTCTCGACGATCGTGGCCGCATGGGCACCGTCGGGCGGCAGGATGTCCCGCATGCCCGGCGGCAGCAGCGCCGTGTGGTTGGCGTCCGTCATGTCGATCTGGAGTGTTGGGGCCTGTTGTGATCCGGCGGGCGGCTTGTAGCGGTATCTGCCGTCCGGTGCAAACGGCGTTGAAACGAAACCGCCGCCGGTGCGGACCGGCCGGCGGTCAGAAACGCAGAGATCGGGCCTGTTTGACGTGCGGCAACTCGCGGATGCCCTTGAGGACGTCGCCCTCGACCGGCTGGTCGACGGCGATCAGCGAAATGGCATCCCCGCCCGGACCCGACCGGCCCAGATGGAAGGTGGCGATGTTGATGCCCGCATCGCCCAGCGCCCTGCCGAGGTCGCCGATGAAGCCCGGCTTGTCCTCGTTGCGCACGAACAGCATGTCGTCGACCAGCGCCGCTTCCATCTCGATGCCCTCGACATCGATGATGCGTGGCTTGTCGCCGCCGACCAGCGTGCCGCACACGGTCCGGCTCCGCCGGTCGGTGGTCACCTCGAGCTTGATGCGGGTCTGATAGTCGACCGATTTCTCGACCGTTTCCTCGGTCACGTCGACGCCGCGCTCCTTGGCGAGGATCGGCGCGTTGACCATGTTGACGCCTTCGAGCAGGGGGGCCAGCAGCCCTTCGAGCAGGGCGGCGGTCAGCGGCTTGGTGCTCAGCGAGGCCGCGTGGCCCTGGTAGCTGATGCGCACGGCCTGCAGCGGCGACTCGGTGATCTGCCCGGCGAAGCCGCCGAGCTGGCGGGCGAGGGCCAGGTAGGGCCGCAGCTTGGGCGCATCGTCCGACGAGACCGCCGGCATGTTGATCGGGTTGGTGATCGCGCCGGTGCACAGGAAGTCTGAGATCTGCTCGGCGACCTGTACCGCGACATTCTCCTGCGCCTCTTCGGTCGAGGCGCCGAGATGCGGCGTCGCCACCAGCTTTTCGCTGCCGAACAGGACATTTTCCTTGGCCGGTTCGACCTCGAAGACATCCAGCGCGGCGCCGGCGACATGGCCGCCGTCGAGGGCCTCCTTAAGGTCGGCCTCGTTGATCAGGCCGCCGCGGGCGCAGTTGATGATGCGCACGCCGGCCTTCATCTTTGCGATGGCGTCCTTATCGATCAGGTTGCGCGTCCCGTCAGTCAGCGGGGTGTGCAGGGTGATGAAATCGGCGCGCCGGAACAGCTCTTCCAGCTCGACCTTCTCGACCCCCAGCTCGGACGCCCGCTGGGGCGCGAGGAACGGATCGAAGGCGAGGACCTTCATGTGCAGGCCCCGGCCCCGGTCGGCGACGATGGTGCCGATATTGCCGCAGCCGATGATGCCGAGCGTCTTGCCGGTCAGCTCGGCGCCCATGAATTTCGACTTTTCCCACTTGCCGGCCTGGGTCGATCGATCGGCCTGCGGAATCTGCCGCGCCAGCGCGAACATCATGGCGATGGCGTGCTCGGCGGTGGTGATCGAGTTGCCGAAGGGCGTGTTCATCACGAGGATGCCCTTGGCGGTGGCCTCGCCGATGTCGACGTTGTCGACCCCGATGCCGGCGCGGCCGATCACCTTGAGGTTGGTCGCCGACTGGATGATGTCGCCGGTGACCTTCGTGGCGGAGCGGATCGCCAGCCCGTCATACTCGCCGATGACGGCCTTCAGCTCGTCCGGCGACATGCCCGGCTTGACGTCCACGGCAACGCCGCGCTCGCGAAAGACTTCGGCTGCGCGCGGGCTCATTTTGTCCGAAATCAGGACTTTCGGCATATTGGAAGCTCGTTGGGTTCTGGTCGCGTGAGTGGGGGACGCGGCGGTCAGGCCGCGGCCAGCGTCTGGTCGACGGACTGGGCAAAGGCCCAGTCGAGCCACGGCAGAAGCGCGTCGATATCGGACCGCTCGACCGTGGCGCCGCCCCAGATGCGCAGGCCCGGCGGGGCGTCGCGGTAGGCGTCGATGTCATGGGCGATGCCTTCGTCGGACAGACGCTTGGCCAACGCCTTGGCGAAGGCGCGCTGGTCGTCCTCCGAGCGTCCGGCGACGCGCGGATCGACGATCTTCAGGCAGATCGACGTGCACGAGCGAATAGAGGCGTCCTCGGCCAGGAAGTCGACCCAGGGCGTCTTCTCGACCCAGGCCGCGATGGCGGCCAGATTGCCCTCGGCCCGGTCGATCAGGCCCGGCAGGCCGCCCGCGCCCTCGGCCCACGCGAGGCCGTCCAGCGCGTCCTCGACGCAAATCATCGAGGGCGTGTTGATCGTCTCGCCCTTGAAGATGCCCTCGTTGATCTTGCCGCTCTTGGTCATGCGGAAGATCTTGGGCAACGGCCACGGCGGGCTGTAGCTCTCCAGCCGTTCGACGGCGCGCGGGCTCAGGACCAGCATACCGTGCTGGGCCTCGCCGCCGAGTACCTTCTGCCAGGAATAGGTGACGACATCGAGCTTGTCCCAGGGCAGCGCCATGGCGAAGGCGGCCGAGGTCGCGTCGCAGATGGTCAGGCCCTGCCGGTCGCCGGCAATCCAGTCGCCGCCGGGTACGCGCACGCCCGAGGTCGTGCCGTTCCAGGTGAAGACCACGTCGCGGTCGAAGTCCACGTCGGCCAAGGCGGGCAGGGCGCCGTAGTCGGCTTCCAGGACCCGGGTGTCCTCCAGCTTGAGCTGCTTGACGATGTCGGTGACCCAGCCCTTGCCGAAACTCTCCCAGGCGAGCACGTCGACGCCGCGCGGGCCCAGCATCGACCACAGCGCCATCTCGACGGCGCCGGTGTCCGATGCCGGCACGATGCCGATGCGATAGTCGTCGGGCACGCCCAGGATGGCGCGCGACCGGTCGATCACCGCCTTGAGGCGCGCCTTGCCGGGCGTCGCGCGGTGGGAGCGGCCGACCAGGGCCTCCGACAGTGCGCCGATGGTCCAGCCGGGCCGCTTCGCGCAGGGGCCGGAAGAGAAATTGGGAACGACTGGTCGGACCCCGGGCTGGTCGGTAGGGGCGGTCATGTATACGATCCTTGCGGACATGTAGGGGTGTTCGCGAACGCGGCGGAGTTTAGGGAGAGCCTTGTATTCCGTCAAACCGACACCCGCTTCGGAGACAATGTGACGCAGCGCAGCATTTGTCACGCCATCGGCCCGATTCGGGCGCCGGCAGGCGGCTGTGCAGCCGGTTGCATCCGTGCTAGCAACACCGCCGGCCGCCCGTCCCGGCCGGAACGGCAGAGGTCCGCGCAATGGCAACGCAAAGACAGCTTTTCGAGCTCGCCGGCGCCGACGACAGGCGCTTCAGCCCCTATTGCTGGCGCACGCGGATGGCGCTCGCCCACAAGGGGCTGGAAGTCGAGACCGTGCCGTGCCGCTTTACCGAGATCCCGGAGCGGGTCGCCTTCGCCAACCACAGCCGGGTCCCGGTTCTCAGGGACGGCGATACGGCGCTGGGCGACAGCTGGTCGATCGCCTGCTATCTCGAAGACAGCTATCCCGATAGGCCCAGCCTGTTCGGCGATGCGGGCGGCCGACGCTTTGCGCAATTCTTCAACGGCTGGGTCGACCTCACGGTCAACCCGCCGCTCGCCGCGGCCATCATTCCGGACGTGTACGATATTGTCGACCCGGTCGACCGAGACTATTTCCGGACCACGCGCGAAAAGCGCTTCGGCAAGCCGTTGGCGGCGCTGAGGGCCGACCGGGAGGCGCATCTGGCCCGGTTCCGCGCCGTGCTCCAGCCGGCCCGCTTACTGCTCGCCGAGGCGGCCTATCTGGGCGGCGCCGCGCCGCTCTATCCCGACTATGCGCTGTTCGGGACGCTGCAATGGGCCCGCTGTTCGAGCCCGGCCGCGCCCCTGGAAGCGGGGGATCCGCTTTCGGACTGGTGCGAGCGCATGCTCGACCTCCACGATGCCGAGGGCCGGTCTGCCCTGGCGGCGGCCTAACCAACAGGACTTTCCCGAATGAAGAAACTCGCAGCCCGATTGTTGCTGATTGTCGCCGTCACCGCCCCGGTCCCGGTCGGGGCCGCGGACGCGGACGCGTGGGGCCCGCCGACCGTGGACTTCACCGCAGACATGGAATTCCGGAACGGCGAGGGCCAGGTGCGCAAGGCGCGGCTCTACTACACCGCCGCCAAGCAGCGCCTCGAATTCCTGGCGGGCAAGGAACCGGTGGCGCTTCTCGTCGATACGCTCGCCAAGAAGAACCTGCTGCTTCTGCTCAACCGCCGGGAATACCGGGCGACGGCCTACGCCCAGCCCGACTATTTTTTCGGTGTCTCGCAGCCGGAAACCAAGCGCCGCAAGGTCGGGGACGAGACCCTGCTCGGCCGCAAGGTCGAGCGGATGGAGGTCAACGCCAAGGCGCGAACGGGCGACCGGTTTGACGGAATCGCCTGGGTGACGGCCGAGCGCATCGTGGTGCGGCTCGAGGGAACCATCGCGCGCGGCAAGCAGAAGCAGAAGATATCGATGACCCTGTCGACGCTGACCGTCGGGCCGGTCGACTCCGCCTTGCTGGCGGTGCCGGAGGGCTACAAGGCCCTGCCGCCGCCCAAGAAGCGATAGGTGTGGCGCCGAACAGCCGCGAGGGACGAGTGAATATGCCCGCGATCCTGCCAGTTCGCCTGCGCGGCCTGATCGTCCTTTTGTCCGTCTGCTGGGTCTGGGCGGCGCCGGCGCTGGCCGACTCGCTCCCCGGACCGACCGTCGACTTCACCGGTACGATGGTGATCCGGTATCCGCCAGCCCAGCCGCTGACCATCCGCATCGACTACACGGCCCAGCGGGTCCGCCGCGAACTGGCGGCCTTCGGAACCCGGTTCGTGACCATCGTCGACCGGACGAAGGACCGGACGGTGATGTTGTTCCCGGATCTGAAGCGCTATTCGATCCGGCCGCTCGATCCCGATGCCCACGACACCGTGAAGTCGCTCGCCCGCGGGGCCGCTCTGGAACGGGTCGGCCCGGAGACCCTCGGCGGTGTCGAAACCGTCAAGTTCCGGCTCCAGGGCCGCAGTCCGCGTGGCCGGACGTTCGCCGGCTTTCTATGGCTGACGCCGCAGAACATCATGATCCGGATGGAGGGCCAGACCACGGTCGGCGGCAAGGCCCGGCAACTCGTGATCGAAATGAGGAACCTCCGGATCGGCGCCGTCGATCCCGCCGTCTTCGAAATTCCGGCGGGCTACGAGAAGGTCAAGCCCAAGTAGGGTCGAGCCCTAGTCGCGCCGGGCCGCTCAGGCGCCGCGCCGCTTGAGCATGTGGACGCACTCGCAGCTGAAGACGACCTCGTCCGCCTGATTGAGCGTGGTGTGCTCCATCGTGACCGTGCCGCGGTCGGGCTTGGAGCGCGAGGCGCGGGTGGCGATCACCCTGGTGACGACGCGCAGCGTGTCGCCCGGCCGCACCGGCCGGTGCCAGCGCAACTTGTCCATCCCCGGGCTCGACAGGTTGCCGGCGGCGATGACCCCGTCGCCCAGGAACTGCCGGAAGGTCATGCAGACCGTGTGAAATCCGCTGGCGATCAGGCCGCCGACCGCGTGCGTGCGCTCGTGGGTGACGTTGGTGTGGAAGGGTTGCGGGTCCCACATCATCGCGAAATCGATGATCTGGCTCTCGGTGACGGTCTCGCCCGCGCTGGCGAACTCGTCGCCGATCGAGAAATCGTCGAAGAACAGGTCGTAGCCGCGCATATCGCTCCCTTGCCTTGCCGTCGGCACCGCGCGATTGATAGGAGGGGCTCGGCGGCCTGTCCAGCCGACAGGCCGCAGTGGCGCCGCGCCGAGAGGGGAACAAGCAATGGCGGATCGAACCGCGTGGGACCCGCACCAGTACCTGCGTTTCTCCGGCCACCGGCTGCGCCCCGCCGTCGACCTGCTGAACCGGATCGACCTGGCCGATCCGAAGCGGATCGTCGACCTGGGCTGCGGCGCGGGCAACGTCACGGCTCTGCTCAGGGACCGGTGGCCGTCCGCCGCCCTCACCGGTGTCGACGGTTCGGCCGACATGCTGGCGCAAGCGCGCGCCGCAGCTGCCGACGTCAAATGGGTCGAGGCGGACATGGCCGAGTGGGCGCCCGCAGCGCCACCGGACCTGATCTATTCCAACGCCGCCCTGCACTGGCTGGGCGATCACGAAGCCCTGTTTCCCCGGCTGATCGACAGCCTGGCGCCCGGTGGCGTCCTGGCGGTCCAGATGCCGCGGAACTTCGGCGCGCCCTCGCACACGGCGATGGCCGACGCCGCCCGGTCCGGCCCCTGGAGGGACCGGCTGGAGCCGATGCTCAGGCCGCCGCCGGTGTCGGAACCCGATGTCTACTATGGCCTGCTGGCACCGCATGCCGCGACGATCGACATCTGGGAGACCGACTATCTCCAGGTCCTCGACGGCGACGATCCGGTGGCGGAATGGACCAAGGGCACGTGGCTGCGGCCGTTGCTGGACGCGCTCGAAGAGCCGGACCGGACCGGTTTCGAGCTGGCCTATCGCGAGCGGGTGCGCGCCGCCTACCCGCGCCGGGCCGACGGCCGGACCCTGTTTCCGTTCCGGCGCCTGTTCGTGATTGCCCGTCGATAGCCGTACCATGACACCGACCGGCGCCCATGTTTTGATGCCCCCCGGCCGTATGAGTCACTGAACGACACCAACGGGAGTCCTGGTATGCGAAAAGCCTTGTTGACCGGCGCGATGGTCCTGGCCTCTGCGGCCCCGGCCGGCGCGGCCGATTTCGCATCCTGCGTCGCGGGGCTCAAGCAGGCCGCCGTGCGGAGCGGCATCGGCGCCGCGTTGGCCGACCGGGCGCTGAAGATTTCCGAGCCGGACGAAAAGGTGCTGCGTGTCTCCAAGGTGCAGCCCGAATCCCGGCACAAGATCTGGGACTATCTCGCCTACCTCGTCGATGATCAGCGCGTTGCGGACGGCCGGGCGATGATGAAGACGCACGACCGGACCCTGCGCGAGGCGGCCAAGCGCTTCGGTGTCGACCGGCACGTGATCGCCGCGGTCTGGGGCGTGGAAACCGACTATGGCCGCATCACCGGCAGCTATTTCCTGCCTCACGCGCTGGCGACATTGACCTGCCGGGGCGGCCGGCGGGAGAAGTTCTGGCGCGGGCAGCTGCTCGCCGCGCTGAAGCTGGTGCACCGGGGCGACCTCAAGCTCGAAAAGCTTTACGGCTCCTGGGCCGGCGCCTTCGGCCAGACCCAGTTCATCCCGTCGACCTATCAGCGGCTCGCCGTCGATTTCGACGGCGACGGTCGGCGCGATCTGATCGAGTCGGTTCCCGACGCCCTGGGCTCGACCGCCAATTACCTGCGCCGCGCCGGCTGGCGGCCCGGTCAGTCCTGGATGTTCGAGGTGCGGGTGCCCGATACCTATAACGGCCCGACCGGGCGCCGGAAAAAGGTGTCCCTGTCGACCTGGGCCAGGCGCGGCGTGGTCCGCGCCGACGGCAAGCCGCTGACCGGGGCCGCCCGGGCGGGGCTGCTCCTGCCGGCCGGTCCGAAGGGGCCCGGCTTTCTCACCTTCCGCAACTTCGACGCCATCTACGCCTACAACCACGCCGAATCCTACGCGCTCGCGATTTCGCACCTGGCGGACCGGCTGGCGGGTTACCCGGCCTTCCGGACCCCGTGGCCGACCGACGATCCCGGCCTCTCGCGGGCGCAGCGTCTGGCGTTACAGAAATTTCTGATCGCAAAGGGCCATGATATCGGCGAGGCTGACGGCAAGATCGGCCCCCTGAGCCGTGCGGCGATCAAGAAGGAAGAGGCCCGGCTGGGCATGCCGCCGACCGGCCGCGCGGGCCGGAAGATCTACCGGGCGCTCGGCGGGAAGTAGGCGGGCAACCGCACCCTAGATCCGCTCGGCCACCGCCCGGCCGAGTTCTTCGGTCGTCGCCGTCCCGCCCATGTCGGGGGTGAGCACCTGGCCCTCGCGCACCACGTCTTCGAAGGCGGCGACCACCGAGGCGGCGGCCTGCGCCTCGCCCAGATGGTCGAGCATCATCGCGCCGGACCAGATCTGGCCGATCGGGTTGGCGATGCCCTTGCCCGCGATGTCGGGCGCCGAGCCGTGGACCGGCTCGAACATGGACGGATGCTCGCGCTCCGGGTTGATGTTGCCCGACGGCGCGATCGCGATGGTGCCCGTCGTGCCCGGACCCAGGTCCGAGAGGATGTCGCCGAACAGGTTCGAGCCGACGACGACGTCGAACCAGTCCGGATTGCGCACGAAATGGGCCGCCAGGATGTCGATGTGGAACTGGTCGGTGCTCACGTCGGGATAGTCCTGTTTGACGGCGGCGAACCGTTCGTCCCAGAACGGCATGGTATGAATGATCCCGTTCGACTTGGTCGCCGAGGTCAGGTGCTTGCGGTCACGCGTCCGGGCCAGTTCGAAGGCGTAGCGCAGGATGCGGTCGACCCCGCGCCGGGTGAACACCGTCTCCTGGACGGCCATCTCGGCGTCGGTGCCGGGATAGAGCCGGCCGCCGATCTCCGAATATTCGCCCTCGCAGTTCTCGCGGACGATCAGATAGTCGATGTCGCCCGGCTTGCGGCCCGCGAGCGGGCAGGGCACGCCCTCGAGCAGGCGGACCGGGCGCAGGTTGACATACTGCTCGAACGCCCGGCGGATCGGGATCAGCAGGCCCCAGAGCGAAACATGGTCGGGCACGCCCGGAAAGCCGACCGCCCCCAGGAAGATGGCGTCGAACGGACGGAGCTGGTCGATCCCGTCCTCGGGCATCAGCGCGCCGTCGCGGGCGTAGCGCTCGCAGCTCCAGTCGAACTCGGTCCAATCGAAACTCACGCCATGCTTGGCGCCGGCGGCTTCGAGCACGCGGATGCCCTCGGGCACGACTTCCGTGCCGATGCCGTCGCCCGCGATGACGGCGATCTTGTGGTGGCTCATGGTTCCTCCCCGGAGTTCTCGCCGACGAGGTCGAGCGCGTAGTAGCGCACGCCGTCCAGCGGGTTGTCGTAATAGGCGTCGATCCGGCGAAAGCCGAGCGATTTGTAAAGCGTTTCGGCGGCGGTGAGCCGGGCGAGCGTATCGAGGCACATCCTGCAGTATCCGAGCCGGCGGGCTTCGCCGATCACGCGCTCGGCCAGCAGGCGTCCGAGCTTGAGGTTCCGCCAGGGCTGCCGGACATACATTCGCTTCATCTCGCAGACCCCGTCGTCGAGGGGCCGCAGGCCGACCGCGCCGGCCGGTGCGCCGTCGACCCGGGCGAGCAACAGGAGGCCGCCGGGCGGGCTGTAGAATCCCGGAAACTGCTCCATCTCGGTATCGAAACCCTGGAAGCACAGGTCGACGTCGAGCCACTCGGCATATTCCATGAACAGGCTGCGGACATGCGCCAGGCCGTTGGCGTCCTCGACTGCCGCGATGCGGATATCGGGTGCCGATGGGGGAGACATGGCCGCCGCGCCCGCGTCCCGGTCAGAAGGGGAAGATGAGGCAGGTCGCCGTGCCCCGGGCGTAGACGGTTCCGTCGCCGCCGACCAGCCGGCCGTCGGCGACCGCCAGGCGCTTGCCCGACCGGACGACCTCGGCTTCGGCCCGGACCTCGCCCACCGTGTCGGTCAGGCCCCGGAAATATTCGACGGTCAGATAGATTGTCGTAAAGCCGAAGCCCTTGTCCAACTGGGTGTGCACGGCGCAGCCGGTCGCACTGTCGAGCAGGGTGGCCGCCAGCCCGCCATGCACGCCGCCCATGGGATTGTAGTGCATCGACTGGGGCGTGCAGGCAAAGACCGCCCGGCCCGGTCCGACCTCGGCGATCGTGAAATCCATCGTCTCCGCGATGGCGGGCGCGGGCAGCGCGCGCTCGGCCATCGCCGTCAGAAAGGCGAGCCCGCTGTCGGCGGTGCGCCCGGCCGAGGCGACGATCGCCGGATCGCTCCAGG
>CAMYMQ010000231.1 GCA_947259335.1 uncultured Alphaproteobacteria bacterium | reverse complement strand
CGGCATCGTCGGCGCGGTGCTGATGCGCTTCACCGACCTGATGATGGCCTTCCCGGCGCTGCTCCTGGCGATCGTTTTGGCCGCGATCTTCCAGCCGAGCCTGTGGATCGTCGCGCTGGTCATCGCCATGGTCAACTGGACCCAGATCGCCCGCGTCACCTACACCGAGACCCGGTCGCTGGCCGAACGCGATTTCGTCGAGGCGGAGTCGGCGATCGGAGCGGGCCGCGCCCGCATCCTCTTTCGCCACATCCTGCCGCATCTGGTGCCGACGATCATGGTCTGGGCGACGCTCGGCATCTCGACCACGGTGCTGCTCGAAGCGACGCTGAGCTACCTCGGGATCGGCGTCCAGCCGCCGATCCCGAGCTGGGGCAACATCATCTACGAGAGCCAGACTTACTTCACCACCGCGCCCTGGCTGGTCTTCTTTCCCGGTGTCGCCATCATCCTGTTGGCGCTTGGCTTCAATCTCGTTGGCGACGCGCTGCGCGACATTCTCGATCCGACGCAGAAGGGGCGCTACTGATGGCGGCCTACCTGCTCCGGCGATTGATCCAGGCGGCGCTGATCCTGCTCGGCGTCACGTTCATCACCTTTGTCCTGCTCTACATCCTGCCGGCCGACCCGGCGCGCCAGATTGCCGGCCGCAGCGCCACCGTCGAGACGGTCGAGAACATCCGCCAGCAGCTCGGCCTCGACCAGCCGCTCTACGTCCAGTACGGCCGCTACCTCGAAGGCCTGCTGCATCTCGACCTCGGCCGCTCCTATCTCCAGAAGACGGAAGTGGCGACCCTGATCGCCGCCCGCCTGCCGGCGACATTGCTCCTCATGGTGGGGGCGATTGTCTGCGAACTCGCCATCGGCCTGAGCATGGGGCTGTTCGCCGCCATGCGCCGCGGCGGGCGGATCGACCAGTCGCTGATGGTCGTCTCCTTCGTCGCGGTCTCGGCCCCGCAATTCGTCGTCGGCATCCTGCTGCTCTACGTCTTCGCCGTCTATCTCGGCTGGTTCCCGATCGGCGGCTACGGCACCTTCTCGCACCTGGTGCTGCCGTCGATCACCCTCGGCATCCTCGGCGCCGGCTGGTATTCGCGGATGATGCGGTCGAGCATGATCGACGTGCTGCGCCAGGATTACATCCGCACGGCGCGCGCCAAGGGGCTGGGGCCGACCACCGTCATGGCGGTCCATGCCATGCCCAACGCCATCCTGCCGATCGTCGCGATGATCGGCATCGACATCGGCTACTTCATGAGCGGCATCGTCGTGGTCGAGAGCGTCTTCGGCTGGCCCGGCATCGGCCAGCTTGCCTGGCAGGCGATCCAGCGTGTCGACATCCCGATCATCATGGGCGTCACGCTGGTCTCGGCCTGCGCCATCGTCATCGGCAATCTCGTCGCGGACCTGATCGCACCGCTGATCGATCCGCGGATCAAGTTGAGGTGAGGAAATCCATCGTCCGGGGACGGGCCGCAAGAGCCGGTCCCGGACATCGCGCAGAAGAAAGAAGGAGCAGGAACATGAAGCGAGTTCTCTTGGCAAGCGCCGCCGCCATGGCAATCGCCGCGGCATCGTCGGCCGCCCAGGCCGCCGGCGAAATCGTCATCACCTACAAGGACGACGTCTCTACTCTCGATCCCGCCATCGGCTACGACTGGCAGAACTGGTCGATGATCAAGAGCCTGTTCGACGGGCTGATGGACTACAAGCCGGGCACCACCGAGTTAATCCCCGATCTCGCCGAGAGCTACGAGATTTCCCCGGACGGCACGACCTTCACCTTCAAACTCCGTCCCGGCGTCAAGTTCGCCAACGGGCGCGAAGTGACCGCCGAGGACGTCAAGTATTCGATCGAGCGCGTGGTCAACCCGGAGACCCAGAGCCCCGGCGCCGGCTTCTTCGGCTCGATCGCCGGCTATGACGAGATGTCGGGCGGCGACGCGGACGGCCTGTCGGGCATCACCGTCGTCGATCCGATGACCGTCGAGTTCAAGCTGTCGCGTCCCGACGCCACCTTCCTGCATGTCATGGCGATCAACTTCGGCCATGTCGTGCCGAAGGAGGAGGTCGAGAAGTGGGGCGCCGACTTTGGCAAGCACCCGGTCGGCAGCGGCGCCTACAACCTGACCGAATGGACCCTCGGCCAGCGGCTCGTCTTCGAGAAGAACCAGGACTACTGGCGCGAGGGCGTGCCCAATCTCGACAAGATCACCTTCGAGGTCGGCCAGGAGCCGACGGTGGCGCTGCTTCGCCTGAAGAATGGCGAGGTCGACATCCCCGGCGACGGCATCCCGCCGGCGCAGTTCCTCGAGGTCAAGGACGATCCCGAATACAAGGATCGCATCGTCGAGGGCGGCCAGCTCCACACCGGCTACATCACGATGAACGTCAACACCAAGCCATTCGACGACGTGCGTGTCCGCCAGGCGGTCAACATGGCGATCAACAAGGATCGCGTGGTGCGCATCATCAACGGCCGCGCCGTGCCGGCCAACCAGCCGCTGCCGCCGACGATGCCGGGCTATGTCGAGGACTATGAGGGCTACGCCTACGATCCCGACGCGGCCAAGGCCCTGCTCGCCGACGCCGGTCTCGCCGACGGTTTCGAGACCGAGATGTATGTCATGAACACCGACCCCAACCCGCGCATCGCCCAGGCGATCCAGCAGGACCTGGCGGCGATCGGCATCAAGGTCGACATCAAGTCGCTGGCCCAGGCCAACGTCATCGACGCCGGCGGCAACGGCACCGCGCCAATGATCTGGTCCGGCGGCATGGCGTGGATCGCCGACTTCCCCGACCCGTCCAACTTCTACGGCCCGATCCTCGGCTGCGACGGCGCGGTCCAGGGCGGCTGGAACTGGGCGTGGTACTGCAACGAGGAACTCGACGCGATGGCGCAGAAGGCCGACGCGATGACCGACCCGGCGCAGGCCGCGGAGCGCGAGAAGCTGTGGGGCGAGATCTTCCTCAAGGTGATGGAAGACGCACCCTGGGCGCCGGTGTTCAACGAGCAGCGCTTCACCATCCGCTCGGCCCGCATGGGCGGCGACGATGCGCTCTATGTCGACCCGGTCCATATCCCGGTCCATTACGACGCGGTGACCGTGACAGATGCACAGTAAGCCTCATCACACGATCCACGAGGCGCATCATCATTTCGGGTGGGATCATTCGATCCCGCCCGTCATGACCGTCGCGCCGGGAACGATCATCGAATTCGAATGTCCGGACGCCTCCGGCGGGCAACTGTCGAAGGACAGCACCGTCGCCGACGTGCCGAACATCGATTTCGAGAAGGTCAATCCGGTCACCGGCCCCGTCTTCATCGACGGGGCCGAGCCGGGGGACGCGCTCAAGGTGACGATCCACGCGTTCCAGCCCTCGG
>CAMYMQ010000230.1 GCA_947259335.1 uncultured Alphaproteobacteria bacterium | reverse complement strand
CGGCATGACCCGCCTGCTGATCCTGGGCGGAACGGGCCAGCTCGGCCGCGCGCTACAGGCCGCGCCCCTCCCGCCGCACTGGCATCGCACGGTGCTGGGACGAGACGCGGCCGATCTCGCCGACGCGGCGGCGCTCGAGCGTTCGATCGCCCTCGCCAAGCCCGATATCCTCATCAACGCGGCGGCCTATACGGCAGTCGATCGGGCCGAATCGGAGAGCGCCGCGGCCTGGCGGATCAATGCGACCGCGCCGGGCGTGCTCGGCGCCGCGACCGCCCGGATCGGAGCCGCGATCATCCAGCTGTCCAGCGACTACGTTTTCGACGGCGTCAGCGAAGGCCTCCTGACGGAGGACGATCCGGTCGGACCCGCCAACGTCTACGGCGCCTCCAAGGCGGCCGGCGAGCGTGCCGTCGCCGCGCGCAATCCCCGTCACCTGATCGTTCGGACCTCCTGGCTGTTCAGCCCGCACGGCGCCAATTTCGTGAAAAAGATGCTGCGCCTGGGGCGGGAGCGCGCGCGGCTGCGCGTGGTCGACGATCAGATCGGCCGGCCGACCGATGCCCGGGACCTGGCGCAGGCGCTCCTCGCCGCCGCCGATGGGGCGCTGCGCGACGAGACGGCCTGGGGCACCTACCACGTCACCAATGGCGGCGCGCCGGTGAGCCGTCTGGACTTTGCCCGGGCGATCTTCAACCGCGCGCCGTGGAACGGACCCGCCCCGCGTCTTCTCCCCGTCTCCAGCGAGGTCGATCCAGCGCCCGCGCGGCGGCCCGCCAACGCCTCCCTGGCGACCACGAAATTCACCGACCGCTTCGGCCTCGCGCTCCGCCCCTGGCAGGATGCGCTGGACGAGGTGCTCGGACACCTGAAGGAGGCGGAGGCGCCCGCCCGGGCGCTCGCGCCGGCCGGGGGCGACGGGCCATGAAAGGCATCGTCCTGGCGGGCGGGGACGGCAACCGGCTGCATCCGCTCACGCTGCGGATTTCGAAGCAGCTCATGCCCGTCTACGACAAGCCGATGATCTACTACCCGCTGAGCGTCCTGATGCTGGCGGGCGTGCGGGACATCCTGATCATCACCAAGCCGCAGGACAGGCAGCTCTTCGAGGACCATCTCGGCGACGGCGCCGCCTGGGGGATACGGCTGACCTACGCCGTCCAGCCCGAGCCCCGCGGGATAGCCGAAGCCTTCGTGATCGGCCGCGATTTCGTCGGTGACGACCGGGTCGCGCTCATTCTCGGCGACAACATCTTCTACGGACACGGTCTCGAACACCTGCTGGCCCGCGCGGCCGCCCGGGATACGGGCGCCACGGTGTTCGGCTATTTCGTGCGCGATCCCGAGCGCTATGGCGTGGTGACGTTCGACGCGGGCGGCCGCGCGGTGGACCTGGCCGAAAAGCCCGCCGAGCCGCGCTCCCACTACGCCGTCACGGGCCTGTACTTCTATGACAACCGCGTGCTCGACATCGCCGCGGCGCTCGTCCCGTCGGCGCGGCGGGAATTGGAGATAACCGACGTGAACAAGGCCTATCTCGAGGCCGGCGCGCTCACCGTCGAGGTCATGGGCCGCGGCTTCGCCTGGCTGGATACCGGCACCTACGAGAGCCTGGTCGACGCGGCTCAATTCATCCGGACGCTGGAGGAGCGCCAGGGGCTCAGGATCTGCTGCCCGGAAGAGGTCGCGTGGCGGCGCGGATGGATCTCCGATGCCGACCTGGCCGGACTGGCCCGGCCGATGGCGGGCAGCGGCTATGGCACCTACCTGATGAGCCTCGTGGACGAAGACAGGCGAAAGGGCGGGCAGCATGCCCGTTCGCCCGAATGACGCGATCGCCTCCCGTGGAACGTCGGCACCGGATCGCTCCGTGCACTCTCACGCCGGTTCCGGGCCGGCGGCCGCGCGAGCGCCCTGGTCAGTGAAGCGGCACCGCCCATTCCTGTCCTGCCTCAAGGGCCTGGGAATAGACATCCGGATCCTGCCCGGCGGCTTGTACCGGTTCGTCTCCCGGTCCATCGAAAGCCGGCCCCTGGCGGAGCTCCTTCACGCGCGCGCCCAGTTCACGCGACAGTCCAAAGCCCTGCTTCGGGACTTTCTGGACCGGGGTGAAACGCTGGAGCTGGCGAGGCCCACGAAGCCGAAGGTTTCCATTCTCTGTCCGGCGTTCAACAAGGCGCACCTGACCTATGTCTACTTGCTGTCCCTGCACGATCAGGACTTCAGGGACTACGAACTCCTGTTCCTTGACAATGACTCCAGCGACGACACCCCGCGCCTTCTGGAGCGCTTCCGGAATGTCCGGGCGATCCGAAGTCCCGCCAACATCGGCTACCTGCGGGCGATAAACCTGCTCGCTGAACAGGCCTCCGCGCCGCTTTTGCTTCTCTCCAACAACGACACGGTGTTCCTGCCCGGGTCGATTGCCGCGGCAGTCGGCCGGATGGAGGCGACACCGCAGGCCGGTGCGGTCGGCGCCAAGCTAATCCTGCCGAACGGGCGTCTCCAAGAAGCCGGCTCCCTGATCGCGGTCGACGGGCACTGCCGCGGGATCGGGCGATACCTGGACCCGGATGACCCCGCCTTCGGGGTGTCCTACGAAGTCCACTATTCCTCGGCCGCGGCCCTGCTCGTCCGGAAGGCGCTGTTCGACCGGCTCGGCGGCTACGACCGGCAGTTCGAGCCCGCCTACTACGAAGACGCCGACCTGTGCCTGCAGCTTCGCGCGCTCGGCTACGCGACCGTCTACGAGCCCCGGTTCGAGATCATTCATTTCGAGTTCGGCAGTCGCGAAACCCCGGCGTTCCAGGAGGAAATCCAGAAGGACAACCGCCTCAAGTTCGCGCGCAAGAACAGGGCGATATTGCAGGACCTGAACAAGGCCGATCCGGAGCCGGCGACTTCTCCGGCAGATGTGCCATAGCCATGGCGCCGGAGACCGAGCGTACCGCCCTCGTCGTGCTGGGGGTGCACCGGAGCGGCACGTCGGCGATAACCCGCGTCGTCAGCCTGCTCGGTGCCGAACTGCCGCCGAGGCTGCTTGCGCCGGTGGCGGGCGAAAACGACCGCGGCTTCTGGGAATCTCCGGACATCATGGCGCTACACGAGCGGCTTCTCGACCGTCTGGGAACGCACTGGGCCGACCCGGCCCCTCTGGAACCTGCCCCTCTGGACCCGGCCTGGGCCGGGAGCGCGGCAGCCAGGGAGTTCGAGGACGAGCTGGTGGACCTGTTGGGCCGGCTGTTTCCCACCGCGCCGCTGTTTGTCGTCAAGGACCCCCGGATGTGCCGGCTGGCACCCCTGTGGTCGCGGGCCCTGCGCCGGCACGGCGCGACGCCGAGATTCATCCTGACGGCCCGCCACCCGCTGGAGGTGGCTCAGTCGCTGGCGGCCCGCGACGGCCTTCCGGTCGCCCACGGACTGGCTCTCTGGCTCGCGAACAACATCGATGCCGAGGCCGCGACCCGCGGCGAATGCCGCACGTTCGCTCACTTCGAGGATCTCCTCCTCGACTGGGGCGCCGTCGCGGCGCGGATGGGCGCCCGGATGGGCATGGTCTGGCCGAAGTCGCTGGACGAGGCGCGCGCCGAGGTCGACGCGTTCCTCGTCGCCGGCCTGCGCCGCCACAGAGCGGCGCGTGGGGTGACGCCCGACCAGTCGCCCCTATTCCGGTACATCAACGCCTGGCATGACGCGCATCGAGCGGCCGCAGGCGGCGATCCGGCCGCGGCAGACGCGTTCGAACGCCTTGCCGCATTGGTGCAGCCGCGCGCCCAATGGTCGCGCCGACGCTTCGAGCGCCCGCCGTCACCGGGCGACCGATCGGGCCCGGAGACCGGCCCCAGCCTGCCAAGACGCCTACTCAACTTTCTCCGATGAAGCCCCTGAGCCGGTTGTACCCGCGGGCCGACACCCGGCGTCACCCGGATCGCGGGTCGGACCCGGGCGCGCCTCGAGAGCCCCGGCGTTCGACCTCGACTTTGTTTTGGGGAATTTGGTACCGTGACCGCCGATGGCCGCGAGCCGTCGTTGATCGGGGGGTCGTGACGGCGGCGGCGCGCTGCGGTAAGGGGCGCGCCATGAAGCGGCGACAGGGCGGCGTCGTGCGCGACCATTCTGAATTGAGAACGACGGCCGCTTCGTGTGTGCCTGAGGGGATCCGACGATGACGCTTCGGCGGACGAGCGCGACGATCCGTGTGGGCATTGCAGGCACGGGCTACATCGCGCGTGGCCTGGCCCTGCACCTGCAGGATCGCGACGATCAGGCCGTCTCGGCGGTGTTGACGCGGCGTCGGATCGGCTCGGTCGCCGGCTTCGCCCGGTCCGAATGGCTAACCAATTCGATAGACGAATTCCTCAAGGGCTGTGACATCGTCGTCGAGTGCAGCGGCGATCCGATCTACGCGGCGGATGTTGTCGGCGCGGCGTTCGACGTCGCCAAGCCGGTCGTGACGATGAACGCCGAGTTCCACGTGACGCTGGGGTCGTGGTTCGTCGGCAAGGGGCTCCTGTCGGAAGCGGAGGGCGATCAGCCCGGCTCGCTCGCGGCGCTCCGCGAGGACGCTCTCGAAATGGGTTTCCGTCCCCTCGTCTACGGCAATTGCAAGGGCTTCCTCGACCACACCCCGACGCTCGCGTCGATGCGCCACTGGTCGAGGAAACTGTCGACCCGAATCGACAAGGTCGTGTCCTTCACGGACGGGACCAAGATCCAGATCGAGCAGGCCCTGGTCGCGAACGGCCTCGGGGCCGGCATACTTCGCGACGGGCTCCTGGGTCCGACGACGGACGACCTCGGCGCGGCAGCGACCGACCTGGCGAAACGGGCGCGACGCCAGGGCGGGGCCATCTCCGATTACGTCATCGCCCCGAACAACGGCGGCGCCGTGTTCCTCGTGGCCGAGCACGACGACCGGCACCGGCAGGCGCTCGAGAATTTCAAGCTGGGCAAGGGCCCCGACTATCTGCTGACGCGGAATTTCCACCTCTGTCACCTGGAGATTCCCAAGACGGTGAAGCGGCTGGTGACCGGCGGGCAAAGCCTGCTCACCAACGGGCGCGCTCCCGAAATCGATGTCTGCGCGATCGCGAAGCATCAGCTCGAGCCGGGCGATACGATCGGCCGCGGCCTCGGCAGCTTCGAGGTCCGCGGCGAAGCCGTCGACATCGGGCGGCACCCCGGGTATGTCCCGATCGGCCTCTTGAAGGACGCCGTCGTCAGACGGCCTGTCGCGGCGGGCGCCAGGGTCCTGCGGGAAGACGTCGACCTGCCGAAATCGCGCGCGCTGGAGATCTGGGATGAGCTTCGCGGCCGGCGGGAATCGTCTCCGCCGGAAGCGCGGCAGGAAGCCGGGCTGGCAAGCGCCGGGGCCGGAGCGATCCCGTGAAACGGCCCGCCAGACCGCGATGGAGTGGCGCGTTTCGCAAACGGCGGCCTCCCGAGGACTTCCGCGTCACCGCCATCATCTCGGTGCGCACCTGCGAGGACTATCTCGAACGCTGCTTCGCCGGCATGGTCGAGCAGGGTGTCGATATCTGCGTCATCGACAACGATGCCAACGCCGAAACCCGGGCGATCATCGACCGCTACCGCGACCGGGGCATCGTCCACATCGAGCGCCACCCCTATCCCGGCTACTTCGATTGGATCGGCATTCTCGAACGCAAGGAACGGCTGGCGCGCACGCTCAGGTCCGACTGGATCGTGCTCTGGGATTCGGACGAGATCCGCGAGGCCCCCGCCCGCTTCGCGACCCTTCGCGACGCGCTCTTCCACGTCGACCGGGAAGGGTACAACGCGGTCAACTTCAGCGAGTTCGTGTTCCTGCCGACCGACCCGGAGCAGGACTTCGCGGCGCGGGACTATGTCGCCGAGATGTCCCACTATTATTTCTTCGAGCCGCACGCCAACCATCGACTGACCGCTTGGAAACAGACGCGGGCGCCCGTCGATCTGCAGGCATCGGGCGGCCACGCGGTCGCATTCGCCGACATGCGCGTCTACCCGGACCCTTTCGTGATGCGTCATTACCTGTTCCTGAGCGCGAGACACGGGGTCGAGAAATACGTCGGCCGGGAGTTCTCGCGCGAGGAGCTGGAGCGCGGCTGGAGCCGGGAACGGGCCCAGACAACCCAAGCAACGCTGACGCTGCCGAGTGTGGGAAGCCTCAAGCCCTACCGCGGCGACCGGCTATGGGATCGCTCGGAGCCTTTCCCCCGGCATCCCTGTTTCGACTACACCGGGATCGGCGCGCGCTGACCCGGTGAGGCCGGGGCGCTGCTTCCCCCGTGGGCCCGCGCGCTCAGGCGAGGCCCCCGTCCCCGCCCGCGAACCGGGCCCGCAGATGATCCGCCAGGCGCAGCGCGACCTGGAGGATGACGCCGGTGACCATGGCCGCCCCGCCGCGCGGGATGACGGAGGCGCCGCACACGAACAGATTGCCGACCCCGTGAACGCGCAGGTCCGGGTCCACCACCGACGACGCGGGATCGCGGCCGATCAGCGTCCCGCCCATGGGATGGGCGTTGCGGTCGACATCGGCGCGGTCCCAGCTGTCGATGTCGTCGCAGTCCACCAGGGCGCCGGCCCCGGCGCGGGCGAGAAACGGCCGCAGCAGCGCGCAGGCGCGTCGAACCGACTGGCGCTCCTCCTCGCCGATCTGCCAGGCGTAGACGGGCTCGGG
>CAMYMQ010000229.1 GCA_947259335.1 uncultured Alphaproteobacteria bacterium | reverse complement strand
GCCTCTGGGGCAGACCGACGCGCCGGCCTGGGCGACCGCCTCGCCGAAGCCCAGCCCGATGCCGCCGTTGCCGCCAGTGATCAGGGCGACCTTTCCGGTCAGATCGAATGGCTTGTACATCGCACTCTCCCTTTGGCATCTCCCTCGGTCGCGGCATCGACCGGGCGCTCCGGGGACCCGCGTTCCGGTGACCGGGCCTGCCCCGTCACGCCCACATGGCGGGCCTGCACCAGTTAGCACTTTACACCCCGGGGCCAAACCGTTTGGATTTCGGCCGCTTCACGGACGAACAAATCCAACCCCCTGTCCGTCACCCCCGCGCAGGCGGGGGTCCATGCCGACGCCGCACGCTCGCGGAAAGCCCTGGATTCCCGCCTTCGCGGGAATGACGCGCGATGGGACTACGCAATGGGAGGAACCATGGCCGAATCAGGCGACTTCGACTACCGCACCGAATGGGTGCACATCCAGTATCCGGAGACGGCGCAGTTCACCGAGACCTACGGCTTCTCGGGCAGCCAGGGCATGGTCAACGTCGAGGGCATCCGCTTCGTGCCCGAGGGCGTGCCCAACAAGACGCTGCTCATCTACATGCACCCGGCGACGACGCTCCAGCTCCTGCCCATGCCCCGGGCGATGGCCAAGCACGGCGTCCATATCCTGTGCGCGGCCAGCCGCTACATGAAGAACGACGCGCCCCTGATCTACGAAAAGGTCGCGCTCGACCTCGGCGCCTATATCCGCCACGCCAAGGAGGTGTGGGGCTACGAGAAGGTCGTGCTCGGCGGCTGGTCGGGCGGCGGCTCGCTGACCCTCTTCTATCAATCCCAAGCCGAGAACCCGACGATCACCCAGACCCCGGCGGGCGATCCGGTCGACCTGACGGCGGCCGGCCTGATCCCGGCCGACGCGCTTACCTTCCAGGCGGCGCATATCTCGCGCGCCCAGATGTATCTCGACTGCATCGACGGCTCGGTGCGCGACGAGCTCAACCCGGACGACCGCGACCCGGAGCTCGACATCTACAACCCGGCCAACCCGAACCAGCCGCCCTATTCGGCCGATTTCGTCGCAGCCTACCGCAAGGCCCAGCGCGCCCGCGTCGACCGGATCCGCGCCCGGGTGCTGGAAGACCTGGCCATGCTGCGCAAGCGCGGCGGCGACGAGCTGGAGCGGCCCTTCGTCACCCACCGGACGCTGGCCGACCCGCGCTACATCGACCCGACGCTCGACCCCAACGACCGCCGGCCCGGCTGGTGCTGGATCGGCAAGCCGGAGACGGCCAATACCGGCCCGGTCGGCCTCGGCCGCTTCTCGACCCTGCGGTCGTGGCTGTCGCAATGGTCGATCGAGGATTCCAACGCCGACGGCATCGCCTGCGCGCGGCGGATCTCGGTGCCGATGATCTCGATCGAGAACAGCGCCGACGACGCCGTGCCCCAGCCGCACACCGGCAAGATCCACGAGGCCTCGGGCAGCGCCGACAAGGAGTTCAAGGTCATCAAGGGCGCGACCCACTACTACCAGGGCCAGCCCGAGCTCCTGCAGGAGGCGGTCGACACGGTGATCGGCTGGATGCGGGCGCGAGGGTTCGCGGAATAAGGGACGACGTGCCGGCCGCGGCAGGCGGGCGGGCCGGAAACCCGCCCGTTCGCGGAGCCGCAGGGTCGCCGATCATGTTGCGATATATGAAATAATACCTATATCGATCGAATGGCCAACCATTGCCGACCGGATCGACCCTTACTTGTTCTTACCTGCGTCTTGGGGAGCACCGGTGCGACCGGCCTGATGATGACAGATGATGACAGATGATGACATCCGGCAACGCGACGATCCCTCTCCCGAGGGAGAGGGAAAGCCCCCGGAAGATAACCTCTGATAACCGATGATAACCTTCGCGGAATTTTTGAGAGGCGCCCATGGCTGACACCAAATCCTACGACGGCATCGTTATCGGAGCGGGGCAGCACGGGCTGATCCTGGCCACCTATCTCGCGAAGGCGGGGCTCGACATCCTGTTGGTCGAGCGGCGGCTGATGCACGGCGGCGGGCTGGCGACGACCGAGGCGACCCTGCCCGGCTTCTATCACAACAGCCATTCGATCAATCACTTCCACATCACCGAAACGCCGTGGTTCCACGATCTCGGCCTGCGCGAGACCGTGCCCTATGTCACCCCGCGCTACGAGTTTGGCCAGCCGCACCCGGACGGCTCGGCGCTCGTGTTCAGCCGCGACCTCGAGGAGACCCTGGCCAACGTCGCCAGGTTCTCGAAGAAGGACGCCGAGACCTTCCGCGAGTGGAACGCCAAGGCCGAACGCGCGACCCACGACATCCTGCTGCCCGAGCGGTTTTCCGAACCGCTGGCGAAGGAAGAGCGCGCCGACCTCTTGTCGCGCACCGAGATCGGCCGGCAGTTCCTGGACGTGACCAGGCGCGAGCCGTTTCCGCTGGTCGACGAGTTGTTCGAGCACGAGTGGGTGAAGCTGCTGTTCCTGTTCAAGGTGTCGCTGTTCGGCACCTGGCTGGTCGACACGACCGGGCGCGAGAGCCCGCAGGGCTCGGTCATGCGGGCCTTCGACCTCGACACCGGCTACCAGCTGTGCCGGGGCGGCAGCTTCAACCTGGCGCGCGGCCTGATGGAGCGGTTCGTCGAGGCGGGCGGCCACTACCGCAACCAGACCCACATCTCGCGCATCGTCGTCGAGGGCGGGAAGGCAACCGGGATCGAGACGTCCGAGGGCGAGACCATCCGCGCCCGCCAGTTCGTCGCCAGCACCGCCGACGTCCACCAGACCTTCGAGGACTGGATCGGCCGCGAGCAGCTGCCCGCCGACTACCTGACCAAGCTGGACGATTTCAAATACACGGCCTGGACCCTGTTCGGCGTCCACTTCGCGCTGGACGAGTCGCCGAACTTCACGGCGGCGGCCGACGACCCGACCTTGAACCGGGCGCAGAAATGGAACGTCGGCGCCGAGTCGATCGACGACCTGCTGAGCGCCCACGAGGACGTCAAGAACGGCCGCGTGCCGAGCGTCATCCAGTTCGGCTCGGGCGCGCTGTCGGTCAACGATCCGGCCCAGGCACCGGCAGGCAAGCACACCACCTATGCCTGGCATGTCATGCCGCTGGACCCTGACATCGGCGACCGGTCGTGGGAGCAGTTCGAGGGCGAATTCACGGAAGCGATCATCGACCGCTTCGCCCAGTTCGCGCCCAACATGACGCGCAAGAACATCCTCGGAACCCACACCTACACCGCGCGCACCTATGCCCAGGAGCTGATCAACATGCGCTCGGGCTGCATCTTCATGGGCGCGCTGTCAGCCGACCAGGTGATGTACAACCACTGGGGCTACCACTCGCCGATCGAGGGGCTCTACATGGCCGGCTCCGCCTGCCACCCCGGCGGCGCGATCTCGGGCGGCGCCGGCTATATCAGCGCCGGACTGATCGCGAGGGACCTGGGCATCGAGCCGTGGTGGCAGCCGGTGGATGCGAGGCGGGCGCTGGAAGCGTTGAAGGACTAGGCTCGTTCCAAGGCCGTCACCCCCGCGAAGGCGGGGGTCCACGGGCGGCCAGGCTGGATTCTCGCTTTCGCGGGAATGACGAAATCTCCGAGGCGCGGGCGTGCCGGAAGCCCCTACTCCCGCCCTTTCAGCCACCCGGCCAGGTCGCGCAGGCCCTCGACCAGGCCGTATTGCGGCTCGAAGCCCAGATAGGTCCTGGCCGCCGACAGGTCGGACACCGCCTGCATGTCGGGCATCGACACCGCGGCCGCCGAGGGCGTCTCGATCCGCACCGTGGCGCCGGGGACCGCCTCCTTCAGCGCCGCGGCCATGTCCTCGGGGCTGCTGAGCGCGCCCATGGTGGTGTTGAAGACGCCGGGGCCGAGGTCGGCGGCCTCAAGCGCCAGCACGGTCGCCATCGCCGCGTCCTTGGAATAGACCCATTCCATGGCGCCCGACGGCATCGCCGCCTCGTCGCCGGCGAGCGCTTTTCGGAGCGCCTCGCGCATGATGTTGGAGGGCCCGCCGCCGCCCGCGCCGGACCAGGGGCCGAAGACGGCGCCGTAGCGCATGGCCGCGAACTCGATGCCGCACCAGCGGGCGTAGTTGAGGCCGAGGCTCTCGATGGTCTGCTTGGTCGAGGCGTAGAAGGTGGTGGGCCGCGGCCAGGCGGTCTCGCGCATCGGGTCGTTGGAGCCGTCGCCGCCGGCCACGAAATGATTGAGGACGTTGGAGCTCGACACCACGACCCGCTTGATCCCGCAGGCCCGCGCGGTCTCGAAGACGTTGACCGTGCCCATGACGTTGAGCTCGATCGCGGCCGCCGGGTCGGTCTGGGCGCCCAGCGTGAGCATCGGGTTGGCCGCCGTGTGGACGATCCGGGTGACGCCGTGCCGCCGGATCGCGTCGACCAGGGTCAGCGGCCGCAGGATGTCGCCGGTCGCGAGGATGGCCCTGTCGAGGTCCAGGATCTCGGCCAGCGGGCCGGGCTGGGCCGCGCGGTCGAGCAGCACCGGCGTCTCGCCGCGCTCGATCAGGATCCGTCCGACCTGGGCCCCGATCAGGCCCGCTCCGATAACGAGTGTGGTCACACCTTGCCTCCCCTGGTTCCACCGCGCCGAGACCTTGCGTTAGTCTATGGCGCCGCCGCCCGCAACCGCGACCGCCACATGGCAGACCCACCGCCCCCGACAGAATGATGAGCCGATCCGACTTCACCTTCTTCCATCCGCTGCGCGTCCGCTATGCCGAGATCGACGGCCAGGGCGTCGTCTACAACGCCCATTACCTGACCTATTTCGACGTCGCCATCACCGAATACCTGCGCTGGCTCGACTACGACTATCCGCTTGGCGGCGATCCCGACGCCGGCACCGACTTCCACCTCGTCAAGGCCCTGGTCGAATACAGGGCGCCCGTCGTCTACGACGACGAGATCGAGATCGGCGTCCGGATCGGCCGGCTCGGCACCACGAGCGTCACCTTCATCCTGGCGATCTTCCCCAAGGGAGGCGTCGATCTGCGGTCGACCGGCGAGATCGTCTGGGTCAACACCGACCAGAAGGCCCACGCGTCGGCGCCGCTGCCGGCGCGGTTCGTCGAGGCGGTCGCCGGGCGTGGCGAAGCGCCGGACTAGCCGGTCAGCGGGCCGTACCCAGGCCTCGCGCCAGGGCCGCAATGGCGTCGTCGACGGCTGCCTTGGCCGCCTTCACCACCCCGCCCAAATTGAAGTAGCTGTGGATCAGCCCCGGATAGTGGGCGCGCTCCACCGCAATGCCGGCCTCGGCCAACTTCCCCGCATAGGCCGCGCCCTCGTCCACGAGCGGATCGAACCCCGCGGTCTGGATATAGGTGGGCGGCAGCCCGGCGAAGTCGGCCGCCAGCAGGGGCGAGGCGCGCGGATCGGTCCGCCCGGCCGGATCGGTGCAGTAGTGGCCGACGAACCACGCCATCGTCGGGTCGGTCAGCAGGTAGCCCTCGCCCTTCTCGCGGCGGGACGCATAGTCGCCCGAATTGACCAGATCGGTCGCCGGATAGATCAGCAGCTGGAAGGCCGGCGCCGTCAGCCCCTCGTCGCGGACCAGGTGGGTGAGCGCGGCGGCGAGATTGCCGCCGGCGCTGTCGCCGCCCACCGCGATCCGGGCGGGATCGGCGCCATACTCCCCGGGCGCGCCGACGACCTGGCGATAGACCAGCATCGCGTCCTCGACGGCGGCGGGAAAGGGGTGCTCCGGCGCGAGCCCGTAGCCGACCGACAGCACCCGGCACCGGGCGCCCGCCGCCAGCGCACGGCAGGTCGTGTCGGCCGTGGTGAGGCTGCCGACCGTCCAGCCGCCACCGTGGAACCAGATCAGGAGCGGTGCCATGCCCTCCAGCCCGCGCGGCGTGTAGAGCCGGCAGCGGACGAAGCCGCTCTCCCGGCCGATCGCCTTCTCGGCGACGGATTCCATCGGGACGGGCGGCAGGTCGAGCTTGGGCACGTTCTCGTCGAACTGGGCCCGGGCCGCCCCGACGCTCAGTTCATGGAGCGGGCGCAGCTCCGATTTCTCGATCCGCTCCAGCAGCGCCGCAACTTCGGCATCGAGGCCGTCCGTCATGTCAGGCCACCGCGCCGGCGGCCCGCAGCCGGGTGATCTCGTCGACCTCCAGGCCCCAGTCGGCCAGCGCCTCGTCGGTATGCTCGCCGGGCGCGGCCGGTGGCCGGGCGATC
>CAMYMQ010000228.1 GCA_947259335.1 uncultured Alphaproteobacteria bacterium | reverse complement strand
GCGCCGCCGTCGAGCACTCCGGCCCAGCCCGTGCCCGAGGCGCGGATGTGGCAGGGCACCGGCGTGCGGAGCCAGCGCGACGACCCGTTGCTCGACTGCCTCGTCATCGTCACCGCGATCTTCGAACGGCCCCAGTCCGCCGACGCGCTGTCCGCCGGGCTGCCGCTCGTCGACGGCAAACTCACGCCCGAGCTGTTCCTGCGCGCCGCCGAGCGGGCCGGACTGTCCTCGCGGATCGTACGCCGCAAGCTCGACGACATCTCGAACCTGTCGCTGCCCGCCGTCCTGCTGCTCAAGGAAGGCAAGGCGTGCATCCTGGTGCGCAAGCGCGACGACGGCCAGGCCGCCGTCGTGCTGCCCGAGACCGGCCACGGCGTCAGCGATATCTCGCTCGACACGCTGGCGACGCAATATGCCGGCCACGCCATCTTCGCGCGGCCGGAATTCCAGTTCGACCAGCGCTCGGAAGCGACCGAGTTCAAGCCCAACAAGAGCTGGTTCTGGGGCACCCTGCGCCAGTTCTGGCGGGTCTACGCCCAGGTCGGTATCGCCGCCCTGTTCGTGAACCTGTTCGCGCTGGCCGCGCCGCTGTTCACGATGAACGTCTATGACCGGGTGGTCCCGACCAAGGGCCAGGAGACCCTGTGGGTCCTGGTCATCGGCGTGATCACCATCTTCTTCTTCGAATTCGTGCTCCGGAACCTGCGCGCCTATTTCGTGGACACCGCCGGGCGGAGCGCCGACGTGATCATGGGCGGCATGATCTTCCAGCAGATCCTGGGCATCCGCATGTCGGCCCGGCCGCCGTCGGCCGGCGCCTTCGCCAACCAGCTGCGCGAATTCGAGACGCTGCGCGACTTCTTCACCTCGGCGACCCTTGTCACCCTGATCGACCTGCCCTTCGTGTTCCTGTTCATCGGCATCATCTTCGTCATCGGCGGCCCGGTCGCCTTCGTGCCGCTGGCCGCGGTCCCCATCGTGATCGGCTGCGGCCTGATCCTGCAGGTGCCGCTGACCAAGATCGTGTCGGAAAGCGCCAAGGAATCGGCCCAGAAGCACGCCCTGCTCGTCGAGAGCATCGTCGGCCTGGAAACCATCAAGAGCCTCGGCGCCGAGGGCCGCACCCAGCGCAACTGGGAGCGGTTCGTGGGCGAGTCCTCGAGGAGTTCGGCCAAGGCCCGGACCCTGTCGCAGCTGGCCATGTTCATCACCACGCTCACGACCCAGGTGACAACCATCGCGGTCGTGGTCGTCGGCGTGTACCAGATCTTCGGCGGCGACATGACGGTCGGCGCGCTGATCGCCTGCACCATCCTGAGCGGCCGCGCGATGGCGCCGCTCGGCCAGATCGCCGCGATCATGACCCGGTTCAACCAGTCCATGGTCAGCCTGCGCACCCTCGACAAGGTCATGAAGATGCCCGTCGAGCGGCCCCAGGGCGCCCATTTCGTGCACCGGCCCGACCTGCGCGGCGCGATCGAGTTCAAGGACGTCACCTTCACCTACCCGAACCAGCAGGTGAAGGCGCTCGACAACGTGTCCTTCGCCATCAAGGCGGGCGAGAAGGTCGGCGTCATCGGCAAGATCGGTTCGGGCAAGAGTACGATCGAGCGGCTGTCGCTCGGCCTCTACCAGCCCGACGAGGGCGCGATCCGGATCGACGGCACCGACATCCAGCAGGTCGATCCGGCCGACCTGCGCCGCAATATCGGCTATGTCTCCCAGGACATCTTCCTGTTCTTCGGGTCGGTCCGCGACAACATCGCGGTCGGCGCGCCCTATGCCGACGACGCCGCGATCCTGCGCGCCGCGCGCATCTCGGGCGCGGACAACTTCATCTCCAAGCATCCGCACGGCTTCGACCTGCAGATCGGCGAGCGGGGCGAATCCCTCTCGGGCGGCCAGCGCCAGTCGATCGCGATCGCCCGGGCGCTGGTGCGCGACCCCAACATCCTGATCCTCGACGAGCCGACCAGCGCGATGGACAAGGGGTCGGAAGACTGGTTCATCGAGCGGCTGCGCGAATCGATCGGCGGCAAGACGCTGATCGTCGTCACCCAGCGGGTCTCCCTGCTGACGCTGGTCGACCGGCTCCTGGTGATGGACGGCGGCAAGGTCGTCGCCGACGGTCCCCGCGAGGAAGTGCTGGAGCGGCTGGCGCGCGGCCAGATCGCGGGCTCGGCGGAATAGCCGCCATGAAAGGTCCGGCGACCCCTCCCCGTCCCGTGCGGTTTCGCGAAGACACCGATCTCATGCCCGAGATCCAGGCGGCCGCGATCCGCGGGCCGCACCGGTTCGCCACGGCGCTGCTGTGGGCGGTTGGCATCGCGCTGGTGCTGTTCTGCGTCTGGGCGTCGCTGACCGACGTCGACGAGGTTACCAAGGGCGAGGGCCGCGTCATCTCCGCGGGCAAGAACCGGATCGTCCAGCATCTCGAAGGCGGCATCGTCGACGCGATCCTGGTCAAGGAAGGCGCAGTCGTCAAAAAGGGCCAGGTCCTGTTGCGCGTCGTCAACGAGGACGAGCAGGCCAGCTACCGCGAGAAGCGAACCGAATATCTGGCCTTGCTGGCGCGGGCTTCCCGGCTCAAGGCCGAGGCCGAGAGCAGGAACGCGGTCGAGTTTCCCAAGGACGTGCTGAAAGAGGCGCCCGCCATCGCCCAGCGCGAACGGGCCGCCTTCGCCTCGCGCAAGAAGAGCTTCGAACAGGAGCTTCAGACCCTTACCGAGGAGCTCAAGCAGCGCGAACAGTCGCTGAAGGAGCAGAAGAGCCTGATCGAGAGCCTGACCGACAAGGTCGCCTCGCAGACCGGCGAGGTGCGCGACGCCCGCCGGATGGTCGCCAACAATTCGATGTCGCGGCTGGAACTGGTCCGGCTCGAGCGCGAGCTGGTCGACGTCGGCGGCAAGCTGCGCACCGAACGGCTCAAGCTGCCGCGGCTCGAAAGCGCCATTGCCGAAGCGAAGTCCAAGGTCACGGAAAAGCGCGAACAGCAGGTCTCGGCGATCCGCAAGGAGCTGAACGAGACCCGCAACAAGGCCGGCGTGCTGCGCGAACAGCTTGGGGCGATCCGCTTCCGCGTCGACCAGACCGAGGTCCGCTCGCCGGTGACCGGAACCATCAAGAGCCTGCGGGTCAGCACCAAGGGCGGCGTCATCAAGGCCGGCGAGCCGCTGGTCGAGATCGTGCCGCTTGAGGAATCGCTGCTGATCGAGGCCAAGGTGCGGCCGTCCGACATCGCCTTCCTGCGCGCCAACCAGCAGGCCCTGGTCAAGATCACGGCCTACAGCTACGCCGACTATGGCGGGCTCGAGGGCACCGTCGTCAGCATCAGCGCCGACACCCTCAAGGAAGACGCCAAGGCCGAGGACACCTTCTACCGGATCCGGGTGCGCACCACGCGCAACTATCTGGAAAAGGACGGCGAGAAGCTCCCGATCATCCCGGGCATGACCGCGACCGTGAACATCAAGACCGGCGAGAAGTCGGTGTTCCGGTACATCTTCAAGCCGATCACCAAGACACTTGCGGCACCGGAGGCCAAGTCGTGATCTCGATCCGCAATCCGCTCGGCCGGATCTTCGACTATTCGGACCGCGAGGCCGGGGGCCTGTTCTCCGACATCGACTCGACGGCGACCCGGGGCGCCCGCCGCTTCGCCCTGATCCTGCTGGCCACGGTCGGCCTCTTCCTGGTGGTCATCATCGCCTGGGCGAGCACCTCCAAGATCGACGACATCACCCGCGGCGAGGGCCGGATCATCCCGTCCGGGCAGAACAAGGTGGTCCAGCATCTCGAAGGCGGCATCGTCCGCCAGATCCTGGTCAAGGAAGGCGACACGGTCTCGCCCGGCCAGGTGCTGCTGCGCATCGACAGCACCCCTTCCCGGTCGCTGCACCAGGAAAAGCTGAGCACCTATTACGCCGATCTCGCCCGGGCCGCGCGGCTGCGCGCCGAGGCCGAGGGCAAGGACGCGGTCGCCATCCCGGCCGAGGTCGTCAAGAGCGCGCCCGACGCCGCCAACCGTGAGCGGGCGCTGTTCGCATCGCGCCGCCAGCAGCAGAAAACCGAGATCGAAGTCCTGGACCGTCAGGTTCGCCAGAAACGGCAGGAATTGCGCGAGATCCAGAGCTCCGTGGACCGGCTGGAGGCGCGGCTGAAATCCGAGCGCCAGGAACTGGCGGAGACGCGGCGGGACTATGCCGCCGGCGCCATCGCGCGGTTCGACCTGATCCGGCTCGAACGCCAGGTCAACGAGACCGCCGGGTCGCTGCGCACCGAGAAGCTCAAGGTCCCCCGCGCCGAGGCGGCGCTGCGCGAGACCCAGTCCAAGCTGGACGAGAAGAAGACCGGCAACCTGGCCGAGGTCCGCAAGGACCTGGCGGACGTCGAAAGCAAGATCACCGCGCTGAAGCCGGTGATCGACGCGGGCAAGGCCAAGGTCGAGCGCACCGACATCCGCTCCCCGGTCAAGGGTATCGTCAAGCTGGTCGGGGTGACGACGCTGGGCGCCGTCATCAAGCCCGGCGAGGCGCTGGTCGAAATCGTGCCGCTCGACAGCGGCCTGATCGTCGAGGCCAAGATCAAGCCCCAGGACCGCGCCTTCCTGCATCCGGGCCAGGTTGCGACGGTCAAGGTCTCCGCCTACGACTTCTCGATCTACGGCGGGCTCGAGGGCAAGGTCGTCGACATCAGCGCGGACGCGATCGAGGACGACAAGTCGAAGCAGGGCGAGAGCTACTACCGGGTGCGCATCCGCACCGACAAGAGTTACCTGGAGAGGGTCGGCCAGAAGCTGCCGATCATCACCGGCATGACCGCGACGGTGGACATCCGGACCGGCCAGCGGACGATCCTCGACCATGTCCTCGGGCCGTTCTACCGGCTGATCGATTCCTCGCTGCAGGAACGCTAGGCGCCGTTCCTCCCGGCTCGCCGAGCGTGCCTAGTGCTCGTAGCGGTGCCGCACCGTGTAGCGGTCGCCGGACAGCTCGCCGAACATCTGGGCGATCTCGGGATGGCCGACCGGGTCACCGGACTTGTCCGGCAGCAGGTTCTGTTCCGACACATAGGCGGTGTAGGTCGTCTCGTCATTTTCCGCGAGGAGATGGTAGTAGGGCTGATCCTTGCTCGGCCGGATCTCCTCGGGGATCGACTCCCACCATTCCTCCGTGTTGTTGAATTCCGGGTCGACGTCGAAAATGACGCCGCGGAACGGGAAGAACCGGTGCTTGACGACCTGTCCGATATGGAATTTTGCGGTCTTCATGCCTTCATTACGCTCTTCGTTGCTCCAATCGCGCCCCCAACGTGCAGCGCATGTAGCATCGCGCAGGGCCCGCTTCCAGACAAGCGGCGGCGATCGGCCGCAGGTGCCGGCCGGATCGATGCAACGTGCGGATGATCTGCCGGGTGCCTCCCGCCGCGATCCGCGCTATATAGGGCGGTGGCCCGGCTCGCCCGCGGGCGGGGCCGGGTCGAACGGAGTCATACGGCGCTTGGGGGGTACGATGCGCAGTCACCGGATAGCGGCACTTGCCGGCGTTGCCGCCGCCCTGTTTCTCGGCGGCTGTGCCGGCCACCACGGACTCGCGCGGGTGCCGACCATCGACGGGCTGACCGTCGCCCGGTCGCTCAACGCGCCGAACCGAATCGCGGTCACCGCGATCGGCACGGTTCCCAACGACGGCTGGTCCAAGATCCGCCTGCGCCCGCTGCACGCCCCGACCCATCCGCCGGGGGTCGCCGCCTTCGAGCTGGTCGGCACGGCCCCGGTCAAGCGGGCGCCTGTGATCCCGGGCGACCGCCGCTATACCGCGACCGCGCTCGCCGAGGTGCCGCCGAACACGGTGCTGATCTACGTGCTGGCCGGGGTCAACGACGACGCCAAGGCCATGCCGGGCACGGTGGTGGTCAAGCGCCGCTGGCGGCGGGCCCGCTGGCGCAAGCGGATGGTGCGCAAGCCGAAATAGGCGCGGCGGGCGCGGCGCCGCTCAGAACGCCGCGTCCTCCATTTCCATCAGGGTCTTCTTGCCGGCCATGATCGACAGGCCGAGCGAGGCCGTCTCGGGCAGCACCTTCTTCATGTAGAAGCGTCCGGTGGCGAGCTTGTTCTTGTGGAAGCCGCTGGGGTCGTCGTCCAGCTTCTTGAGCGAGACCTGGGCCATGCGCGCCCACATCCAGCCGAGCGAGACCAGCCCGAAGAAGCGCAGGTAGTCGCTCGCCGCGGCGCCCGCCTCCTCCGGGTCCGCCAGGCCCTGCTGGGCGATGTGCAGCGTGAGCTGCTGCAGGTTGGCGAAGGCCTTGATCAGCGGCCGGGTGAAATCGCCCATCTCCGGATCGGCCGACGCCTCCTCCAGGAACTTTTGCATCGGGTGGAAGAAGCGGCGCAGCAGCCGCCCGCCGCCGGTCGGCAGCTTGCGCCCGATCAGGTCAAGCGCCTGGATGCCGTTGGCGCCCTCGTAGATCTGGGTGATCCGCGCGTCGCGGGCGAACTGCTCGATCCCGTATTCGTGGATGTAGCCGTGGCCGCCGTGGACCTGCATCGCCAGGTTGGCCGCCTCGTAGCCGTGGTCGGTGAACAGCGCCTTCATGATCGGCGTCATCAGCGCGACGAAGTCGTCGGCCTCGGCGCGGCGGTCCGCGTCGGGGTGCTTCTGCGACTGGTCGATCTGCATCCCGGTCCACAGCGCGAGCGCCCGGGCGCCCTCGGTCATGGCGCGGGACTTGAGCAGCATGCGCCGGACGTCCGGGTGGACGACGATCGGGTCGGCCGGCCGGTCCGGATACTTGGCGCCCTTGAGCGCGCGGCCCTGGCCCCGCTCCTTGGCGTATTCGGCGGCATTCTGGTAGGCGACCTCGGCGACGCCCAGGCCCTGGACGCCGACGCCCAGCCGGGCGGCGTTCATCATCGCGAACATGGCGCGCATGCCCTTGTGCTCGCCGCCGACCAGCCAGCCGGTCGCCTCCTCGAAATTCATCACGCAGGTCGACGAGGCCTTGATGCCCATCTTGTGCTCGATCGAGCCGCAGCGCACGCCGTTGCGCTCGCCCGGCGCCCAGCCGTCGCCGTCCTGCTTGGGCAGGAACTTGGGCACGATGAACAAGCTGATGCCGCGGGTGCCCGGCGGCGCATCGGGCAGCTTGGCGAGAACCAGATGGACGATGTTGTCGGTCAGGTCGTGCTCGCCGGCCGAGATGAAGATCTTGGTGCCGGTGATCTTGAAGCTGCCGTCGTCGGCCGGCACCGCCTTGGTGCGGATCAGGCCGAGGTCGGTGCCGCAATGGGGCTCGGTCAGGCACATGGTGCCGGCCCAGGTGCCGTCGGCCAGCTTGGGCAGATAGAGGTCCTTGAGCTCGTCCGAGGCCCACAGCTCGATGGCGTTATAGGCGCCGATCGACAGGCCCGGATACATGCCGAAGGACATGTTGGCGGAGGAGATCAGCTCCTCGAACGCGAAGTTGACCACCTTGGGCAGGCCCTGGCCGCCGTATTTCGGGTCGCAGGACAGGCCGGTCCAGCCGCCCTCGATGAAGGTCCGGTAGGCCTCCTTGAAGCCCCTGGGCGTGCGCACCACGCCGTTCTCGTAGTGGCAGCCCTCCTCGTCGCCGGAGAGATTGAGCGGCTGGAGCTCGTTCTCGCAGAGCTTGGCCGCCTCCTCGAGCACGGCGTCGACGAGGTCGGGGGTCGCGTCCTCGTAGCCGGGCAGCGAGGCGACTTCCCGCTCGTAGCCGAACACGTCGTTCAGCACGTAGCGGATCTCCTGGACGGGCGCTTGGTAGATGGGCATGGCGTGTGTTCCCTTTCGTTCCCTTGCCGTCATGCCCGCGCCCTTCGACAAGCTCAGGAGCGGGCATCCAGCCGGCGATGGCCTGGGTCCCCGCCTTCGCGGGGACGACGCTATGACGGGGTCTAGTTCCGCAGCGGCTTTCCGGTGGTCAGCATGTGCTCGATTCGCGCGAGCGTCGGCGGCGTGCGCAGCAGCTTCATGAAGCTTTCCAGTTCCAGCTTCATCAGCGTGTCCTCGGTGACGGTCTCGGTCACGTCGGTGTCGCCGCCGGTAAGCACCCGGGCGACCTCTTCCGACACGGTGACGTCGTGCGGCGTCGCCTTGCCCTGAAGCCGGAAGCCCTCGACCGCCAGGTCGAGCGCGGCGCGGCCGTTGGCGCCGGGCAGGCGCAGCTCGACCGGCTCGGGCGGCTGGTAGCCCTCGACCAGATCCAGCGCCTTCTTCCTGGCGTCGAACAGGAGCCGGTCGCGGTTCATGGTGATGCCGTCGCCGTCGCGCAGGATCAGCATCTCGCGGGCCTCCTGGGCCGACTTGGCGACCTGAGCCGTGGAGATGTATTCGAACGCCTTGGCGATCGGCGGGATCGGCCCCTGGGGCCGCTTCTTGTTGACCGTCTGGCGGGTGACCATCTCCTTGCAGCCGCCCCAGCCCGGCAGGACGCCGACGCCGACCTCGACCAGGCCGGTATAGGTCTCGGCATGGGCCTGGACCGCCGACGAATGCAGCAGCAGCTCGCAGCCGCCGCCGAGCGCCATCCCGGACGGCGCGGCGACCACCGGGAAGGCCGCGTATTTCATCTTCTTCATGACCGTCTGGCCGTTCTCGATGATCCCCTCGATCATCGGCCAGACGCCGACATTGGCGGCGAACAGCGCCAGGCCCAGGTTGGCGCCGGCGGAGAAGTTGGAGCCCTCGTTGTAGAGGACGAGCGCCTTGTACTCCTTCTCGACGATCTTGAGCGACTTCTCGAGCATCGTCGTGACGTCGGGATCGATGGCGTTCATCTTGGTGTGGATCTCGAAGCAGGCGACGCCGTCGCCGATGTCCCACAGGCTGGCCGAGCCGTTCCGCTCGATCGGCTTGGACGCCCGCTTGACGTCCTCGAGCAGCAGCACGCCCTCGGGCCGGGGCACGTCGTGATAGGCGCCGTCGGTGCCGAAATATTGCAGCACGCCGTTCTCGACCCGGTAGAAGCTGCCGTCGCCGACCGCCTCGAGCAGCGCCGGGACGTCGCGGCCGTCGGCCTTGAGCGTGTCGGCGAGCCACTTGGCGCCGACCCGGTCGATCAGCTCGAACGGCCCCCACTTCCAGGCGTAGCCAAGCCGCATGCCGGCATCGACGTCGACGATGGTGTCGGCGATCTCGGGCACCAGCGACGCGGCATAGGAGAGTACGCGCGTCAGGACCCGCGCGGCGAACCGGCCGCCCCGGTCGGGATGCTCGGCCAGCACCTTGAGATCGCGGGCGCCGAGGTCGAGGCTTTCGAGCTGGGCGCGCTTGGACGGCGCGTAGTGGCCGGTCGAGAGGTCGATCGATTCCTTGACCCGTCCCCCGCCCTCGCGGTTGAGGCGATAGAAGCCGCCCTTGCCCTTTCGCCCGGTATAGCCGTCGGCGATCATCGTCTCGATCAGGGCCGGTTCGGCGAACTCCTTCACGTAGGGGTCGTCGGCGGACAGGTTCGCCTTCAGGCTCCGCGCGACATGGGGCATCAGGTCGAGGCCGACCAGGTCCATCAGGCCGAAGATGCCGGTCTTGGGCACGCCCATCGGCCGGCCGCCGACGGCGTCGGCCTCCTCGACGGTCAGGCCCAGCTCCATCGCGCCGGCGATGGCGGTCTGGATCCAGTAGGAGCCGATCCGGTTGGCGATGAATCCGGGTGTGTCCTTGCAGTCGATGCAGGTCTTGCCCAGGGCGATGTCGGCAAACGCTTCGATCGCGTCCACGGCTTCCGGCCGGGTCTCGGGCCCGGCGACGATCTCGAGCAGTCGCAGGTAGCGCGGCGGATTGAAGAAATGGGTGATCAGGAAATCCGGCTTGAGCGAGGCCGGCGCCCCCTCGACCAGCTGCGCCAGTGGGATGGTCGACGTGTTCGACGACACGATCGAGCCCTTCTTGCGGTGCTTGTCGATGGTCGCGTAGACCGAATGCTTGATGTCGAGCCGCTCGATCACGACCTCGACGATCCAGTCGGCCTCGGCGAGCGCGTCGAGATCGTCCTCCAGGTTGCCCGGCGTGATCAGGCGCGCGTTGCGCTTGTGCATCAGCGGCGCCGGGTCCTGCTTGAGCATGCCCGCGATCGCCTTGCTGGCCAGCGCGTTGCGGTCCCGGGCGCCCTCCGGGACGATGTCCAGGAGGGTGACGGGCACGCCCGCGTTGGCGATGTGGGCGGCGATGCCGCTGCCCATGACGCCGGAGCCGATGACGGCGGCTTTCTTGATGTCCATGTGACTTGTTCTCCCGAAGTCGGGTGCGTGGGGCGGGCGGGTCTGGAACCCGCCCCTACGGATTGCTGCTGACTAGACGCTCTCGAGGACGGTCGCGATGCCCTGGCCGCCGCCGATGCACATCGTCGCCACGGCGTACTTGCCGCCGGTGCGCTTGAGCAGCGAGGCGGCCTTGCCGGTGATCCGGCCGCCCGAGGCGCCGAGCGGATGGCCGAGCGCGATGGCGCCGCCGTCGAGATTGACCTTCTCCGGGTCGATGCCGAGCTCGCCGATGCAGGCGACCGACTGGGACGCGAAGGCCTCGTTCAGCTCCATCACGTCGATGTCGCCGATCTTGAGCCCGGCGCGGTCGAGCGCCTTGCGGGTCGCCTCGACCGGCCCCATGCCCATGATCTCCGGCTCGACGCCGGTGCAGGCCACCGCCTTGATGCGGGCGAGGATGTCGAGGCCGTTGGCCTTGGCATAGTCCTCGGTGCAGACCAGCACGGCGACCGCGCCGTCGGTCAGCGGCGACGAGGTGCCGGCCGTGACCGTGCCGCCCTCCAGGAAGGCGGGCTTGAGGCCCGACAGCGCCTCGGTGGTCGAATCCGGGCGGATGCCGCCGTCCTGGTCGACCGTGCCGTGGTCGGGCGTGTCGATCGGCACGATCTCGGCCTTCAAGAGGCCGTCCTCGCGCGCCTTCGCGGCCTTCTGGTGGCTCTTGACCGCGAACTCCTGCTGCGTCTCGCGGGTCACCTGATACTTCTGGGCGACCGCCTCGGCGGTCTGGCCCATCGAATGGTAGGTCTCCGGCCAGCGCTGGAGCAGCGCCGGGTTGGGCGACGGGTTGAAGCCGGTCATCGGCACCCGCGTCATGCTCTCGACCCCGGCGCACATGTAGACGTCGCCGGCGCCGAGCTGGATCATGCCGGCGGCGTTGTGGATCGCCTGCATCGAGGAGCCGCACCAGCGATTGACGGTGGTGCCGCCGACCTTGATCGGAAGGTCTGCGAGGAACACGACATAGCGCGCCATGTTCATGCCCTGCTCGCCCTCGGGCACGGCGTTGCCCAGGATCAGATCCTCGACGGCCTCCTTGTCGACGCCGGTCTCCTCGACCAGCGCCTTGACGACCGCGGCGACCAGGTCGTCGGGGCGGACCTTGGTGAGCTGGCCCTTGTTGGCGAAATGGAAGGGCGAGCGCTTGTAGCCCGCGATGACGACGTTCTTTTCCATTGTCTTCTCTCTCCTTAGCCGGCCAGCAGGGCAACCGTGTCGCGGCCGGCCCGCCTAAGCACGGAAGTGTCCTTGGTGATTTCCATCAGCATGATCGCGCCCTGGGCCCGGGCGATCGCGTCCTCGGCGAGCTCCCGGGCCCGGTCGGGGCCGTAGCGGTCCGACAGCACGCTGGTCAGCGCCGTCTTCCAGTCCTCGAAATACAGCCGCACCCTCTCCCCGAATTCGGGAATCGAGTCGCCGACTTCAAGGGCCAGGCTGCCCATCAGGCAGCCGCCCTCGCGGCCGACGAAGAAGCGTTCGACCGCCTCGGCCATGTTGGACAGCCGGCCCGCCGGCGGCATTTCAGGGTCCTGCGCCAGGGCGAAGATCTTCTCGCGCGATTCGGCGATGACCCGGTCGAGCGCGGCGACCGCGATTTCCTTCTTGCCCGGGAAGTAATGATAGATGCTGCCCTTCAACAGGCCGCAGGCATTGGCAATGTCGGCAACCGAGGTATGGTGGTAGCCTTGCGTGCGGAAGAGATGGAGCGCCGCGTCGATGACCGCGTCGCGATCGGTTTTCTTGAGGGCCATGTCCGGGAAGTGTGGTTTGGGAAGCGGAACGGAACCAAACGTTCGTTTGGGAAATTACGTGGCATATCACGCGATGTCAAGCGCCGACTCCGGCGCGCCGGGACGGCCGGAGGCCTGAGCCCTTGACCGCGGTGTGGATCGCCCTGGCCGTGCTCGTGGCCGTCGCCGCCTGGGTCGTCTGGGCCTTCAACCGGCTGGTGCGCCACCGCAACCTCGTGCGCGAGGCCTGGGGCGGCATCGACGTCCAGCTTCGCCGCCGGCACGACCTGATCCCCAACCTGATCGGGCTCGCCGAGGCCTACCGGGTCCACGAAAGCACGGTGCTGACCGAAACGGCGGAAACGCGGGCGCGCAGCATGGCGGTGGCCGGGATCGACGCGCGCGCCAGGGCCGAGGGCGAGCTGGGCCGGGCGCTCTCCCAGTTCTTCGCCGTGGCCGAGAATTATCCGGACCTCAAGGCCGACTCGGTCTATCTGCGCCTCCAGGCCGCCCTGCGCGATATCGAGGACCACCTGCAGATGGCGCGGCGCTACTACAACGGCACGGTGCGCAACCTGAACAACATCGTCGAGATGGTGCCGACCAGCCTCGTCGCCGACGCCTTCGGCTTCCGGCAGGCGGAATTCTTCGAGCTCGACGACGCCGCGGCACGGTCGGCGCCGCAGGCGGCGTAGAGTAGCGGACGCCCGGCGCCACGGGGCGGCGGCGGGCCGGACAGGAGGGGAAGACAGGACATGGGGCTGATCAGGCTCGCCGTCTTGCTGGCGGCTATCGTCTCGAGCGCGGTGTGGACGACCGCCGCCGGCGCGGATGCGGTCCGCTACCGACCGGGCGATCCCGTCCCGTCCGCGAATTTCGAACGCATCCTCAATTTCCACAGCGCGATCACGATCAACCGCGACGCCTCGCTGACGGTCACCGAGACGATCCAGGTCAACGCCATCGGGCTCCGGATCAAGCAGGGCATCTTCCGCGACTTCCCGACGATCTACCGGAACGACTGGGGCATTCGCACCGTGGTCGGCTTCAAGGTGCTCGAGGTCACCCGGGACGGCCAACCCGAGCCGTGGTTCACCAATTCCCTCGACAACGGCATCCGAATTTATATCGGCCGCCGGGGCCGGTTTCTCCGGCGCGGGCTGCACACCTACACCATCAAGTACCGCACGACCCGCCAGCTCGGCTTCTTTCCCGGCCATGACGAGCTCTACTGGAACGTGACCGGCACCGGCTGGGCCTTCGCCATCGACCGGGCCGAGGCCGTTGTGACCCTGCCCGCCGGCGCCGTCATCAAGGCGCGGCGCGGCTATACCGGCCCCCAGGGCGCCCGCGGGGTTGACTGGTTCGCCGTCGACGCCGGACCCGGCAAGGCGGGCTTCGCAACCTCCAGGCGGCTGGGGCCCCGCCAGGGGCTGACCATCGCCGTCGCCTGGCAGAAGGGGCTGGTGCCGGTGCCGACCGGCCGCCAGCGCTTGGTCTGGCTGCTCGAGGACAATATCGCGGCGGTCTTCGCCGTCTTCCTGCTGGTCGCCCTGTTCGCCTACTATCTGACCGCCTGGATCATGGTCGGGCGCAACCCGCGCAAGGGCACGATCATCCCGCGGTTCGAGCCGCCCGCCGGCTTCTCGCCGGCGGCCGTCCGCTACGTCACCAGGACCAAGTATGACGGCAAGGCCTTTTCCGCCGCCCTCATCAACATGGCGGTCAAGGGTTTCATGCGGATCCGCCAGACCACCAAGACGACCTTCATCCTCGACAAGCAATCCGGCGCCCGGCTCGACATGCTGAGCCCCGGCGAACGGGCCATCGCCAAGGAGCTGTTCAAGACCAAGAACGAGGTCCGTCTGGGCTCGACCTACCGCGCCTCGGTCAAGCGCGCGCTGACCAGCCACGAGGAGCAGGTCAAGGCCGACTACGACAGCGGCTATTTCCTGCGCAACCGGGGCTACCGGCTGGTCGGCCTCGCCTCGGCCGTGCTCGCGATCCTGATCGTCGCGATCGCCTCGCCCGATTTCGGGACGACCTTTCTGTCGGGTATCGGCTTTTCGATCGCGCTGTGGGCGATGCTGCTCGGCATCGGCGCCCTGATCGGTGCGCTCAGGAACGGCGTCCGGATCGACGCGGCCGTCGGCGCGGGGTTGATCGCCCTCGTTGCCCTCGTCCTCCTGCTCGTCACGCTGGGCGTCCTGCTCGACACGATTTCCGCGCCGGGCGCGCTCGCCGTCGCCCTGATCGGCCTGGTCGGCTACCTGTTCGACGGCTGGCTCAAGGCGCCGACGCGGGCCGGGCGCAAGATCCTCGACCAGATCGAGGGGCTGAAAATATATCTCACGGTCGCCGAGAAGGATCGGCTGAATCTGATCAATCCCCCCGACCGGACCCCCGAGACCTTCGAACGCCTGCTGCCCTTCGCGCTGGCCCTCGACGTCGAGCAGCGGTGGTCGGAGCAGTTCTCCGAGATCCTCGCCGCCGCTGGCCGGGAGCCGGGCCAGGGCGGCTATCATCCGCTGTGGTATATCCCGCTGCACACCACCGATTTCAGCGATCTCAGCTTCACCGACTCCCTCGGCAGCACGCTGTCCTCGACGGTCAGCTCGGCCGCGACGCCGCCGGGCTCCTCCTCGGGCTCGGGCGGCGGCGGTTTTTCCGGCGGCAGCTCGGGCGGCGGCGGTGGCGGAGGCGG
>CAMYMQ010000227.1 GCA_947259335.1 uncultured Alphaproteobacteria bacterium | reverse complement strand
GCCTTCTCCGCCCAACCGGCAAAGACCGCGGCGCGCCCGTAGAAGGCGTCGAGCAGGACCAGCCCCCTGCTCGCGGGCGGCCTGGGCGGCCGGATCAGGGGGCTGGTCCTGCTCGACGCCTTCTACGGGCGCGCCGCGGTCTTTGCCGGTTGGGCGGAGAAGGCGCGGGAAACCGGGGCGATGGTCGCGATCTATACCGAATCCAGCGCGCGAAATGCCGAGACCTTTCTGGCGCTGACCAGGGAAAAAGGCCTCGAACCGTCCGAGATTCTACCCGCGACCCTGGGCCCGGGGACGCTGGCCGTCATCAAGGTGGAGACCCCGCATCTCGACGTGCCCGCAAAAGGACCGCCGAACCAGCCGGTGGCGGAAATCCTGCGCCGGCTGCCCGATTTCGACGAAGCGATGCCGGACCCCGCCCGGCTGCCGGAGAAGCCCTGACCGCGCCTGTCAGGCCTTGGCCGGCGGCGCCGTCCAGCTCTTGTCCATCGTCACGTCCGCCAGCCTGATCCGGTAGTCGGAGAAGATCTCCGACTTGCCGGCCCGGATTGCGATAAGGTGGTCACGATCCCGCATCCAGGCGTCGAGCGCGGCCTGGTCGCGCCACCACGACAGGGTCAGCAACTCTCCGGGCCGGCGGATATGCTCGTAGGTTTCCTTGCCCAGGAAGCCGTCCTCGCCCTCGATCTTGTCGAGCAGGGGCAGCAGCACTTCCTGGTGGCGCGCGTCCATGCCGGGGCGGACGCGGAACTCGATGATACAGGCGATCATGGGACCTCTTGGTCTGGCTTCTGGGGCTTGTACCCGGACACCGCTCCGGGCGTTAGACGCAGCGTCCGCCGTCGATCTCGAGCGCGACACCGGTGATGAACTCGGCGTCGTCACCGGCGAGGTAGAGCGCCGCCCGGGCGATGTCGTCGGGGGCCGACAGCCGGCCCAGCGGCACCGTCGCCTCGAAGGCCTCGCGGGTGTTCTTGCCCAAGAAGGACTGCAGCAGCGGGGTGTCGCCGGCGACCGGGCACAGGGCGTTGACCCGGATCCTGTCGGGGCCGAGCTCGACCGCCATCGACTTGGTCATGGTGATGACCGCGCCCTTCGACGCGTTGTACCAGGTCAGGCCGGGGCGGGGGCGCAGCCCGGCGGTCGAGGCGGTGTTGAGGATGACGCCGCCGCCCTGCGCGCGCATCACGGGCACGGCGTGCATCGCGGCCAGGTAGATGCCCTTCACGTTGACCGCGAAGATGCGGTCGAACTCCTCCTCGCCGACTTCCAGCATGGGCCGGTTGGTGTGGGTGATGCCGGCGTTGTTGACGAGAATGTCGAGCCGTCCGAAGCCGTCGACGGCGTCGTCGATCATCGCCTTCACGTCGGCGTCCTTCGACACGTCGGCGTGGACATAGCGCCCGCCGATGTCCTTCGCGACGGTGTTGCCCAATTGGTCGTTGACGTCGGCGACCACGACCTTCGCGCCCTCGGCGGCATAGAGCCGGGCGATGGCCTCGCCGAAGCCCGAGGCGGCGCCGGTGACGAGGGCGACCTTGTTTTCGAGTTTCATGGTTTCCTCCCTGCCGGTGCGACCAGTGCGGGGGCGGCTCACGGATACACGCCGAGCAGCCGTCCCCAGACATATTGCAGCGGCAGGATCACCAACAGCCCGAAAATCAGGAAGGGCAGCATGACCTTGAGCGCGGCGCGGGGGCTGACCTGGCCCATCACCAGGGTGAGGACGATCGGCGGAGCCTGATAGGCGAAGGGAAACAGGAACCAGACCGGCACCTGGGCCATCAGGACGCTGTAGAGCGGCCAGCCGCTGGCGTCGGAAATGCCCTGGGCCAGCGGGGTCAGGATGCCGGGCGCGGCGGGCAGGGTGGTCAGCACCGAGGTGATCGCGCCGAAGGCGTACATGACCGCGAAGTTGAGCGGGTCGTCGCCGGGCGACAGCGGCAGCACGGAAAACAGCCGGTCGGCGATCGCAGCACCCATGCCCGAATGGGTCACGACGGCGCCGAGCCCGATGATGCCGGCGACGAACAGCCAGGGGCCGTAGTCGACATCCTTGGAGATCGAGGCGGGCTTGAGCGCGCCGACCTTCGGCATCACGCACAGGATCGCCGCGCCCATCGCCACCCAGGCGGGCGAGATATGGTGCAGGAAGTCGGTCGCCCACAGCGCCAGGCCGACGGCGAGGATCGCCAGCAGCCGGCGCTCCTCGCCCGTCCAGACGGCGTGGTCGGCGGTCTCGCGCGTGGCCGTGGCCGTATCGGGGAAGACCCGGCACACGATGATCGGCAGGGCCAGAACCGTGAGCAGGCCCATCACCGGGAAATTGAGGGCGAGATAGCCGCCATAGGTGAAATGCGCGTTGTAGATGCTCTCGGCCGCGCCGATCAGCGCCATGTTCGGGACGTTCGCCGGCAGGATGCCGAAGGCCGGGATCGTCGTGCCCAGGCCCGCCGCCAGCATCAGCCCGGTCCGCCCCGGCCGCCCGGGCCCGAAGCCGAGCCGGTCGGCCAG
>CAMYMQ010000226.1 GCA_947259335.1 uncultured Alphaproteobacteria bacterium | reverse complement strand
CGAGGCGGATGGCGGCCGCCTGTGGACCGCCGGAATGCCCGCCTTCCGCCCCCGCCGGGCGGCGCGTTCGGTCAACGCCAGTTCGACCACGGCCGATCCCGCCCCCCAGGTCGGGCCGTAGGCATGGACGATGGCACCCTTGAACACCGCGCCGGTCCCGCCCAACAGCCACGCCAGGTGCTTGAGCCCCATGTCCATCCGCGCCTTGTCCGCCAGCCGCGGCAAGGCCTCGACAGCCGCGTCCGGGTCCCCCTCGATGAGGAGATCGAGGACCCGCCGGTTGGCGGCATCCTCGGCGTCGCCGGCGACGTCGTCGAGCTCGGGATCGATGTCTTGGCGGAAGATCGCCGCCGACAGGCTGCCGACGCCGACGATGGCGACCCGCTTGCCCTGGGCCAGCGCCTGCTCGACCGCCAGCGCGCCGAGCCGGCGGGTAGTCTCCCAGTCGTGATAGAGATTGTTCGACGCGAGCACCAAGGGCCGGGTGCCGTTCGGATCGAGCAAGGTGGCCGCGACGATGCTGCCAGTGTCGATCGGGAAGCCGTCATAGTTCACGCCGCGCGACTTGACGCCGATCTCCGCCGTCGCCGCGACGCAGGCTTCGGCCAGCTCGGCGTCGATCTCGATGTCGTAGGGCAGGTCGCCGAACTCGTACCAGTTCTCGTCGACATGGACCCCGCGCACCCGCGGCCGGGTCTGCCAGAGCTGATCGAGGACGGCCATCCACTGGGTCGAATACATCAGGATCACATCGGGCTTCGCCGCCGCCAGCGACGCCGCCGCCGCCCTGTATCCGTCGACCAACGGCTTCCAGGTGGACGTCTCGGGCCGCAACAGCGGCAGCGGCGATCCCGGCACCAGGAAGGCCGCGACGATCGCACCGGTCGACCGCCCGCCGCGCGCCGCGCGGTACCGGTTGAGCAGCCCGCTGATCGCCGTCGAGCCGACCAGTTCCCGCCAGGCGCTGCCGACATCGTCGGTATGCCGGAAGGCGTTGACCACCCCCATGACGCCGCGGGGCAGCAGCAGGATCAGAAGGATCGCGGCGAGGCCGAGGATCAGCAGCGGCTGGTCGACCCAGCCGGAAATGACCCGGTCGATCACCACGAAGATTGCCGAACCGATGATCGGCCCCGCCAGGGTTCCCATCCCGCCGGCGACCACGACGAAGACGAAATAGGCCGACCAGAAGATGTTGAACGCGGCCGGCGGGGTGATCGCGATGGCGTCGATGTAGAACAGGCCCGCCCCCAGCCCGGTCAGGCCGCCGGAGATGACGAAGGCGACCATCTTGACCTTGCGCACGTCGACGCCGACCGTCTGCGCCGCTTCCTCGTCGTCGCGCACGGCCGTCAGCGCCAGGCCGTAGCGGCTGCGCAACAGCCGCCAGACGATCCAGGTCGCCAGGCACAGCAAGATCAGCGCCGCGTAGTAGATCTCCTCGAGCGAGACGTTCGTGGCGATGCGCATGCCGCCGCCGGCGCCGACCACCTTCCATTCGTTGAAGATCGTCGCGACCGACGCGGCGATCAGCCAGGTCGCGACCGCGAAATAGGCGCCCTGCAGGCGCAGGATCGGCAGCGCGCCCAGGAAGATCAGCAGCAGCAGCATGATGTGGCGGACATAATCGTCGCCGATCACGTCCCAGCGCGGGTCCCAGGCGATGAGGATCTCGTAGAGGATCCACAGCCCGATCGCGACGGCCGCCGGCCGCAGGACGCGCGGCCCGCTCAGGGATTCGCGGACCGGGATCGCCAGCAGATAGGCGAAGGCCGCGGCCACCAGCGCGCCGACCGGCAGCGCCAGCCAGACATAGAGGCCGCCATAATAGACCAGGATGGCGATGGTGAAGCCGCCGATGCCGACATAGACCTGGTTGCCGAAGGACAGCAGGCCGCAATAGCCGGCCAGCAGGTTCCAGCCATGCCCGAAGATCGCGAAGATGAAAAAGGTCAGCAGGAGCTGGGTCGCGTAGGCGTTGGAGCCGAGCGCGACCGGCATCGCGATCAGGATGACGACCAGCGCGCCGAGCAGCGCGCCGCCCCGCCACCCGTCCAGCCATCGATTGAGGAACTGGGCGACCATCCGCTGTGCCCGTCAGCGCGCGAACAGGCCCTGCGGTCGAACCGCAAGGACCAGGAGGATCAGCATGTAGCCGCCGACGAGCTGCGCCGACGGACCGAAATAGGTTCCCGCCAGCACCTGGGTGATGCCGAGCAGGATGCCGCCGACCAGGCTGCCGAAGATCGAGCCGAGCCCGCCGACGATGACGACGCCGAAGGCGACCAGCAGGAAGACCGGCCCGTCGAACGGCTGGAAGGTCCGCGACATGCCGACCATGACGCCGGCGACGCCGGCAATGGCGAGCGAGATGCCGCTCGCGATCGCGTTGACCCGCCCGGTGTTGATGCCCATCAGCGGCGCCACCTCGGCATCGTCCGAGGCCGCCCGGATCGCGCGCCCGGCGTGGGTCCGGCGCAGGAAGACGTGCAGGGCGATCAGGATCGCGACCGCGACGCAGAAGAAGATCAGGCGCAGGGTCGAGACGTTGAGGTCCTCGCTCAGCCGCAGCGCCGAGAACGACAGGCTGTTCTTGATGATGCGCGCGTCCGACGCGAACGCGCCGAGGAGTGCATGGGCGATGACGATGGACAGGCCGAAGGTCACCAGGATCGGCGACATCAGCCCGAAGCCGGTCGACATGCCCTTCTGCTCCATCGACTGGACCGAGACGCTGTTCAGCAGGAAGCGTTGCAGGCCGTAGCCGATGGCGAACATCACCGGCACGACCAGGATGAGGGTCAGGAACGGCGAGATCGGGATGAACTGGAGCACGACAACGGCCAGATAGGCGGCGACGATCAGCATGTCGCCATGGGCCAGGTTGACCAGACGCATAACCCCGAAGGTCAGCGCCAGGCCGATCGCGATCAGCGCGTAGTAGCCGCCGAGCATGGCCCCCGACAGCAGGCCGTTGGCGACGTCGATCAGCGCCCAGTAGACGTCTTCGGACAGGCCGCTCTGGTCCATCAGGCGTGCGCCCCCGCGTCGGTCCCGAAATAGGCGGCGGAAACCCGGTCCACGCCCAAATCCCCGGGCCTGCCGTCGAGCACGATCCGCCCTTCGAGCATGACGAAGACATGCGAGGCCACGGCCATCGCCCGCTTCATGTCCTGCTCGATCACCACGCAGGTGACCCCCAGCTTGTTGACCGCCCGCACCCGCTCATAGATCTGGTCGACGACGATGGGCGCCAGACCCAGCGACAGCTCGTCGAACAGGATCAGCTGGGGCGACGACATCAGCGCGCGGCCGATGGCGACCATCTGCTGCTCGCCGCCCGACATCTGCGACACATTCTGGTCGCGGCGGTCGGCCAGGCGCGGGAAGATGTCGAACACTTCTTCCAGGCGGTCGCGGATGGTGGCGCGGCAGCGCGGCAGATAGGCGCCGCACAGGAGATTCTCCTCGACCGACATGCGGGTGAACAGGCGGCGGCCCTCGGGCACCATGGTCACGCCGAGGTCGACGATGGCGTCGGTATCCAGATGGTCGATGCGGCGCCCGTCCAGTTCGATCGTCCCCTCGACATGGGCGGCGCGCCCGCGGTTCATCATGCCGACGATGGCGCGCAAGAGGGTCGACTTGCCGGCGCCGTTCGCCCCGATCACCGACAGCACCTCGCCCCTGGCGACCGAGAAGCCGACGCCATGCAGCGCCCGGCTCTCACCATAGAAGGCGGAGAGGCCCTTGACCTGGAGCAGTTTCGGCGGCGTCGCCTCAGGCGCCGAGGTAGACACGGCGGACCTCCGCTGAGTTGATGACCTCGTCGGGCACGCCGGACGCCAGCACGCGTCCCGCGTTCAGCGCCACGAGCCTGTCCGTGGCGCTCAGCATCGTCTTCATGACGTGTTCGATCCAGAGAATCGTGACGCCGCCCGCCCGGATGCGCAGGACCAGCTCGATGAAGTCGTTGACCTCATGGTCGGTGAGCCCCGCCGCCACCTCGTCGACCAGCAGGAGCTTCGGCCGGGTCGCCAGCGCGCGGGCCAGTTCGTGACGCTTGCGCATCAGCAGCGGCAACCGCCCGGCCAGGGTGCCGCGCACCGACCGCATGCCGGTGTCCTCGAGCACGCGGTCGATCAGGTCTTCCGCGTCCCGGCCCTCCAGCCCGGCGCCGAACACGGCGGCGACCCGCAGGTTCTCGGCGACCGTCATATGGGTGAAGGGCTTCGGCACCTGATAGGTGCGCGCGAGCCCGGCGCGCGCGCGCTCCTGCGGCGCCAGCCGCGTGATGTCACGGCCGTCGAATTCGATATGGCCCTCGTCGGGCCTGAGGTTTCCCGCGATCAGGCCGAACAGCGAGGTCTTGCCCGCCCCGTTCGGGCCGATGATGCCGACGATCTCGCCCGGGGCGACGGCAAGCGTCACCCGGTCGGCGACGCGAATGGCCCCGAATGCCTTGGATAACCGCGATATGGACAGCAATTCGCTCATCGGCGGAGGCCGCCGCGACCGGGCGGGACGCCGGTCGCGAAGGACGAGAACCCGAAGGGGGCGGGAAGAGCCACGCCCTCCCCGCCCCCGTTTCGGGAACCCGACGCTACTTCTGCTGGTACAGGCGCATCGGCGCCGTCTTCTTCACGCTCGGATAGACAGCGTTGTAGACGTTGTCCTTGACCCAGCGCTTGGTCTTGTCGTCGACGCGCCACTGGGCGCCGCCGAGCGGCTGGACCGAGAAATGCTGCTTGTTGAACTTCACCTGGCCGACCACGGTGTCCAGATCGGTCTCGCCGATGGCCTTGAGCAGGGCCGCCCGGTCGGTCGAGCCGGCGCGCTGGAGCGCGTCGAACAGGACGTCATAGGAGGCGTCGGTGTAGGCGAGCGGCGGCGAGTAATACTTGCCGGGGTTGGCCTTCTCGTACAGGTCGACCAGGCCCTGGCCGGTGTAGCCGCCGAACTTGGACTTACCCGGATAGGCGGGCGACCAGAAGTTCACGCTCAGGATGTCGATGCCGTACTTGCCGACGGCCTTCATGGCCTCCGGATAGCCGGTCGCCTTGTCGATGATGTACATCTTCGGCTTGAAGCCGGCCTGGGCCGCCTGCTGGAGGTAGTTTTGCAGGTCCGGCGGGGCGAGCACGCCGGTCACCACCTCGACGCGGCCGCGCTTGAACTTGTTGATGATCGACGAAAAGTCGGGCAGGCCCTGCTTGAAACGGCCGGGGTCGACCGGCTTCCATCCCTGCGCCTTGAACGCCGGGTCGAAGATCTTGGTGAAGACGACGCCGTCCGGATCGTTCGGATAGAGATAGCCGATCCGGCCGTTGAAGCCGCCCGGCAGCGCCTTGATCATGCCGATGTGGTTCTTGACCAGGTCGGGGACCGAGAAGAAGAACAGGTAGCTGTACGTGTACGTCTTCGGCTTGCCGTCGGGTCCGAGCAGCCAGGCTTCGACCGGCGTGTTCGACAGGATGCACGGCACCTTGTAGCGCTCGCACAGGTCCGACGGGGCGTTGGTCGTGTCCGGGGTGCCCTGGGCGAACAGGACGTCGACCTTGTCCTTCAGGATCGCCTGGGTGGCGGCCTCGGCCGAGCCGCCCATGGTGCCCTTGGAGTCGTAGATCTTGTAGACGATCTTGCACTTCTTGTCGCCGACCTGGAGCCCGCCCTTGGCGTTGATCGGGTCGACCTTGTTCTTGTCAAGCCACGGCGTTTCGCGGCCCATGTCGAGCAGCGGCCCGGTCTTCGGCACCACTCGGCCGACGGTCACGGTGCAATCGGCAGCGACCGCCTCCGCCGTCGTGCTCAGCGCCGCGAGGATCGCGGCGCCGGCCACTAGATATCCCGAACGTCTTGTCATGACTTACTCCTCCGTCTCCCGTTAAAGCCTGTACTCGACCACCGCAGCGCCCGTTCCGTAGCACGGTCCGTAGCCATGGACCTGCGCCCCGAAATAGCGGCCGCCGATGCCTCCCACGATCCAATCATAGTGCTTGAAGCCCATGTCGACCCGCGCCTCCTTCACGTAGTCGCCGGTGACCCGCTCGAGCGCCGAGGCATCGCCCTTCTCCATCAGCTGCAGAATCTTCCTGTTCCACTTGTCGTCCTCCGGCCGGGCGATGCGGTCGTCGGTGATGTCGATCTGCTCGCGAAACAGCGTGCCGGACAGCCCGCCGACGCCGACGACCGCGATCTTCTTGCGCTGCGCCTTGGCGCACTCGGCGGCCATCGCCGCGAGCCGGCGCGTCGTCGGGCCGTCGTGGTAGAGGTTGTTGGCCGCGATGACGAGCGGGAAGCGCCCCTCCGGATCCAGCAGGGTCGAGGCCACGATGGTCCCGGTGTCGATGGGGAACTGGTCGTAGTCGACGGGCTTGGCCGAGACCCCGATCTCCCGGGAGCCCGCGATGCAGGCCTCGGCAAGCTCGACGTCGATGCGCAGGTCGAAGGGCAGGTCGCCGAACTCGTGCCAGTTCTCGTCGACATGCAGGCCGGAGACCTGCGGCCGCACCTGCCAGAGCTCGTCGAGCACCGCCATCCATTGCGTCGAGTACAGAAGAATGGCGTCGGGCCGCGCCGCCGCGAGGCTGCGCGCCGCCCGCGCGAATCCCGACATCAGCGGCCGCCAGGGGCCGTTTTCCGGATTCAGCAGCGGCAGCGGCGATCCGGGCACGAGAAAGGCTGCGACCACCGTCATTCGTCACCCGACGGCTTCAGGGGATCAAGGCACCCGCCCCCGCCACGGATCACGCAGCGGTCCGCCGTTGCGCGCCGGCGAGACCGGCCTTGACCAGGTTCCATTCCATCACGGCGTTGCCGGTGCCGATCACCGTGCCGTAGCCGTGCAGCTCGCCCGGGATCTGCGGGTATCCCATGGCCGCGAACATCCAGGTGAACGCCCCGGATTTGACCTCGGCGAAGGCTTCCTCGATGAACTGCGGCAGCAGCCGGAAGACCTCGTCGGTCTTGCCCTGGCGCATCAGGTCGATCATCCGCATGTCCCACTTGTACCCCGCGTAGTCGTGAGGATGCTCCTGGGACATGTCCTCGGGCAGGGCCGGCTCCTCGTGGAAATGCCAGTGGCACAGCGTGTTGGACGCCAGCAGGACCGCGCGCCGGCCGGTCGCCTCGATCGCCTCGCGCGTGGCCTTGCCGAGGCTGTCCATCTCGTCCAGGCCCTCCTCCGTGGTCAGGTAGTAGGGCGAGTTGTTGGCCGAAATCCCGACGATCGGAATGTCCCACTGCGGCCGGATCATGTGCAGCGTGGTGATGGTGCCGTAGTCGACCCGGAACTTCGGGTTGCGCATCATCTTGGCGACCAGGCCCCGCTTGCGCGCATTCTCGCAGCAGGCCTCGGCCAGCTCGACGTCGACATCGAGGGAGAAGGTGTATCGGAAAAGGTTCGGGAAGATGGGATCGACGGACTTGCCCGACAGGTGCGGAACGCCGAGGAAATGGTGGCCGACCTGGGTTATCCAGTGGGGCGAGTGGACCAGCAGGACATCGGGCTTGAGTTCGTCCAGGCTCTTGCGCGCCCGCTCGTAGGCCCAGCGCAGCTGTTCCCAGCCGCCCTCGGACTTCGGCTCGTTCTGCGGCGGATTCTCGCCGTAGACGAGGTGCGGTGGATGCGGGGCCAGAAAGCCCGCCAGGATTTCACCGTGTGCCATGGCCGCTTCACCTCAAATAACCAACCAGCGTTTTGCTTCGGATCGGCATTGTAGGGAATGCAACGCCGCTCGCAAACGTGGCCGATATGCTCTGAAAACCGGTGTTTTCAGTCGCCCCGGCGCAGCCGAAGAGTCGACGGGGCCGCGATCATTGTTGTCCTCGACGCGATTCGGCACAATGATCTATCCGGTATCATATGTTGATTGAATTGGTATCGCGAGACGGGATATGGAGTCCCGATGCGCACCGGCCGGTGACATCCGCCGATGAGGGTACCGCCATGAACCTCCGCCGACTTCGTTACTTCCTGGCCGTCGCCGACGAGCTTCATTTCGGCCGCGCGGCGGCACGGCTGGGTATCGCGCAACCGCCGCTGTCACGCCAGATCAAGGCGCTGGAGGACCAGCTGGAAGCCAGCCTGTTCGACCGGTCGCGCAGCCAGATTAGCCTGACGACCGCCGGAGAGATACTCCGGGAAAAGGCGCGCGACATCCTCGACCGGGTCAGCGCCGCCGAGGAAGCCACCCGGCGGGCCGGCGCGGGCGCGATCGGCAGCCTGTCGATCGGCTTCGTCAGTTCGGCGACTTACAGCCTGCTGCCCGACGTGGTCCACGCCTTCCGCGCGGCGAATGCCGATGTCGAGCTGACCCTCGTGCCGATGAACAACGCCGGCCAGCGGGACGGGCTGATCCAGCGCCGGCTGGATATCGGCATCGCCCGGCCGCGGATCGACGACGAAGAACTGCGCCACGAGATGATCTGGAAGGAGAAGCTGGTCGTCGCCCTGCCCGCCACCGATCCGTTGACCGCCAAGGACGAATTGACGATCGCCGACCTGGCCGACCGGGACTTCGTCCTCTACCCCGACAAGCCGCGGCCGTCCTTCGCCGATCATGTCGTCGCGATCTGCCGCACCGGCGGGATCGAACCGCGCATCGCCCAGCTGGTCTACGACTACCAGACCGCCGCCGGCCTCGTGTCGGTCGGGGTCGGCGTCTCGCTGGTCCCCGAATCGACGGCGACCGGCGAGCGCAAGGGCCTCGCCTGCCGCCCGCTGGCCGGGGCGAAGGCCGAAACCCAGCTCAGCGTCAACTGGCGGATCGACAACCGCAGTCCCCTGGTGCAGCGGTTCGTGGAGACCGCCCGGACGGTCAGCAGACGGGTGCGGGCAACCGCCTAGCCTGCCGAGACCGATCTGGTATCGTATGATATCGACACGCCGCGCGAGGGGCCCGATCCCGCCGCAAACCATGGAATGAAGGCGTTTCGGGCGGATCGACGGGGTCTCGCGCGACACCGGATTGGAACGGGCCCGGCGGCCCGGGCCCGTCGATAGATTGCCATTGCCGGCATTGAGCCAGTACTAATTGGAATCGTTGACCGTCCGTCGCCCGCGGCCCCTGGCCGCGCGGATGCAATCGGCCGGCACACCGCTAGTCATCTGGGGAAGTCCGACATGACCCTGGGCAATGTCCTATTCATCGTCATCGCCGCCGTTGTCGTTATCGTCGTCGCCTGGCTCCTGTTCTGGTGGCTCTACCGCCGGGCGACCAAGGAGCTCTCCTTCGTTCGCACCGGCTTCGGCGGCCAGAAGGTCGTGATGAACAGCGGCGCCTTCGTGCTGCCGGTCCTGCACGACCTCATCCACGTCAACATGAACACGATGCGCCTCGACGTGGCCAAGGCCGCGCGCGATTCGCTGATCACCCGGGACCGCATGCGGGTCGACGTCAGCGCGGATTTCTTTATCCGGGTCAAGGCGGACAAGGCGGCCATCGCTGCCGCCGCCCAGACGCTGGGCACCAAGACCCTGCGCACGGAGCTCTTGAAGGAACTGCTCGAGGGCCGGCTCGTCGACGCGCTGCGCTCCGTCGCCGCCGAGATGTCGATGGAGGAGCTTCACGAGAAGCGCGTCGAATTCGTCCGGCGCGTGCGCGAGATCCTGCAGTCCGACCTGTCGGACAACGGCCTCGAACTTCAGTCCGTCTCGCTCACCAGCCTCGACCAGACCGAACGCGACTTCTTCAATCCCCAGAACGCGTTCGACGCCGAGGGCCTGACCCGGCTGACCCAGGAAATCGAGGAGCGGCGCCGCCGGCGCAACGAGATCGAGCAGGCCACCGAGGTCGAGATCCAGAAGCTCAACCTGACGGCGGAACAGCAGAAGCTGGAGATCGCGCGCGACGAGGAATATGCGCGCATGAGCCAGGAGCGCGAGGTCGCCCTGCGGCGCGCCCAGCAGCGGGCCGAAATCGCCTCGGAGGAAGCGGAGAAGAACCGCGCGACGGAGGAAGCCCGCATCACCGCCAAGCGCGCGGTCGACATGGCGCAGATCCAGTCCGAGCAGCAGATCGAGGCGACCCGTATCGCGATGGAGCAGGAGGTGCGCGAGCGCGACATCGAACGCGACATCTCGGTCGAGCTGGCGAAGATCCAGCGCAGCGTCTCCATCGACGAGCGCTCGAAGCAGCAGCACAAGTCCCACGCCGAGGCCGAGCAGGCCCGGGCGGAAGCGGTGCGGATCGAGGAAGCGGTGGCGACCGTGCGCGAACTGGAGCGGGCCGAGCGCCAGAAGCAGATCGAGCTGATCGCGGCGCGCAAGGATGCCGAAAAGATCGCCATCGGCGCCGTCACCGATGCCGAGGCCAAGCGCAAGTCGGCCTCGGAAATCGCGGCGGCGGACGTCACCCGCACCGAGGCCGAGGCCGGCCGTATCCGCGCCCTCGCGGAAGCCGAGTCGGAGGCGGAACGCCTCCGGTCCGCCGCCGACGAGATCCGCCAGAAGATCGACGCCGAGGCCCGCCGCGCCCGCCACGAGGCCGACTCGGTGATGAGCCCGGAGCTCATCGACATGCGCGTCCGCCTCGCCATCATCGAGCATCTGCAGGGCATCATCGCCGAGAGCGTCAAGCCGCTCGACAACATCGAGGGGATCAAGATCGTCCAGTTCGACGGCTTGGGCTTCGGCCCCTCGAACTCCGGCACCGGCGGTGGCTCGGGCGGCGGCGACACGGGCGGCCTGTCCGACCAGCTCGTCAGCAGCGCCCTGCGCTACCGGGCCCACGCCCCGTTGCTAGACCAGCTGCTCAAGGAAATCGGCATCGACGGCAGCGACCCCAAGGAGCTCAGCGACTCGCTGCGCAACATGCTCCGGACCGGAGAGACGGAAAAGGCGGAGTAGCCCGCTACAGGCCCGCCGACGCCCGCCGCTCTGGATCGAAGTTGGGCCACGGCGCGACTTCGGCAATCTCGCCGCCCGCCAGCTTAGCCTGCTCGCGGTAGTAGCCGAGCTTTTCCTGCGCCGGCCGGTCGGTAACCGTATAGAGCACGGCGTCCTTGCCGGGGCGCGTGTTGACGTGGCGGTGCCAGCTCCAGCCGGGCACGACGAACAGGTCGTTCTCGGCCCAGTCGAGGCGCTTGCCGTCGACCTCGGTATAGCCCTCGCCCTCGAGCACGCAGTAGATGGCGCTCGCGGTGTGTCGGTGGGTCCGCGTCTCCTCGCCCGGCCGCAGCAGCTGGGCGTTGAACGAGAGCGTCGGCACCACCGAGGCGCCGGTCAGCGGGTCGGTATATTCGACCAGAATGCCGTCGAAGGGCGAGCCCGCCTCGCCGCGCAGGGCGCGCAGGGTCGTGGCCGTATCCTCCCACTTGTAGAGGAACATCGGCGAGTGGGCGCCCTCCCCGCGCCGCTCCGGCCCGAAGCGCGGCACGATCCCGCCCGAGCCGAACAGCAGCCGGGAATAGTCCCGCGGCGCACTGATCGTCTGCATCTTCTTCTTGATCGGCTCGCCCGAATTGCTGGCGGCGTCGGTCTCGTAATAGTCCCACTCGGTCATGACCGCGTTGAAGAATTCGGTCATCGGAATGTCGAGCACGTTGACCCAGACGATCGGCTCGTCGCCGTCGTTGCCGTGATCGTGCCACTGGCCGTTCGGCGTGATCACCAGATCGCCGCGCTCCAGCACGCATTTCTCGCCGCCGACCGTGGTGAAGCCGCCCGCGCCTTCGAGCAGGAAGCGGCTGGCGCTCGCCATGTGGCGGTGGACGCCGGCCTCGTCGCCCGGGAAATACATCGAGATCGACATGAACAGCGAGGTCGCCGCGAACGGCCGGCCGCCAAGGCCGGGGTTTCGAAAGGCCAGGGTCCGGCGGTGGACCTCCTCCAGCGACACGCCCTCATAGGCCTGGGCGAGCCACGGCTTGACCGCGTCCCACCTCCAGAGATGGGGCACGGCCTGGGGCCGCGGCTCGGGAATTTCGAGCTCCTGCTGAACGATCGCGAAGTCGACCAGGTTGTTACGGTCCAGCCCGTCCTTCACCCCGTCGAGTCGCGCGCGGGTCGCCGCTGAGATTTCCATACCTGATCTCCGTCCTGTCGATCTTTGTTATGTTGACATGACATTAAACCAGATGGGTGCGGCCGTGCACCGACGATCTTGGCTGGGGCCCGTCCATGGGCCGCTCATGGCTCTCGGCGGAGCGCCGGAGGATTGGGCGTCTGTTTCAGGCCGCAAGGTGACACAGGTTTAACGGGCAATTCATGTGGGCCCGGTGCACCGTCGTACGGTCTGCCGGCAATGAAGACAAGAAGGCAGACCGTCTAGGGAGAAAGACTGGCTAGGGAGGAGAACTGGCCCTCCGGCGCACGAGGCCGGAGGGCCCTTGTTCCGCCGTTCCCGCCAGGCCGTATATACTCGGGGTGAGGGCTGCGCCGCGGGGGGACAGGATGGAGAACCGACCGACTGGAGCATCGCGCCGGCCGCCGCGCCGCCGCCGCTGGACGGGGTCGCTCG
>CAMYMQ010000225.1 GCA_947259335.1 uncultured Alphaproteobacteria bacterium | reverse complement strand
GCGACCGCGTCCAGGATCGCCGCGTCCGTACCCGCCTTGCGGCTGGCAATCCGGCCCTCGCGCACCGCGCGGGTCCAGGTGCCGGCATTCGCCTCCCAGGACGCCGCAAGCCGCTTCAACGGATCGGACATGGTCCGACCCCGGGATCGGACTTGGCATCCGAAATCCTGATTATATTCCTTGAACTGCGCGCGCTGCGCCTCATCTATCGACCCTGGCTCCCTGTCGGGCGCTCCGTCGGGCGCCCCCCGGTCGGCCCCCCCCGGGCGACCTGACAAAACCTGACAGATCGACCCTACGCCAGCCTCGCCGCTGCCGCCGCCGGATAACCGAAGATAACTGATGATAACCGATGATAACCTTTTCCGCTTTTCGCCCCGGCGGCCGATGATGACAGATGATGACATCCGGCTACATCCCGCGCCGGCGTACGCGGCGGATGTAAACCGCCGGATCGGCCGGATTCCGCCGGTCCCGACGCGAAAGATGACAAGGGATGACGTTTCGGGCGACAAACCGGTTGCCCGCACCCTTCACCCCCACGCCCCGATCCGAGAGGCCCCATGCTGAGACCCAATCCCGTGAAGGCGCGCCTGCGCGACGGCAAGAAATGCCTGGGCCTGTGGCTCGTCTCCAACAACGCGCTGGCGGCCGAGATGGTGGCCCAGGCCGGCTTCGACTTCGTCATCATCGACCACGAGCACGGGCCCGGCGACCTGATGGGCGTGATCGGCCAGCAGCATGCCCTGCGGGCCTATGCGCCCGACGGCGGGCCGCCCGGGGGGCCAGCGGTGTTCCTGCGGGTGCCGTGGAACGATCCGGTCTACATCAAGCGGGCGCTGGACACGGGCGTCGAGGGCATCATGGTGCCCTATGTCGAGACCGCCGAGGAAGCGCGCGCGGCGGTCGCCGCCTGCAAGTATCCGCCGGCGGGCAACCGCGGCTGCGCCATCGGCGCGATCCACGCGACCGGCTTCGGCTTCGAGCGCAAGACCTATTGGGACACGGTCAACGACGAGGTCACCGTCATCATCCAGATCGAGACGGCCAGGGCCATCGACAACATCCCGGAGATCGCCGCGGTCGAGGGCATCGACGTCCTGTTCATCGGCCCGACCGACCTGACCGTCAGCAGCGGATACAGCCCGAACGACCCGCCGCAGGAGGCGCTCGACCAAATCGCCCGGGCCGAGGAGGCGATCAAGGCGGCCGGCATCGCGATGGCGACGGTGCCCTATTATGGCCGCGGCCCGCAGGACATGTTCGACAGGGGCTATGCGATGGCGGTCCAGAACAGCGAACTGAGCCTCATCCGCAACGGCGGCCTGGCCATGACCGGGCCGCACCGCAAGGCCAACGGCTGACACCCACAAACGAGGGAGAGCAACGTGACCGAGACCAAGAACCGGCAGTGGCTGCTGGCCGACCGTCCGGAGGGCGCGTTCGACGAAAGCGCCTTCGAGATGGTCGAAACCCCGATCCCGGAGCCCGGCGAGGGCCAGATCCTGGTCCACAACATATGGCTGTCGGTCGACCCGTACATGCGCGGGCGGATGCGCGACGTGAAGAGCTACGTGCCGCCGGTCCCCCTCGGCGGGGTGATGGAGGGCGGCACGGTCGGCGAGGTGATCGCGTCGAACAACCCGGACTTCAAGGTCGGCGACATCGTCGAGGAGCGGCTCGGCTGGCAGGACTATGCCGTCACCGACGGCCGGCTCACCCGACTGGTCGATCCCGAACTCGCGCCGATCCAGACCGCGGTCGGGATCCTCGGCATGCCCGGGATGACCGCCTATTTCGGCACCTTCGAGGTGATGGCGGTCAAGGAGGGCGACACGGTGGTGGTCTCGGCCGCCTCGGGGGCGGTCGGCGGCCTGGTCGGCCAGATCGCCCGGATCGCCGGGGCGACCCGCGTGGTCGGCATCGCCGGCGGGCCGGACAAGTGCAAGTGGTGCGTCGACGAACTCGGCTATGACGCCTGCATCGACTACCGCGAGTTCGACCGCGACACCGGCGCGCTGATCAAGGCGCTGCGCGCGGCATGCCCGGACGGGATCGACTGTTACTTCGACAATGTCGGCTCGTGGATCTCCGACGCCATCTATCCGCTGATCACCGTCGGCGCGCGGATCGCGATCTGCGGGACGATCGCGGAGTACAACCTGAGCAAGCCCGAGACCGCACCCCGGATCACCCGGCACCTGCTGGTCAACCGCGCCCAGGTCCGCGGCTTCATCGTGTTCGACTTCATCAAGCGCTACCCGGAGGCCGAGGCCAGGATGGCCGAATGGATCCGCGACGGGCGGATCAAGTATCGCGAGGATATCGTCGACGGGCTGGAGAACGCGCCCTCGGCGCTCAAGCGGCTGTTCGAGAGCAAGAATTTCGGCAAGCAGCTGGTGCGCATCCGGCCGGACCCGACGGCGGGGTAATCTTCGCTCCGCACGGCAACGGCCGGCCCTTGCAGGGGCCGGCCGCGGGGAAGGCGGGGGAGAGTGGAGGAAGGGGCAGGTCTCTAGCGGTTCTAGTTGTAGTAGTAGCGAACGAAGCAGCGGCGATAGACCCGGTAGCCGTAGCGGACGTAGTAGCAGCGGTAGCGGTAGAAGTAGCCGGCCTGCTGGGTGCCCGGGACCTTGACCTGGTTGGCCGCCTGGGGCGCGAGGTCGATGCCGGTGGCGGCGGGCGTGG
>CAMYMQ010000224.1 GCA_947259335.1 uncultured Alphaproteobacteria bacterium | reverse complement strand
TCACTTGACGAACTGCGGCAGCCAGAGGGACAGCACGGGGAAGGCCACGATGACGGTGAGCCGGAACAGGTCGGCGATCCAGAAGGCGGTGACGCCGCGGAAGATGGTCGAGGTGCGGACGTCGGGCAGCACCCCGCGCAGGACGAAGACGTTGAGCCCCACCGGTGGCGTGATCAGGCTGATCTCGGTGATGACCACCACCACGATGCCGTACCAGACCGCGACCTCGACCGCGTTGAGGCCGAAGCCCGGGCCCAGTTCCTTGATCAGCGGGAAGAAGATCGGCACCGTCAGCAGGATCATCGACAGGCTCTCGAACACGCAGCCCAGCGCGATGTAGATCAGCAGGATCGCGACCAGCACCAGCCACGGGCTCTCCCGGAAGTTCTCGGCGATGCCGAGCAGCGACTGCGGGAAGGTCGTGAAGTTGATGAAGTTCGCGAACAGGAGCGCGCCGATCAGCACGGTGAACAGCATCGCCGTGGTCGCCGCGCTCTCCAGCAGCGTCTCGTAAAGCTCGCCCCAGGCGTGCGAGGAGAACAGCAGCCGGCCGATCAGGCCCGCGATGATCGCCACCGCGGCGATGAAGATGCTGCTGGTGCGCAGGAAGGCGTTGAAGCCCCCGACCCCGGCGCTGCCCATCGCCGCGCCGGCCAGCGCGATCAGGACGGTGACCGCGATCAGGATCAGGCCGAGTTTCAGCCCCGGGCCGAAGATGCCCGCGAACAGCGCGCCGCCCTCCGCCGACCGGCGCCCGGCGGCGGTGAACAGCGCGACCGGGAGGCCGGCCACGATGATGGCGGCGACGATGAAGCGGGTCAGGAAGAACTCGGCGAAGCCGCCGGTCAGGACCTGGTGGACGAAGAGGGCCGCCAGCAGGATCGAGCCCGCGACCGAGGCGACCGCGAGGTGGCGCACCAGCCTCCGGCCGGTCTCCTTGCGCGACAGGAAGAACAGGAACGAGCCGCCGGCGCCGATGCCGGCGGCCTCGGTCGGCGTGAACACGCCGCCATAGATGCCGCCCATCACCACCCCGAACAGGAGCAGCACGCCCCATACGCCGCGCAGCGCGGCCAGGCGCCCGGCCCAGCTGGTCTTCTCGCCGCGGGGGCCGAGGTCCGGCCAGATGGTGATCACCGCGCGCACCGCCAGCATGTAGAAGATGATGCCGACCAGGCCCGGGATGATGCCGGCGGCGAACAGCTTGCCGATGTTGGTCTGGGTCAGGATGCCGTAGATCACCAGCAGCACGCTGGGCGGGATCAGGATGCCGAGCGTGCCGCCCGCCGCGATCGAGCCGGCGGCCAACCCGTCGTCGTAGCCGTAGCGGCGCATCGACGGCATCGCCACCTTCGACATGGTCGCCGCGGTCGCCAGCGACGAGCCGCACACCGCCGAGAAGCCGCCGCAGGCCACGATGGTCGCCATCGCGAGGCCGCCCTTGCGGTGGCCCAGGAAGGCGTTGGACGCGGTGTAGAGCTCCTCCGACAGCCGCGCGCGGGTGACGAAGTTGCCCATCAGCACGAACAGCGGGACCACCGACAGTTCGTAGTTGATGGCCGCGTCGAAGGCGGTCTGGCCGACATTGGCCAGCGCCCCGCCCAGATTGTTGGCAACCCACATGCCGAAGAACCCGACGATGATCATCGAGAAGGCGATCGGCACGCGCAGGAAGGACAGGCTTAAAAGGGCGGCGAAGCCGATCAGCGCTTCGGTCACGTGGCTCTCCCGGCGGCGGCGGTGGCAGGGTCGTCGCGAACGCCGGACAGGTAGGCGCCGGCCGCGGCAAGCTGCGCGATCGCGGCGACGACCGACAGGATCGCCATGCCCATGCTGTACGGCCAGATGTCCATGTAGAGCTCGTCGGTCGCCTCGCCGAACTCGAGGTGGGCCATCGACTTCTCCCACAGGCGCCAGGCGATGAAGAACATCGCGCCCGACGAAATCACGTTGACCAGCGCGCCCTGGACCCGCTTCAGCCGCTTCGGCACGAAGCCGTCGAGCAGGTCGATGGTGACATGTCCCTCGCCGAAGCAGACCACCGGCAGCGCGCCGAACACCAGTCCGGCCATCATGAAGGCGATGATTTCCGCCAGCGCCGGCAGGGGGCTGTTGAACAGGTAGCGCCCGCCCACGTCGACGAAGGTCAGCACCATCATCATGAACAGGATGATGCACGAGATCAGCGCCAGCGTCCGCGTCGGCACCGTCCCAAGCCAGTAGGCCAGGGGATGACGGCCTGAGCTGTTATCCGGACCGGACGAGGAGACGGAGTCGGACATGGGTCAGGGCCTCCGGGACCGCAGGGCCAACCTGCGTCCCGCTAGACAGCGGAGGCGTTCATTCCGGTTCATGGCGGGTGGAGGCTGAAAGGCGAGCATAGCAAATTCCCCGACTGTCCCGGCTGAATGCCGCCGCGCGATGGAGAGGCCCGAGCCGCCCGCTGGCGACTTTCATACCGACTAAATAGATAGTTATCAATTGACTTGGTTCGGCGTAAAGACGTAAGAGGGCTCCATGGCCGAAAATGGCGCAGATGTTGATCTTTTGGCTGAGGCCAAGCACTACGTGCTCGATTTCATCGAAAGAAATCGTCAAGCGCTTCAATGCGTTAGCGATTCGATTTTCTATTTCGGCGAACTCGGCATGCAGGAGAAGCGAAGCGCTGCTCTGATGGCCTCCGCGCTCGAACAGCAAGGTTTCACGGTCGAGCGGGGCATCTCGGGCTTCCCGACCGCCTTCATCGCGACTTACGGCAGCGGCAGCCCGACCATCGCCCTGCACGCCGAATACGACGCCAATCCAACTAACAGCCAGGTTTCGGGCGTAACCGAGCGCTCCGAGATCGTGACCGGCGCCCCGGGCCACTGCGAGGGCCACAATGTCAACGCCGCGGTGCTGGTGACAGCGGCCGTGGCGCTCCGCCACGCGATGGAGCGCTACGGATTGCCGGGCACCCTCAAGGTCATCGGCGCGCCGGCGGAGGAGCAGCTCCTCAGCCGTCCCTACATCGTGCGGGACGGTTATTTCGACGACGTCGACGTGGCCTTTCATGACCATGTCCTCGACCGGCTCGGCACCGACTACGGTATCGCCCAGAGCGCCGCGATTTCCGCCGATTTCACCTTCCACGGCGAAGCCGCGCATGCCGCTATGTGGCCATGGAAGGCTCGTGACGCCCTAGATGCGCTGGTTCTCATGGACATGGGTCTCGCCCAGTACCGCGAGCACATGCTGCCGACGTCGACGATGCACCGGGTCGTCACCGAGGGGGGCAAGCAACCCAACGTGATTCCCTCGGAAACGGCGGTGTGGTGGTACTTCCGCGACCCGACGGCCGAGGGCGCGCGGGTCCTATTCGAGCAGGCCCAAAAGATCGCCCAGGGTGCCGCGATGATGGCCAACTGCGAGGTCGAGGTCTACGTCCGGGCCGCCGTATGGCCGGTCCGGCTCAACCAGACCACCGCCGAGGTGATCCAGCGGAACGTCGAGCTGATCGGCGCTCCCGAGTGGACCGAGCAGGAGCAGGCCTTCGCCCGGGAGCTGCAGCGCAAGGCCGAGGTCGCCGACGACGGGCTGCGCCCGGCTGTTTCGCCGCTGGAGGGGCCGACCAAGCAGATCGCGGCGTCGAACGACTGTGGCGACGTTTCCTGGAAGGTGCCGATGGGGCGGGTGTGGTTCCCGTCGAACGTCCCGCACCTGCCGTTCCACCACTGGACGGCGGGAGCGGCGCTGGCGACGTCGATCGCCCACAAGGGCGGTTTGGTTGGCGCCAAGGCTTTGGCGGCCTCGGTTATCGACTATCTGACGACGCCCGAGCTGGTCGAGGAGACCCGCTCGACTTTCGCGGAGGAACTAGGCGGCACCCGCTACCGTTCGCTGATCCCGAGCGACCAGCAGCCGCCGGTCGACCTGAACGCCGAGCAGATGGACCGATTCCGGCCGGCCATGGAGGCCCATTACATCGCCGTCGCGCCGCGCTTCAGCGCCTAGAAAACCATCGAACCGACTTCCCGGAGGAGACCCGCCCATGCCGTCCGAGACCCGCTATCCCCGCGATTGGAGTTGGCCCGAGAACGCCAAGATCGCGATGTCGGTCAACCTCGCGCTTGAGGCCTTCCGCTACAAGTGCCAGTACGTGCAGGAAGCGAAGCCGAACCGGCCCGACCAGTTCTCGCTCTCGTTCGCGGAATATGGCGCCAAGTCGGGCGTGTGGCGGATTCTCGACTTCCTGGACGAGTTCGGCCTCAAAGGCAGCATGTCGATCAACGGCAAGGCTGCCGAACTCTATCCCGAGGCGGTGCGCGCGGTCGCCGATAACGGCCACGAGGTCGTCGGACACGGCTGGGAGAACGACGTGCTCGCTCCGGACGACGATCCGGCCGCCGAGAGGGAGGAGATCCAGCGGGTCACGAAGGCGATCGCGGACGCTGCGGGCGTCCGGCCGGTGGGCTGGACCAGCCCGGGCAGTGCGGGGTCCGACAACACCCTCGGCATCCTGGTCGAGGAGGGCTACATCTGGAACGGCGACAGAGGCAACGACGACCTGCCCTACATCGTCGAGTCCGGCTCCGGTCCCATTGTGTGTCTGCCGCGGGTCAATGCCTTCATCAACGACCTGACCACCTGGATCTGGCCGAAGAACTCCCCGGTTGCCCTATGGGAGAGCTTCAAGGATACGTTCGACGAGCTCTACCGCGAGGGCGAGAAGGGCAGCCCGAAATGGATCGAGATCGTCCTCCACGCCCATTTCGCAGGGCGGCCGACGGCGATCCCGGCGTTTCGCAAGTGTATCGAGTACGCGATGCAGCACGAAGGCGTCTGGTACGCCCGAAAGGGCGACATCGCCAGGTGGACCACGGAACGCGAAGGCAAATAGTCAGGAAGGCAGTGTCAGGACGGAACTGTCAGTCACGGGAATGATGGCGGTACCGGGTTCGGCCGCGCAGCATTGGTCCATGCCCTCGATCACCTATGCCCGCCACCAATGACCTCCGACCCGCCACCAATGACCTCCGAACGGTGATCCAGCATTCTGTCTGGCTCTATCGTCGGATCACCTTGAGCTAGCGAGATGTGGAGGCGTTGCTCGCCGAACGAGGGCTCGGACTGTCCCATGACACCATCCGGCGCTGGGTCCTGAAGTTCGGCCCGGCGTCCGCGAAACGGCTGCGGCGATCGCGGCCTCGCCCGTCCTCACGCGGGCACCTGGACGAGATGGTCGTCTCCATCGGTGGCAAGCGCATGTATCTCAGGCGCGCCGTCGACGATGAAGGCGAAGTGCTCGACATTTTGGTGCAGAGACAGCGCGACGCCGGTGCGGCCCGCAGACGCATCCATGCGCTTCTCAAGAAGCACGGGTTTGCGCCATCCGTCGTCGTAACCGACAAGTTGCGATCCTACGCGGCGGCTTTCCGAGACATCGGGCTGAGTGCATGGCACGAGCAGGGACTGCGAAAGAACAATCGCGCGGAGAATTTGCATTTGCCCATTCGGCAAGGCAAACCGACGTTTCAGCGGTTCAAATCGGCGAGCTCCGCCCGACGATCCATATCTGTCCACGCCGCCGTCTGCAACGCGTTCAATTTCCAATGCCATCGCATATCTCGATCTACTCTCCGCACCTTCCCAGCCAACGCCGCCGTGCGATGGGCAGATGCTGTCGCCGCACGGCCATGCGCGCCTTCTCAAACCAGGTATGCCTGTTCACAGGTTTCCGTGACAGTTCCATTGGATTGATTGAGTCCGGACTCTAGGCGCCCGCGGTCAGGTCTTCGCGTCGCACCTGGCGAATAAAGGGCAAGGCGGTTACCGTCGCCCGGATTTCCTGGGCCGGTTCGCCCGAGAATCCGCCCCAGACGACCCTGACCTCGGTTCCGGGTTCGACCAGATCCTTGCGGATGCGGGCCAGCGAGATCATCCGGCGAAGGTTGGGGCTGTAGGTGGCTCCCGACGCCCAGCCGACCGGCTCGCCGTCCCGCAAGATCCTGAGGAACTGCATCCTGAACTGGCCATAGGGTAGGTCGGGGGGCGGCGCCGACGGCTCGTCGCGAAACAGGGCCGCATAGAGCGCGGCCATGTCGTCGCTGTTCCAGGTCAGGCCGGTGAAGCGGCGGTCCGGGCCGCCGCGGTCGGCCTCGGCCTTCAGGGCGTCCCGTCCGAGAAAGTCGCCGCTGTCGAGATTGACGATGCGCTCCCAGCCCAGCTCGTTGGGCGAGCACCAGTGCTCGGTCGGGTCATGGTCGAGCGCCGCCAGCTCTTCGGCCGACGTCCAGAGCCCCGCGAAGCGCACCAGCTTCTCGGGTGTCATCCGCGCGGGCAGATAGTCGCGGATGGCCGTGGCGATACCCGTCTCGGTGTGGCCGACCATCTGGGCCTTGAGGCCGAGTTCGCGCAGGCCGAACTCCGCCCCGGCCTCCCGGATGAGCCGCCACAGGTCGGCGGCCTTGCCCCCGGCGGTGGGCATGATGAACTCATAGCCGATCTCGCCGGTGACGCCCTGGCGGTCGACGAGGACGGATTGGCCCAGAAGCTCGATCGTGCGGAAGCGGGAGAACTTGAGGTCGCGGAGCCGTTCTCTCGTCACCGCCTCCAGGATATCGGTCGAGCGGGGGCCCTGCAGCGCGAAGCAGCTGTAATCGGGGGTGACATCCTCCAGTTCGACGTCCAGACCCGTCACGTCGCGCAGGTGGCGCAGCCACATCTGGGCGCCCGACTGGGTGAACAGGAATTCATCGTCGGCGAGCTTGTAGGTCAGGCCCTCGATGGCGATCTTGCCGTCCTCGTTGACCATCGGCGTGAACATGACCTGGCCGACCTCCTGCCGGGCGATGTTCTTGACCGTCGCGAAATCGAGCAGCTTCTCGGCGTTTCGTCCGCGGACCATGACCTTGTTGAGCCAGCTCCAGTCCCCGAGGATCGCGGTGTTCCGCAGGGCCTGGCTCTCGTGCCACCACCGCGTGTACTCGTAGCCGATCAGGAAGCCGCCATTCATGTGGCCCCAGAGCTTGCTGACATTGGTCTCGTCCTGGGCGGGCGCGCCCGGCGAGCCGAGATAGGGCCGCTCGACGAAGGCTGGCTTGCGATGGTGGTTGGCCTGTTCGTACAGCCGGCGCAATTCTTCCCGGTCCATACCGGCTCCTTCCAGTGAGGTTGTACGGGGCGGTCACGCCCGGTGCCCACGGCGATCCCATCGGTGGGCATTCTATCAATTAACCTATTGAATAGCGATATTGCCAGCCATAGAATTGCGATGCAGTGATCGGGCGCTTAGAAAAATGCGCCTGCACGTGAAGCCGGGATCAACCGGCGAAGGTGCACCTTGGGGAAGGAAGGCAACATCTTGGCCGAGCTGGGTTTCGAGGAACTCTCCTGGCCGCCCACCGAAGCGCAGATCGCGCGGGTCCAGCACGAGGGCAAGCGCCGGGCGTTCGAGCGGGCCAGGCAGGCGCCCTTCTATCGGGGCCGGCTCGACGGCATCGACGCGGACCGTCTCGACGACCCGGACGAGTGGGCAAGGATCCCGGTGCTCCACAAGGAGGAGCTCAGGGCGATCCCGCCCGAGACGTTCCAGGAGACGTTCTGCATCCAGCCGGACACGGTCACTGTCGAGTATTGGCGGTCGGGCGGCACCACCGGACGGCCGCTGTTCTATCCGCGCAGCGCCGAAGACGTGGCGGTCGCGCTCGAGGCCTGGCGGCGCCTGTGGCTGGCGCCCGGCTGTACCGCCGAGGACAAGGCGCTGCTCTCGTTTCCGTTGGGCATCCATCCCAATGGGCAGCTCTATGCGCGCGCCGGCGAGACGATGGGCATCGGCATGATCTGGGCGGGGGCGGGCACCAGCACGCCGTCGGCGCTGCAGCTCGACCTCATCAAGACCCTCAAGCCCACGGTCTGGCTCGGCATGGCCAGCTACGGCCTGCAACTGGCGAGCCTGGCGGAGCGGGACGGGTTCGACCTGGCCAACTGGACCGTCAAGAAGGTGCTATGCGCGGCAGAACCGCTGTCGAAATCGAAACGCCGCAAGCTGGAGCAGCTCTGGGGCGCGGAGGTCTACGATCAGTTCGGCTGCACCGAAGGCTCGTCGATGGGCAGCGAGTCGGACGCCCATGACGGGCTGCATCTGTGGTCCGATCTGTTCCATGTCGAGTGCGTCGACCCCGCCACGGGCCGCTCGGTCGGCTTTGGCGAGACGGGCGAACTGGTGATGACGCCCTATTTCGGCAATACCGTCACCCCGTTCCTGCGTTGGAACATGGGCGACATCGGCACGATGATCGAGCGGGGCGCGACGCAGGGACCGTTGTCCGTCTTCCCGGTATTCCGGCATGCGGCGCGGACGACGGGATTCTTCAAGGTGCGGGGCATCAACATCGGCCACATCGAGTTCGAGGAATTCATCCATTCCTACGACACGGTGACCGATTTCCGGCTCGAGGTCGCCGAAGGGGAGACGCTCGACCGGCTTCTGCTCCAGGTCGAATTCCGCCGTGGCGCCGATGGCCCGGCGCAGGCGGAGGCGATCGGCGGCGCCATCAAGAAGCAGTTCGAAGTGACCGCCGAGGTCGAGGTGCTCGAGCCCGGTCGGCTCGCCGACATCTTCGGCAGCGACGTAAAGGCGGCTCGCTTCGTCGACAGCCGCGGACCGTAGTCCGGTCCCGGATCGAAGAGCGAAGCTGGGCCGTGGACCATATCAACAAGGGAGGAAAGCCATGAAAATGCGTTTGATGGGACTGACGGCGGCCGCCGCGATGATCGCGGCCTCGCCCGTTTATGCCAAGCCGGTGCAGGAATTGCGTATCGGGTTCCTGACCACCTATTCGGGCGGCGGCGCCGTGCTCGGCAAGAAGCTCGACGAGGGCTTCCGGATCGGCCTGATGCACGAGGGCTGGACCAAGGACGGCGACAAGCTGGGCGGCATTCCGATGAAGCTGCTGACCGGCGACGACCAGTTCAAGCCCGACGTCGGCCGCACGGTGGTCGACAAGTGGCTCAAGAGCGACCGGGTCCACATCGTCGCGGGTATCGTCTGGTCGAACGTGCTGATGGCCGTCGCCCGGCCGATCGAGCGGGCCAAGCGCGCCATGGTGATCACCAACGCCGGCGCCTCGCCGCTCGCGGGCCGCAACTGCAGCCCCTACTTCCTCTCGACCTCGTGGAACAACGATCAGCAGCCCGAGGCGATGGGCAAGCTGATGACCGACGAGAAGGTCGACGGGGTCTACCTGCTGGCGCCCAACTACCAGGCCGGCAAGGATATGCTCTCGGGGTTCGGCCGCTACTACAAGGGCAAGGTCGCCGGCCGGCTGCTCTACAAGACCGGCCAGAAGGACTTCCAGGCCGAGATTTCGAAGATCCGCGCGGCCAAGCCGTCCGCAGTCTTCACCTTCAGCCCCGGCGGCATGGGCATCGCCTTCCTGAAACAGTGGGCGGCCTCGGGCGTGGGCAAGGACATCAAGCTCTACACGGTGTTCACGGTCGACTACGCGACCCTGCCGGCGATCGGTCCGGCCGCCATCGGGACCTATCACACCTCCTTCTGGTCGCCGGATTCCGACAATGCGGTGAACCAGAAGTTCGTGAAGGACTATATGGCCAAGTACAGCCGTATGCCCTCGCAGTATGCCGCCCAGTCCTATGACGCGGCCCGGGTCATCGCGGCCGGCGTCAAGAAGCTCGGCGGCAAGCTCGACGACGGCGACATGCTGCCGCTGGCCAAGGCCATGCGGGATGTATCCTTCCCGTCGATCCGGGGCGACTTCAAGTACAACGTCAACGGCATCCCGGTTCAGAATTTCTACAAGCGGGAGGTCGTCGCCGGCCCCGACGGCAAGCCGATGATCAAGACGGCGAGCGTGGTCTTCAAGGACCACAAGGACTCCTATTGGGAGAAATGTCCGAAAGCCCGCCGGCACTAGCCGGACAGTACCGGGCGGGCCACTGGCCCGCCCGGTGTATTTTCGTGTTCGGGAGTCGCGGTCGTTCCTCGGCCGGTCGGCGACATCGCGGCATGCGCGATTCTCCAAACTGCCACGCCGGCGTGAACTATTCTGGGGTCCATGACCGTTTCCCAATTTGAGCTCCACGAGATCGCTCTTCCCGACGGCGCCCTGCTGAAGATCCAGCAGAGACGGCGTGCGGGCGCCGTACGGGTCGTGTTCTCGCACGGCGCCGGCCTGGCAATCGCAGGGTATGAGAGTTTCGTGCAGGCGCTTTCCCTGGGGTACGAAGTCGTCTCGTTCGATCTGCGAGGACACGGGACGAATTCGACCGCGGCCCTGCCGGACGACGGGATTCTCGACCGGCTTACGGACGATATGGAGGCGATCTGGCACCACCTCGCCGAGCGCCTCGATCCGGCGCCGACGGTCGGTGTTTTCCATTCGATCTCGGGCATCCTGGCGCTTCGGCAGATCATGGAGTTCGGCCCCCGCTGGGCTGCCTTGGCTCTGCTCGATCCGCCGATGACGCCGCCCGCAGGCCACCGCCTTATGCCGATGAAGCAAGACGCCACGGCAGTGATGATCCGGCGAACGGCCAAGCGTCGACATCGCTTCGAGGACGCTCGGGAGTATGCCGCCGACCTTGCCCGGCGGCCGGAGTTCGGTGGCTGGCAGGAAGGGACGCACCTGCTCCTGGCGGCGGCGACGCTGCGCCCGGATGAGGGGGCGGGGGGATCGGTGCTGATTGTCCCGCCGGAGACGGAAGCGCAGATCTACCGGGAGAACGTGCTGCCCGGCCTCGCGCCAACTCTGCCCGGGCTTTCCCTTCCCTTGCGGATGATATGTTCCGATCCGGAAGGGCGGTACGCCTCGCCCATTCCCACGCTGTGCGAAGCCATTGCCCGTGACTGTGGCATCGGTTTCGAGACCGTCCGCAACACCACGCACATGCTCCCCCTGGAGCAGCCGCAGGCCTGCGCGGACGCCGTGGCCGCCTTTCTGGCCGCCAACGGGTTTCCGCCGGCCGGCTAGCCTTCCCGAGCGCGCCGCTCGGACGCCACCCCGGGGGCAAGCAGCGCGTCGATGGTCAGGGTCCGGAAGGCCTGAATGATCTCGGGCGGCTTCAGTTCGAGGCCCCGCCGCTGCCATTCGAGGAACGTGCCGTCGTGGGCGGCGATGACGTATGAGGCGAGCTGGCGGGTGCCGATGTCGGTCCGGAAGTCACCCTGGGCTTTCCCCAACTCGATGACGTCTTCGACGATGGCATAGAGCCGCCGATAGATATGGCGGATCTTGTCGCGGGCGGCGATGTCCTGCTGGGAGAAGTCCGACGAGGTGCGGATGGCCAGGATCGCCAGCCTGGTCTTGCCGATGCCCAGCTCCGACTGCTGGTGGGCGAACGCCACCATCTTGTCCCGCGCCCTTGGCCCCGCCTGCCGCACCCGCTGGTCCATCGGGTCGACGAAGTGGTGCTCCACCTGATCCAGGAGGGCGTCGAGCACGTCGGCCTTGTTGGTGAAGTGGAAATAGATGGCCCCCTTGGTCAGCCCGGAAGCCTCGGCGATCTGGTCGACGGTGGTCCCGTCGTAGCCTTTGGTGACGAACAGGTCGAGGGCAGCGGCCAGGATCTTGTCGACCGTGCCTTGGCGTTGGGCGGACCGGCCCGTGGCTGATCTTGCCATTCCATGCTCCTCGGTTCGTGTCGCTGAACATAATGCAGCGTCGTACTTTACATACAAATGGGTATGTTATTATATACGACCTAGTTTCTCCGAGGGCGAGACAGATTGTCCCTGCGATTCGAAAGGTGACGGCATGAAGACCCCAAGTTCGGCGGCCGCGCCTTCGCTGTGGCCGGACCCCGGCTTCACCCATATTCCCTATGAGCTGTACGACGACCCGGAGATCTATGCGCGCGAGCGCGAGCGCATCTTCATGGGGCCGACCTGGAACTATCTCGCCCTCGAATGCGAGATCCCCAACCCGGGCGATTACAAGGCGACGACCGTCGGTGACGTGCCGGTGGTGGTCGTCCGTGCGAAGGACGGGTCCGTCAACGCCTTCGAGAACCGGTGCGCCCACCGCGGTGCGCTGTTGTGCCTGGAGCGCTTCGGCAACGCGCGCGCCTTCACCTGCGTCTACCACGCCTGGTCGTACGACCAGGCCGGCAAGCTGGTCGGGGTCGCCTTCGAAAAGGGCGTCAAAGGCGCGGGTGGCATGCCGCCGTCCTTCAAGCGCGGCGACCACAACCTGCGGACGCTCAAGACCGCGACCAAGGCCGGGCTGGTGTTCGGCACCTTCGACCATGCCGCGCCGTCGCTGGACGACTATCTCGGCCCGGAAATCGGCGGCCGCCTGGAACGGGTGCTCGGCAAGCCGGTCAAGGTGCTGGGCTACAACACGCAGGTCCTGCGCAACAACTGGAAGCTCTACGCCGAGAACGTCAAGGACCCCTACCACGCCAGCATCCTTCACCTGTTCTTCACGACCTTCAAGGTGAACCGCCTGACGCAAAAGGGCGGCATCCTCGTGGACGGGTCGGGCGCCCATCACGTCAGCTATTCGATGATCGACGGCAACAGCGCCGAGGCCGAATACCGGGACGCCAAGCTGCGGTCCGACAGCGACGAGTTCGGCCTGAAGGAGCCGTCGCTGCTCGACGGCCGGGACGAGTTCGGCGACGGCATCACGCTGCAGATACTGTCGGTGTTCCCGAGCCTGGTCCTGCAGCAGATCCGCAACAGCCTGGTGGTCCGGCAGATCGTGCCGAAGGGACCGGACCGCTCCGAGGTGATCTGGACCCACTATGGCTTCGACGACGACGACGGCGACCTCACCGACCTCCGGCTGCGTCAGGCCAACATGGTCGGGCCCGCCGGCTACATATCGATGGAGGATGGCGCCGTGGGCGCCTTCGTCCAGCGCGCGCTGCCGGGCACCCGGGGCGAGCGGTCGATCGTGATGATGGGCGGCGACGGCGTCGAATCCCAGGCGTCCCGGGCCACCGAGACCTCGATCCGCGGCTTCTGGAAGGCTTATCGCAGCCTCATGGGTCTGTGATGGCGATCTGGGGCAACGTCGACTCAAACGTGCCGGCGGTGACCGCGCTGCTCGCCGACTACGCCGCCTGTATCGACGCGGACGCGCTCGAGCAGTGGCCGGATTTCTTCACCACCGAGTGTCACTACAAGATCACGACGGCCTACAACCACGCGAAGGGATTGCCGGTCGGCCTGATCTACGCCCACAACCGGGCGATGCTCGAAGACCGCGTCGTCGCGCTGCGCAAGGCGAACATCTATGAGGCGCAACGCTACCGGCATGTCGTTTCGGGGGCCCGCATAACCGGCGGCACCGGCGACCTTGTGGAAGCGGAAACGAGCTTCCTGGTCGTCCGGACGATGCATGATGGCGCGCAGGACCTGTTCGCGTCCGGCCGCTATCTCGACCGTATCGACACCTCGGGCAACCGTCCGCTCTTCGCCGAGAAGATCGTCGTTCTCGACAGCGACAAGATCGACACGCTGCTGGCGATACCGCTCTAGGGCCATGCGCGAACCACACCCCGACAGACCAGTGATCGCGGTGCCGGTCGGCGACCCCAACGGCATCGGGCCGGAGATCGTCCTGAGGAGCGTGACGTCCCCCGACGTCCTGGCGTCGGTGAGGCCGGTCGTTATCGCCGACCAGGCGGCGATCGACGTCACCGCCCGGCGGCTGGGGCTGGCCGATCGCCTGACGGACCTGATCGCCGAGGGCCGTGTCGTCCTCTCGCCCGTCGAGACCGCGGCACGGGAACCACATCCCGGCGAGATCACGGCGGAGGCGGGCGCGGCAACGGTCGCCTATGCCCGCGCCGCGATCCGCATGGTAGAGGCCGGCGACGCACGGGCCGTCGTCGCGGGCCCGCACAACGAAACCGCCGTGGCCAGGGCCGGCGTTCCGTTCACCGGCTATCCGCAACTGCTCGCCGAGACCACCGGCGTCGACCCGGATGACGTGTTCCTGATGCTGGTCAGCCCCCGCCTCCGGATCGTCCATGCGACACTCCATGTCGGGCTGCGCCGGGCCCTGGACAGCCTTACCGTCAAACGGGTCCTGAGCGCGATCCGGGCCGCGCATGCGGCGCTCGGATCGCTGGGCATCGAGCATCCGAGGATCGCCGTGTGCGGCATCAATCCCCATGCCGGCGAGGGGGGCCTGTTCGGCGACGAGGACGAGGCGATCAGCGTACCGGCGGTCGCGCAGGCTCAGGCCGAGGGCATCGACGTCCACGGACCCGAGGGCGCCGACCTGCTCCTGCCGGCGGGTGCCCACGACGCCTATGTGGCGATGTACCACGACCAGGGGCATATCCCGATCAAGCTCGAGGGGCGGGGCAACGCGCTCGGCATCTCGATCGGCGCGCCCGTGCTGTTCAGCACCGTCGCCCACGGCAGCGCCCACGATATTGCCGGTACAGGCCGGGCGGATCCGGCGGCGCTCGCCGGTGCCCTGGTCAAGATGGCGGCAATTCTCAGCAAGCAAACAGAGGCAACGGGGAGGGACCGCGTTCATGCAGACAGCGTATGATTTCGTGCGGCTGGCCGCCCAACGTGCGCCGGACCGTCTCGCCATGGTGGATGACCGGACCGAGCGCGCCCTTACCTACGCACAACTGGTCGAGGAGATCGACGCGCGCGCGGCGGGCCTGGCCGATCTCGGCATCGCCGGCGGCGACATCGTCGCGACCTGTCTGCCCAACCTTTGGGAACACGGCCTCATCCTGATGGCGCTCAGCCGTCTTGGTGCAATCCCCGCGTTGATCAACGCGCGGCTCAAACCCGAGACCGTCGCGAAGCTGATCGAGCAGGGCGGAATGTCGGGCGCGGCCCTGCCGGTGGACGAGGCCATGGCCGGGGCCGCTCGCGCCGCCCTCCCTGATGGGGCGCCGATCCTGACCCTCGGCGGGTCGATCGGTGGCTGCATCGATCTGGACGCCGTGCGCGGGGACCCGGCCGGCCTGGCTTCCTATGCGCGGCCCGAACCGGAACAGACCGCCTTCGTTTTCTACACCTCCGGCACGACCGGGTTGCCCAAGGGCGTGGAACTTCCGCATCGGGCGACCGATGCCCGGATGCTCTATATGGCGACCCAGTGCGGCCTGACCCACGGCGCGCACAACCGCGTCCTCGGTCTGATGCCGCTGTTCCACGTGGTCGGCTTCTACTCGGTCTTCCTCGCGGCGCTGGGCCTCGACGGCACCTATCACGTCAGCTCCGCCTTCGATCCGGCGGCCGCGGTCGAAAGCATCGAGGAAAAGGGGATCACCGTCCTCTACGGGACGCCGACACATTTCCATGCGCTGCTGGACGCGCCGAACTTTTCGCCCGAGAAGGTCGCCGGCGTGACCAACCTGATCTATGCCGGCGCGGCCATGCCGGGTCCCCTGCTGGACCGGGTGCGCGAGGCGTTCGGGGCCAAGATCGTGAATATCTACGGCACGACCGAGATCATGAACGCCCTCTACATGCCGGAGCCGGCGGGGCGGCCGCATACCTATCGTCCCGGCTTCTATGCGAACGTCCGCGTCGGCCGCTTCGGCGGCTCGGTCCATGACGAGGCGGGGATCGGGGAGGACGGTGAACTCCTGGTCGACGCCTCGGCGGACGCCACCTTCACGCGCTACCTGAATCGCCCGGACCAGACCGCCGCCAAACTGGTCGACGGCTGGTACCGCACCGGCGACATCGCCGTTCGGCGTCCGGACGGCGATCTGGACGTCAAGGGGCGGGTCGACGACATGATCGTTTCCGGAGGCGAGAACATCTATCCGGAAGAGGTCGAGGCCCACCTGATCAAGTGCGACCTCGTCAGCGAATGCAGCGTGATCGGAACGCCGGACGAACGCTGGGGCGAGATCGTCGTCGCCTGCGTCGTCGGGCGAGGCGGGGCGGCAGACGAAGCCGCCCTCGACGCCTATCTGCAGGACAGCAGCCTCGAAAACTACAAGCGCCCGCGCGTCTACGTGTTCCTGGACGCGTTGCCAAAGAACGCCGCGGGCAAGGTTTTGCGCCGGGATCTCCGCGAACAGGCCGCGGCCGAGATCGCGCGATGACTGACGCAGATTCCCAAAGGGAGAGCAGCATGTATCCGAAGAACACATGGTACGTGGCCGCCTGGGACCACGAGGTCAAACGGCTTCACCTGATGCGGCGCCTGCTGCTGGGCGAGCCCGTCGTCCTGTACCGGGCCAGCGACGGATCGCCGGTGGCGCTGGAGGACCGGTGCTGTCATCGCCACGCCCAGCTCTCGCAGGGCCGGGTCAAGGGCGACACCGTGGAATGCGCCTATCACGGGCTGCGCTTTGCTCCCGATGGGGCCTGCGTGCGAATCCCGAACCAGAAGCAGATTCCCAAAACCGCCTGCGTGCGCAGCTATCCGGTGGTGGAGAAGTATCACTGGATCTGGATCTGGATGGGCGACCCGGCGCTCGCCGACGAAAGCCTGATTCCCGATTTCGGGGTCATGGACCATCCCGAGTGGAACTGGCGCGGCGAGACCTTGCAGGTCGCCGGCAACTACCTGTTGGTGGTCGAGAACCTCATGGATCTCAGCCACCTGCCCTCCCTGCACGATACGACGCTCGCCGACACGGCGATTCCGGAAAACGACATTCCGGTCGAGTACAAGATCGACGGCACTGCGATCCAGGTGGACCGCTGGGTGCTCGATACGCCGATCCCGCCCTACTTCAGGATACTCGCCGACCTTGACCGAGACGCGCGGGTCGACCGCTGGATGAATACCACCTACACGCCGCCGTCCTTCGTGCGGATCGACATCGGCGCCGCCGAAGCCGGATCGGGGGCGCGCGACGGGGATCGCAGCAGGGCCGTGACGACCTGGAACCTCAACGCCGTCACGCCGGAGACCGCAACCAGTTCGCATTATTTCTGGGCCCAGGCCCAGGACTTCGCCGGCGACGATCCGAGCATCAGCGAGCTGGATTTCTCCCTTGTCCACAAGGCCTTCCTCGAAGATCTGGAGGTCATCCGGGGCCAGCAGGAGAATATCGATCTCGAGCCGGAGGCCCCGCGGGTCGACCTCGCCGCCGACCGGGCCGGCGTCCAGGCCCGGCGCATCGTCGAACGGATGATCCGGTCCGAAACAGGGTCCGAGCCACACCGCCGCTCGGCCTGAACTCTCTATTCGCCCATTCGACGCCCCCCGCCGCGGTCGCCGTCCTTCGGCCGCGGCGGCGGGCGCTCATGACCATTCGGAGTTGCCATGCTTGAGGGAAAAACAGCGATCGTGACCGGGGCCGCACGGGGGCTCGGCCAAGCCTACGCCAGGCATATCGCCATCGCCGGCGCGAACGTCGTCGTTGCCGATCTCGAACCGACCGATGCCGCAATCGAGGCGATCGGCCTGCCGGACCGGACGCTCGGCATGTCCGTCGACGTGACCCGGATCGAGAGCGTCCGGGCGATGGTCGACGCGACCTGCGAGCGGTTCGGGAGCGTCGACATCCTGGTGAACAACGCGGCCCTCTACGGCAGCCTCCACGGCGGCCGCGCCGAGGCGATCGACGAGGATGAGTGGGACCGCTGCATGGCGGTGAACGTGAAAGGTGTCTGGAACTGCTGCCGTGCGGTCATTCCGACGATGCGCACCCAGGGCGGCGGCAGCATCATCAACATCGCCTCGTTGGCGGCCATTATCGGAATGCCCTATTCGCTCCATTACTCGACATCGAAGGCCGCGATCATCGGCATGACCCGATCGCTCGCCCGCGAGCTCGGCCGCGACTGGATCCGGGTCAATACGGTGGCGCCGACGGCCGTCCAGACCGAGGGCACCAGCGAGTTCTTCGGCGAGAAGCTGGATCGTCAGATGGAGCACGTCCTCAAGGGACAATGCCTCGCGAAAGCGGTGGAGCCGGACGACGTCGCCGGCACGATCCTCCACCTCGCCAGCGACGCAAGCCGGTTGGTGACCGGCCAGACGTTCGCGGTCGATGGGGGAACGGTGTTTCTCTAGATGTGATCCCTCAATAGGTTGTCCACTCGGTCCCGACCGGGAGAGACGACCTGGACCGTCAGGCTTGAAGGCCTCGCGCTGGGAACGGCCGAAACCAGCAGCCGCCAATCCGTCTTCATGGGTATCGGCAATGTCTTCACCGCCGCCGAAAATGCCCAATCTTTCGTCCAATGAACCAGGCCACGCCGCTGCGGCACCGGAGCTTGCCTGCCGATGCACCTCCCAGGCAGGCTCGGGGCGTTGACATACTCGCCGCACCGGCCTCGCCCGGCCTGGCACCTGACGTGTCAGTGCCCAGCAGTCCGCTCCCCCGGATACGAAAAGCGGCGGGCCGAAGACCCGCCGCTCTCGTCGACAAAGGGACTTGTCCGGAGTGGACGATCCCTACTTCTTGCAGGGCAGCGAATCGTGGCTGCCAATCAGCTGCCATTCGCTGTTCTTCATGGTCAGGACATACCCCGGAAGCTGGGCATCGCCGGTGCTCTCGAAGCAGATCTTGCCGATCACGCCGTTGAACACGACCGTCTTCAGGCCGTCTCGGATCTTGGTCCGCTCTTCGGCTACCTTGGCCGGGTCGCCGGTGATCTTCTGCTCTTCCATGACCTGCTTGAGCAGGTACACGGTGTCATAGGCCGACGCGTCGACGTGGTGCGGAAACGGCTTGTCGATGCCGCGCTTCTTGTTCTCTTCCACGAACTTCCGCGTGAACTCCTTGCTGCGGTCGTCACGCTTGTACCAGAACCAGGCCGAGAACACCGCGCCCTCGCCGTCCTTGCCCATCTGGCGCACGATCTCCGGGTCGGCCCAGATCTGGCCGCCGATGATGGGCGCGGTGATGCCCTGCCGGCGCATCTCCTTGAGAACGCGGACGGCGACCGGGGTGATGCCGGCCAGGCCGATATAGTCGGTTTTCAGGCCCTTGAGCTGAGTGACCTGGGCGGACAGGTCGACCGCCTTGGTCTCGAAGCCGATGGGCGCCTTGGCCAGCTTGACGCCATTCTTGGCGAACAGCGGCTTCATGATGAACAGGCCGACCGCCTTGGAGACGACGTCGTCGGTGCCATAGAGAATGGCGGCCGAACCGATCGCCATGCCCTTCTGCTTGAGGGTGACCAAAACGCGGTTGAACTGGAGGCCTTCGTTTTCGGTCATCCGGTAGGCGTAGGAGAACCGGTCGGCGAGCTTCGGCGCCGACGAGGCGTTCGGGATCTGCACGATCTTCTCGCGCTCGCCCGCGGCGAAGGCCACCCGGGCTTCCGAGGACGAGAACGGCCCGATCACGGCCAACGCCTTGTCGTCCCGCGCGAACTTGCGGACAGCGACCACGGCCTGTTTCGGGTCGCCGGCGGTGTCGAATTTCACCAGCTTGATCTTGCGCCCGTTGATGCCGCCAGCGGCGTTGATCTCGCGGACCGCGATGTCGATCGACGTCTCGGTCGTCTTGGAAATTGTCGAGTAGATGCCGGTGCGGCCGAGACTCGCGCCGATCACGATCTCGTCCGCGGCGACCGCCGGGACGGTTCCCAGAATGCCGGCGATTGCCGCGGCCCCAACCAGGCCCGTCATCAAGCGGCGTCTGTAAATGGTCATGTCAGTCCTCCTTTGATGGGCGTGTTCGCCCTTCTCCCTGCTGCAGCACCGGACCCTTCGAGGACCGGATCGGTGACTAACTACTTCCGCCAAGATAGGCCCCTTCGAGGCGATCGTCAGCGAGAAGCTCGGCGGCCGTGCCCTTCAGCACGGTCGCGCCGAGTTCGAGCACATAGCCCCGGTGTGCGGTCTGAAGGGCCATGTGTGTGTTCTGTTCCACGAGCAGGATCGTCAGACCCTCGCGGTTGAGGTCCTCGATCATGTCGAAAAGATTCTGCACCAGGAGCGGCGACAGACCCAGCGAGGGTTCATCGAGCATCATCACCTTGGGCCGCGCCAGCAGCGCGCGAGAGATGGCGAGCATCTGCTGCTCGCCGCCCGACAGGACCGAGGCCGGCATGTGCCGCCGTTCGGCGAGGTTAGGAAAGCGTTCGTAGATCCGCGCGATCTCAGGGTCGTAGCCGTCGCGCCGGGTATAGGCGCCCATCAGCAGATTCTCGTGGACGCTCATGCTGACGAAAATCTGGCGCCCCTCCGGCACCAGGACCAGCCCGTCGCGGACGCGGCGGGGGGCGCTCCACCCCGTGATCGTCCGGCCGCCGAGATGGACCGAACCGGCGGCGGGCCTGACGACCCCCTGCACGGCCTTGAGGAGCGAACTCTTGCCGGCGCCGTTGGCGCCGAGAACCGTGACGATCTCGCCCTCGGCCAGCGACAGGTCGAGGGACTTGACCGCGTGGTTGCGGCCATAGCGAACGTCGAGGCCCTTGACCTCAAGAAGCATGAGCCGCCCCCATGCTCGAATCGCTGCCCAGATAGGCCTCGCGGACCGCCGGATCGTCATTCACCTGGGCCGGCGTACCCTCGAAGATCTTCCTGCCGAAGTTCAGGACGACGACGTGGTCGCAGAGATTGCGGACGAAATGCATGTCGTGCTCGACCACGAGGAGGGTCGTGCCCGAGGCTGAAACGCGCTCGAGAAGGGCCTGGAGCTGCGCTGTCTCCACCTGGTTGAGGCCGGCCGCCGGCTCGTCGAGCAGGAGAATCTTGGGCCGTGAGACCATCGCGCGGACAACCTCGATCCGCTTTTGCACGCCATAGGGCAGGTTGGCGACCACCTGCCCCGGATAGGTGCCGAGGCCGGCATCCGCCAGCGCGTCGGCGGCCTCGCGCGCCCACTTGTTCCTCGGCGTCAGGCCCAGGGGGAACAGCAGGCTGGGCAGGCTCCGCGCCCGCGCATGCTGGCCGAGCATCACGTTTTCGACGGTCGACAGGTGCGGCATGAGCCGGATGTTCTGAAAGCTGCGCGACATGCCGTAGGTGACACGGTCGTTCGCCGGCACCGTTGTGATGTCCTGTCCGTCGAGGACGATCCGGCCGTCGTCGATCGGGTAGACGCCGGTCAGCAGGTTGAACACCGTCGTCTTCCCCGCGCCGTTCGGGCCGATCAGGGCGGTCCGGCTGCCCCGGGTGACCGAAAAGCTGACATCGTCGATCACGGTCAGCCCGCCGAAGCTCTTGCGCAGCCGGGTGATGTCGAGGACCGACGCGTTCACGACGACACCTCTCCCGCCGCCGGGGTCTTGGCCGGTGGGTCGCCTTTGTCCCGCCGCGAGAGGCGTTCGACCATGGTCCGGGTCACCAAGCCTTCCGGGCGGACGACCATCATCAGCACGATGATCGCGCCGAAGAAGATGAACCGGGTATCGGCGATCCATTGTTCCCCGGTCTCCTTCGAAACCTGGCGAAGGAGCTCGGGAATGGCGGTGAAGAAGGCCGCGCCGACGAGGGGGCCCCAGGCGGTCTGGGTGCCGCCGAGCAGCACGTAGAGCAGGATGTAGATGCTCAGCAGGACGTTGAACGTCTGGGTTTCGATATAGTTGTAGTGGTGGCCGTAGAGGGCGCCGCCGAGGCTTGTCAGCGCGGCGCCGATCGTGAAGGCGGCGACCTTCGCCGAGCGCACGTTCACCCCGAACAGGGTCGCGACCGATTCGTCGTCGTGGATCGAGCGGAACGTTAGGCCCAGCCGCGTGGCCATGAAATAGAAGCTGAACAGGACGACGCCGAGGGCGACCGGCAGGACGACGTTTATATTGGCATGGTCGTCGACAGGCATGCCGGCGGCCCCGCCGAGGAAATCGAGATTGATAACGAAGCCCGAGACGACCTCGGCGAAGGCGAAGGTTGCCAGCACCATGTACACGCCCCGCGTCCGCAGGATCGGAAAGGAGATCACGAAGGCGACGAAGGCGCAGAACAACATTGCCAGGGGGATGGAGAAGAACATGGGCAGGCCGAGGCCCCCCATGCTGGCGTTGAGCCAGGCGCTCGAATAGGCGCCGAGCGTGATGAAGCCGGCAGCGCCGAGGTTCAATTGGCCGGACGCAGCGGGCAGGAATATCCCGTACGCAAAGATCACGTTCAGGCACAGAATGATCAGCTGCGATTCGAGATATCCGCTCATGCCGGTTCAGGTTTCATCCGCGCCTCAGAATTTTCCCTTGCCGATGGCCGAGTGCCCGAACAGCCCGGTCGGCTTGAAGATGAGAATGAGGAGCAGGAGACCCCAGACCGGAATCTTCACCACGCCGGCTCCACAGAAATGGGTCGCGTAGATCTGGAGCATCGCGACGATCAGCCCGCCGATCACCGCTCCCCAGACGTTGCCCAGGCCGCCGATCACCATTCCGGCGATCGCGACCGTCGCCACGGTATCGCCGACATAGGCATCGACCGTGGTGTAATTGAGCGTGAACAGAATACCGGCGATGCCGCACAGCAGACCGGCCAGAACGTAGACGATGGGCACGATCCGGCCCACTTCCACGCCCATCAGCGGTGCCGTATCGGGCTTTTCCGCGATCGAGCGGAGCGCCCGGCCGAGCCGGGTCGCCCTGAGCATGTAAGAGAGGGCGAACACGAAGCCGAGCGAAACCAGCAGGCTGATCACCTGGGGCGTCGAGAACTGAATCGATGCGATATAGAAGCTGGAGTTGCCAAAGGGCGACGTCGCCGTCAGCGAATCCGAGCCCCAGATCGTGATCACGACATGCTCGAATATGATGAGAAAGCCCAGCGAACTGACCAGCGGCAGGGCGTGCTCGGTGGCGTCGCCGTATCTGGCCTTCATATACCGGTAGGTAAATCGTTCGATCACAAGCGAGCAGAGGCTCACGACGACGAGCGCGACAACGATGCCCAGAATCCACTGATTGCCGGGACCGACGATCGCGGCCATGACCTGGTCCGCGCCGCTGCCAAAGCCGCCCGAAATGGACGCCCACATCATCACCGCCCCGACCATGAACAGGGCGGGCACCGTGAAGTTCAGGAAATTGAGCATGCCGATGATGAGGGTGAAGGCGACCGCCACCATCACGTAGACGCCGCCCAGCATCAGACCGTTCGCGGTCTGTTGCGGCAGCAGATCGAGCTTGCCGTCCAGATCGGCAAAGCACTGGCCGGCCTTGCTCGAGCCGATCCATGTCAGGGCGCTGTCGATGAAGGAGGCCATATCGGTCCCGCCGGCTCCCGGCGCTTCAGGCCGGGATGTGAGACTGGTGTTTCGCCAGATACCAGGACGCGATCTCCTCCCGGGTCGCCCACCACACGTCGGCGTGGCCCTTCGCGTAAGCGAGAAATTCGCGCAACGCCCGGATCCTGTAGGGATGGCCGGAGACGTGAGGGTGCAGACCGACATTCATCAACCGGCCGCTCCCGGCGCCCTCGCGGTAGAGCTGGTCGAACTGCTCTTTCAGGACGTCGAGCGCCTGTGTCGTGGTCATGCCCCGACGATGGAAGAAGGTGAAGTCGTTGATCTCCACGGAATAGGGCGTGGACACGATCGGGCCCGCCGGCGTCCGGATCAGGTAGGGCTGATCGTCGTTCATCAGGTCGCAATAGAAGATCAGGCCGTTCTCGGCGCAGATGTCCGCGGTCTGGGTGGTGCCGCGCAGCGACGAGGACAGCCAGCCCCGGGCAGGCCGCCCGACGACCTGTTCGTAGACCTTCAAGGTCTCGTCGATCAGCCGCTTCTCCCCGTCCCGGTCGAAGTGGTGGCGGGTCAGCAGTTCGCCCTGTTCGTAATTGTGGGGGACAAGTTCCCAGCCGCGGCCGTTGACGGCATCGATGACCGCCCGGCGCTCCAGCCCCATCTTGGCGTTCATCGTGCAGCTCGCCGGCACGCCGACCTCGTCGAAGGTGTCGATCATGCGCCACACCCCGACGCGCTGGCCGTATTCGCGCCAGGAATAATTGGGCAGATCCGGCACGTTGCCCGGCATCGGGTCGGGGATCACCGGAGGGCCGCCGGCGTAATAAGGCTCCGGCGACTCCTTGAGCAGGTCCCAATATTCGAGGTTGATGGTGACGATCAGCGCGATGCGGGCCCCACCGGGCCACTTGAGCGGCTGACGCTGCGACAAAGGTACGAAATCGTACTCCATTTCCCCCCGCGCGGCTCACCGGAGCCGTCCTGCTCTCCCAGCCATTCGATTGTAGGGTAGGGCGGGGGCCTGTCAACGAGCGCCGCCACCGATCCCACCATCTATCCCACCACCGATCCCACCGCAGTCCATGCCGCGCCTGTCGGGTTCACAAGGCTGCGCCGCTTCGCGCGGTTGCTTCGGCGGTCTGGATAAGCCTAAATCCGGGGAGGATGCGATGCGATGCGTGGCGTCCGGATGGCGGGCGGAGAGGTGCGGGCATGGCGGCAGGCTCCAAGGAAGACAGGGTTCTCATCGCTGGTGCCGGTCCCGTGGGCATGGTCGCCGCGCTGTATCTTGCCCTTCACGACGTGCCGGTGGTGGTGTTCGAGGCGGGGGAGGACCTGGCCGTCGACCTGCGCGCGTCGACCTTTCACCCGCCGACTCTGGACATGCTCGATTTCTTCGATGGGGTGAACGACGAACTCCACGAGCAGGGGCTGGTCGCCGACACGTGGCAATTCCGCGACCGCAAGACCGGGCCGGTCGTGACCTGGGACATGAGCCTTCTTGCCGGCGACACCAATCACCCCTACCGGCTGCAGGCCGAACAGTGGAAGCTGACCCGGGCGCTGCTCAAGCGCCTGGACCAGATGCCGAATGCCGAGATCCGCTTCGGCCACCGCGTGACAGACGTATCCCAGACGGGAGATGCGGTCACCTTCACGGCGGAAGCTCCCGGCGGCACGGAACACGTCACCGGGCGCTGGGGGATCGGCGCGGAGGGGGCGAACAGCGCGGTCCGGCGCGCGCTCGGCATTGCTTACGAGGGGCTGACCTTCCCCGAGTTGTTCCTCACCATATCGACGACGTTCGAATTCCGCGACCACTGGCCGGACCTGACCCTGGTCAACTATGTGACCGACCCTGACGAATGGCTTGTGCTGCTCCGCGTCGTGGACGCCTGGCGCGTTCTCTTTCCGACCAAGGCCGACGAGGACAAGGAGGAGGCGCTCTCCGACGAACGGATCCAGGCGCGCCTGCAGTCGGTCGTCCCCAGCGACACCCCCTACGAGGTCGTCCACAAGACGCACTATCATGTGCACCAGCGGGTCGCCGAAAAATACCGGTCCGGTCGGGTCCTGTTGGCCGGCGATTCCGCGCACATCAACAATCCCCTCGGCGGCATGGGGATGAACGGCGGCATCCAGGACGCCTTCAGCCTCGCCGAAAAGCTGGTCGGCGTCTGGCGGGGCGAGGCGGACGATGCGATCCTCGACAAGTATGAACGCCAGCGCCGGGCGATGGCGCTCGACTTCGTGCAGCAAAGCACGATTCGCAATCGTGAACTGATCTGGGAAAAGGACCCGGCGATGCGCGCCAAGCGGCACGAGGAATTGCGGCGCATCGCCGACGATCGGGAGAAGGCGCGCGCCTTCCTGCTCCGCAGCTCGATGATTTCGGGCCTTCGCGAGAGCGAGGCCATAGACTAGCCGGGCAGGGCGCAGGAGGGTTCGATGGTCGATCTGGATGCCTATCGAAAGGCGACATTGGGAAACTCGAGTGGCTGGGGCCGCCGGCCCGCCCTTCTCGTTGTCGATTTCACCAATGGCTTCAACGATCCGGAGAAGTTCGGCGGCGGCAACATCGGCCCGGCGATCGGTCGCACGGTCGACCTGCTCGCCGCCGCGAGGCGCCTCGGCCTTCCCGTTGCCTTCACCCGGGTGGTCTATGCCGACGACGGCGCCGATGCCGGCATCTTCTGCCTCAAGGCACCGGCTCTCAGGTCGCTGACCGAGAACAACCCCGACAGCCACGTGGTGCCGGAACTGGCGCCGGCACCGGGCGAATATGTCGTGCGCAAGCAGATGCCGTCGGCCTTCTTCGGCACCGGCCTGCATTCCTGGCTGACCTACAAGGGCGTCGACACGATTCTCCATACCGGCTGCACGACGTCGGGCTGCGTGCGGGCGTCGGTCATCGACGGGCTCAGCCACAACTACCGGAACATCGTGGTGACGGACTGTGTCGGCGACCGTGCGCTCGAGCCGCACGAGGCCAATCTGTTCGACATGGAACAGAAATACGCGGACCTGGTCACCTGTGACAAGGCGATCGGCGCGCTGGAGCAGATACAGGGAAAGACGCGGGCGGCCGAATAGGCCGGGCGCGTCGACAGGCAACCAAACTAGGCAGGGGAAGATGGTCGACACGCTAGGGTTTCGGATGAAGTTCGGGGTGATCGCGCCCTCCACCAATACCTCGGTCCAGCCCGAGTTCGAGGCGTTCAAGCCTTACGGCGTGACCAACCATTTCTCGCGGATCATGATCCCGGACGACCCCGTCCACAGCGACGACGACTTCAACCAGTTGATGGTCAACATCCGGGCGGAGTTGATGACCGCGATCGACCGGGTGATGACCTGCTCGCCCGACAGGGTGATCATGGGCATGTCGGCAGAGACCTTCTGGGACGGCCTCGAAGCGTCGAAGGTCTTCCACAAGAATTGCGAGGAGCGCGCCGGCGTGCCCGTCTCGATGGGGTCGGACGCGTGCCAGCAGGCCCTGCGCCGGTATGGCGACATCAAGAAGATCGCGGTTATCACGCCCTACATGCCGGTGGGCGATGAAAACGTCCGCAAGTTCTTCACCGACTGCGGCTACGAGGTCGTTGCGCTGAAGGGGTTCAAGTGCACCAGCCCGATGCTGATCGCCCATGTGTCCGAGAAGGAGCTTCGCGACGCGATCATCGAACTGGACGACCCGCAAGTAGAGGCGATCGTCCAGGTCGGCACCAACCTCGCCATGGCGCGCGTGGCCGCCATTGCGGAGTTCTGGCTCGACAAGCCGGTAATCGCCATCAACACCGCTACCTACTGGTGGTCGCTCCGCTCGGCGGGCATCGACGACAAGGTTCACGGCTGGGGTTCCCTGCTCGTCGAGCACTAGGACGGGCCATCCGGTGCTGGTCCTCGGCGCCATTCCAAAGCCATTGGTGTTCGAATGTTCGCGCCGGGCCCCTGGCTGGAGGCTCCTGCTCGTGGTGGCCGGGGCGGCCATTTGATGGCGGGATTCCCCCAGCGTCCCTACCGCGCCATCGGGGTCGCAGCCCCTGCCCGCGCGTGGCCGTCCATGCGGTAGTGTTCACCCAGACCGATCTTGACGTGGCCTGACAAGGCGTCAGGGCGCTCGACGGGTCCGCGATACCCAGACTTCGCGCGTTCGCTTGGGCAGGCCACCCGATCGGCCGTCTCTCCGCGCCGGTGAGGCGCCGGCGCAGCGCCGCCTGAGTCCGTCAGTCCCCGCCGGTATCGAAGCGGAAGGCGTCGCGGTGGCGCACGATCCGCCCGGCGGTCGGCGCCGGGAAGTGCGCGGTCAGAAGCAGGGTGTCGGTATCGGCATAGGTATCGATCAGCGCGCGCCGGGTAACCGCCGATTGCGCCGGATCGAAACAGAAGTTGCTCGACAGCTCTGGCCGGGCCAGCTGCACCGGGGTGTGGATCACGTCACCGGCGAGGATGGCGCGGCCGCTCTTGTCGGCGACATGGAGAATGACGTTGCCGGGCGTGTGTCCTGGCGCCGGCTCCAGCCAGACGCCGTCGTCGATCTGGTGGTCACCGTCGACCAGCACCGCGCGCCCGGCTTCGACAACGGGCAGGACGCTGTCGGCGAAGGAGCCGTGATTGACCGCCGGGTCGTTCCGCGAGAGGGCAGCGCGGTGCTCTGCCTCCCAGTGGTCATATTCCCGCCGGGCGAAGACATAGCGGGCGTTGGGAAAAGTAGGGATCCAGCGTCCCTCCGAGAGCCGCGTGTTCCAGCCCACGTGGTCGGCGTGCAGATGGGTGCACATCACGATGTCGATGTCGTCGGGCGTGAGGCCGTGGGCCCGGAGATTTTCCAGCCAAGGCCCCCGGCGCTGGTGCCACATCGGACGTTCGGGCCGCTCCTTGCCGTCGCCGACGCAACAGTCCACCAGGATTGTGTGGCGCGGCGACCGAACGAGGTAGCTGTGGAAGCTCAAGATGATCTGGTCGGTGTCCGGGTCGACGAAGCGGGGCTTCAGCCAGTCGGCATTCTCGGCGATCAGGTCGGGCGGCGCGCCCGGAATCAGGAAGTCCAGCGTCGCGAACGGGCCCTCCATGTCGGCCACACGGTCGATTGATATGTCGCCGACGTGCTGGGTTTTCATTGAGGTCTCGCTTTCATTGGCTGATCGTGGCGCCCCGCGCCACCGGTTCTCAGAGGATACCCGGCTTTTCGTGGTGCCGGTCGCGGGCCGCGGTCGCCGCTTCATCGACCGGCAGCGTCTCGTTCCACAGCCGCGCGATATACCGCTCCGACGTGTGCCCGTTCGATTGGTCGGCGCAGAGCCAAAGGATCGGCGCGCGCATGATGACCGGCTGGAGCAAGCCGCCGTCCGCCCCGCGCTTGCCGGGCATGTCCGGCAATATGCGAGTGTCCGTCGCACCGCCCGGCAGGAATACGTTGACGGTCACGCCGGTGCCCTCGAGGTCCTGCGCCCAGACGCGGCTCATCGCCTCGACGGCCGCCTTGACCGGCCCATAGGGCGAATAGCCGACCCGAACGATGGTCACGTCGCTGGTCGAGATATTGATGATCTTGCCGAAGCCCTGCTCGATCATGTGCGGCGCGGCGGCTTTGGACATCAGGAAGACGCCATTGAGATTGGTGTCCACCAGCTCGCGCCACGCGGTGGCATCGGCTTCCCAGAACCGGGGCCGTTCGGCGACGTAGTTGGGACTGATCAAACCCATGCCCCGGCCCGCGTTGTTGACCAGGACATGGAGATCGCCGAAGGCGTCTAGGGTCTCGCGCACCACCCGCTGGCAGCTCCCCTCGTCACGGACGTCGGCCTGAAGCGCGATGAGCCGGCCCGGCCCGGCCCGCTCTTCAGCCTCGGCGGCGACGGCCTTGAGCTCGCCGGCCTCCCGGGCGCTCGTCACCGCGACCCGCGCG
>CAMYMQ010000223.1 GCA_947259335.1 uncultured Alphaproteobacteria bacterium | reverse complement strand
CCGACCAAGGCCGCGCGCCGCGCCATCGACCGTCTCCGCGACCCCACCTGACCGCCAAAGGATCGGCTACCCGCCATGGACTGGATCTCCAATCCCGATATCTGGATCAGTCTCGTCACCCTGACCGCGCTCGAGATCGTGCTCGGGATCGACAATCTGGTCGTGATTGCCGTCCTGTCCGGGCGGCTGCCGAAGGCGCAGCAGAAGGCGGCCCGGCAGTTCGGTCTGGCCATCGCGCTGATCACGCGGCTGGGGCTGCTGTTCACGCTGACATGGCTGATGGGGCTGACCCGTCCCCTGTTCGAGGCGCTCGGCGAGGAAGTCTCGATCCGGGACATGGTGCTGATGGGCGGCGGAATGTTCCTGATCGCCAAGGCGACCGTCGAGATTCATCACTCTGTCGAGGAAAGCGGGGAGGCGACGCCGAAGTCCGCGACCGGCTCGATGCTGGCCGTCGCCATCCAGATCGGCATTCTCGATATCGTGTTCTCGTTCGACTCGGTCATCACCGCGGTCGGCATGGCCAAGCATGTCGAAGTGATGATCGCGGCGATCGTGATCGCCATGGCCGTGATGCTGGCGGCGGCCGGGCCGGTCAGCCGCTTCGTCTCGGACCATCCCACGATCAAGATGCTGGCGCTGTCCTTCCTGGTGATGATCGGTGTCATGCTGGTCGCCGAAGGCCTCGGCTTCCATATTCCGAAGGGGTACATCTACTTCGCGATGGCCTTCTCATGCGGCGTCGAGGGGCTGAACCTGCTGGTCCGCCGCCGGCGCAAGCAGGTCAGCGCGGAGCGCGCCGAAGGATGAGCGAGAAGTTGTTGGCGGGCATGGCGACGGCCTTCTCGAAGGTGAGGCCGGCCGCTTCGGCCGCCTCGACGACCGCTTCCATGTCGCGGATGCCCCAGGCCGGGTTGCGCGCCCGCAGGCTCTCGTCGAAGGCTTCGTTCGACGGCGCGGTATGAGCGCCGCCGCGGCGATAGGGGCCGTACAGATACAGCGGGCCGCCGGCGGGCAGGAGACGCGCGGCGCCGGCCATCAGACCCTCGGTCGCGGACCAGGGCGAGATATGGATCATGTTGATGCACACGACGGCGTCGGCACTCCCGACCGGCCAGTCGCTGGCCGCCGCATCGAGCGTCACCGGCGTCCGAAGGTTCTCGAGGCCGGACTGCTCGATCCAGGCCGCGATGCTGCGCAGCGCGGCCGGGTCCGGGTCGCTCGGCTGCCAGGTCAGCCCCGGGAACCGCTCCGCGAACCAGACCGCGTGCTCGCCCGATCCGCTGGCGATCTCCAGGACAAGGCCCGTCTCCGGCAGCACGCCTGCCAGCACCTCGGCGATCGGATCGCGGTTCCGGGCCGCGGCGGGCGCGTGGCGCTTGTCATTCGGCGTGTCGGACATCAAGTTTCGCTCGGCCGGACCGGCCGGCATCCCTGTTTCGTCTATCAAACCATGGCCCTGGAATAGCGCAGACATGATCGATCGGCTACTCCACCTGATCCGCAACCCCGACTCCGCCCCGGCGCGAATGGGCGACGACCGGCAGCTCGCCGCCGCCGCGCTGCTCGTCGAGGCCGGGCTCGTCGACGGTCATTTCGACGAAACCGAGCGCGACGCGATCCGCCGGCTCCTGGTCGAGCGGCTGGAGGTGCCGGCTGAGAATGTCGATGCGGTGTTTTCGGAAGCGGAGGCGCAGGCGCGCGAGGCGACCGATGTCTGGTCCTTCGCGCGGATCGTCAAGGACGCCTATTCGGAGGACGAGCGGGTCGATGTCATCGAGATGCTGTGGGAGGTGGTCTACGCCGACGGGGTGGCCGACGACTTCGAGGCCAATCTCTTGCGGCGGATTGCGGGGCTGCTCTATGTTCCCGATCACCTCAATGGCGGCGCCCGCAAACGCGTTCTCGAGCGGCTTGGCCTTGCCGAGCCTGCAGGGGAGGTGGGAGACAAATAAGCTTGCGTCGCCGGAGTGAGCGGATTATTTGGCCGCTACGGCGTTTTCCGCGCAAGCCGTCGCCAGAGGCGGGAAACGAATGGAGCAGAGGTCCGTTCCGGGCGCGCGGTGATCGGACCGTCTACGAATGGGAGTATGGAATGACTTACGTCGTGTTGGACGCCTGCATTAAGTGTAAGTACCAGGACTGCGTCGAAGTTTGTCCGGTCGACTGCTTCTATGAAGGCGAGAATATGCTGGTCATTCATCCCGACGAATGCATCGACTGCGGCGTCTGCGAGCCTGAATGCCCCGCCGAGGCCATCGTTCCCGACACCGACGGCGACGTCGAGAAGTGGGTCGAGCTGGGCCGCGAATACTCCGAAAAGTGGCCGAACATCAACCGCAAGGGCGATACGCCGGCGGACGCCGACCAGTGGAAGGACGTTAAGAACAAGTTCGACGAGCATTTCAGCCCGAATCCCGGATCCGGCAACTAACGCTCGTCTCACCGTCTTGAGCTTGAATGCGCGCTGGCCGCCTGCGGCCGGCGCGTTTTCGTTCGTGCTGCCGTAATTTTCTGAAAATGCTACCAATTTCGCTATTTTTGTGATATATTATCCTTCTCTTAAACGCGAGATACACCGTTGTTCGCCGGACCGCGCCAAAGCGGTCGGGAGTGGGCAAAATGTGTCCGTGAGTTTGGAGAGGCACGGCTTCAGCCGCCATTGGGCGTAAGAGTGCCGGAGCGATCATCACAAGCCGACAACTGGCCGGCTGGTTCCATGGGATCAGGCGGGCGGGAGGCTTGACGCTGTCGCGACCGGCGCGGTGACGGCCGCAATAGGACGGAACGAAGGGCTCGGAATCGGCCCGGATCGTTCCCATATGGCGAGTGAGTGGCATAAGGAGTGAGAATGACCGCTGACAAGGATTTCAAATCCGGCGACTTCGTCGTCTATCCGACGCATGGTGTGGGGCAGATCAAGGGCGTCGAGACGCAGGAGATCGCAGGGCAGGAACTGCAGCTGTTCGTCGTCGAGTTCGCCAAGGAAAAGATGACCCTGCGGGTGCCGGTGACCAAGGCCAAGACCTCCGGCCTGCGCCGGCTGTCGAGCCGCAAGGTCATGGACAATGCGCTGAAGACCCTCAAGGGCCGTTCGCGCGTCAAGCGGACCATGTGGAGCCGCCGCGCGCAGGAATACGAAGCGAAGATCAATTCGGGCGATCCCGTCTCGATCGCCGAAGTCGTGCGCGACCTGCACCGCAATGCCGGCCAGCCCGACCAGTCCTATTCGGAGCGCCAGATCTATCAGGCCGCCTTCGAGCGCCTGGTCCGCGAGTTCGCGGCGATCGAGCGTATCGACGAAGACACCGCGGTCGAGCGGTTGGAAAAGGTACTGCAGGCGGCGTAGCGCGCCCACGGCATCGAAACGATGACCATAGAAGGGGCCGCGTTCTTGGACGCGGCCCGTTTCGTATCCGGCCGGCCTCCTGGCGCGGTTGCCCGCTCACGGGCGCCGGGCGGGCGGCGGTGAGGGCTTCAGCCGTTCGATCTGCTCGGGATGGGTGACCTCGATCATCGGTCCGTTGCGCTCCTGAACCCAGCCCCGGACCCGGACCCGCACGCCTTTCAGGCCAGACAGCTGGACGCCGGCCTTCCGGAACAGCCGCCGCGCCTTGCGGTCGATGACGATGGTGAAGTCGCGCCGCCAGGACCGGCCGAAGTTCAGATAGGCGTACCGCCAGCGCTCGGAGACGCCGAGAACCGTGCCCTCGACCAGCCGGAAGCCGCCCGGCGTGACGGCCGTATCGCTGCTGGCCCGGAAACGGTCGAGCGCCCAGAGCCCGCGCCGCGCCTGCCGCGCCGTGTCCTCCAGCGCCAGCATCCGGCGCGCCAGCGCCCGGTCGT
>CAMYMQ010000222.1 GCA_947259335.1 uncultured Alphaproteobacteria bacterium | reverse complement strand
CCCCAGGCGGCGGGCGCGGCAGACCCGCCGGCGGCGCCCGGCGGCGTGGGGGTCTGGTGACGGCCGGGGCGACCATCGAGGGCGTCGTCGGCATGCGGATTGCGGCAGGGGGGCGTGGTGCCCCCCATGCACGATTTCCGAGGTCCCCCTCCCCCCTTGAGGGGGAGGGACGGGGTGGGGGGGTATGTCGGCCGTCGGGTCAGCTGGGCGGGGGCGATTTCCGGCCTTGACCACACCCCCCTCCCTAACCCTCCCCCTCAAGGGGGGAGGGGACATCTTGCGCGGCGCTCGGGAGCCGCGATCCAGTGGGTACAAGTCCAGTGGGCGCAGACCCAGTGGGTGCAGACAGGAATCAGCTTCGCGGAGGGAGGCCCCGGCGCTTCCGCCGCACACAACCATCGGGGAGAATGACACCATGACCAGCGGCACTCTCGACGCCTTCCTGTCCGAGGTCGGCAGCGCGCTCGGCGCCGACAACGTCAACACCAGCGGCGACACGCTCACCCGCTACGGCGAGAACACCATGCCCGGCGGCGACCGGCCGCCGGCGGCCGTGGTCTATCCCGGCTCGACCGCCGAGGTGCAGGCGGTGGTCCGCGCGGCCAACGCCCACAAGGTGCCGCTGTTCCCGGTCTCGACCGGCAACAACATGGGGCTCGGCACCCGGTCGGCGCCGGCCGCGGGCATGGTCGTGGTCGACCTGGGCAAGCGGATGAACCGCATCCTCGAGGTCGACGAGCGGATGGGCTATGCGGCGGTCGAGCCGGGGGTCAGCTTCCAGATGATGGCCGACGAGCTTAAGCGCCGGGGCGGCCAGTGGATGATCTCCACGACGTCCGGCCCGCCCGAGGGCGGCATGATCGGCAACGCGCTGGACAAGGGCGCGGGCTACGGCCCCTACTTCGACCACTTCGGCTTCTCGTGCGGCATGGAGATCGTGCTCGGCAACGGCGAGATCATCCGCACCGGCGACGGCTCGATCGATCTGGGGGGATCGGCGGGCGGCGGCACCGACGGGCTGGTCAACTGGCACGTCTCCAAATACGCCTTCGGCCCGATCCTCGACGGGTTGTTCGCCCAGTCGAACTTCGGCATCGTCACCCGCATGGGCATCTGGATGCTGCCGCGCCCGCCGGCGATCCGCTCCTTCCACTTCGCCTTCCCCGACGATGCCGACCTGGAGGAGATCGTCGAGCTGTGCCGGCCGCTGAAGCTCTCGAACTTCGTGCCGACCCTGTTCCGCGTGTCCAACGACCTGTACCTGATCGGCAACGAGGACACCCATCCGGAGTATGCCGCGACCGGGGGCAAGGCCAGCATCTCCGACGGGGCCCGCAAGGAGCTCCAGAAGAAGCACGGGGTCGGCGCCTGGACCGTCTCCGGCGCCTTCTACGGCCCGTCGATGGAGGCGGTCGAGCCCCAGATCGAGCGGGTCCGCGCCCATTTCACCGGGTCGGGCAAGGCCACCTATATCGACCATCAGGAAGCGCTGGAGCGGGTGCCGCTGAAATGCGCGATCGATTCCTTCTCGGGCGTGCCGACCACCGCCGAGCTCGGCCTGCTCAAGTGGCGGCCGGGCGGCGGCAACGCCTGGTTCACCCCGGGCACGCCGATGGACGGCAAGATGGCCAACGAGTTCCAGGCGCTCGGCCGGTCGATCTTCGAGAAGAACGGGCTCGACTATACGGTCATGAACGTCTGCGGTCCGCGCTTCGCCCGCGGGCTCCACGTCATCTCCTTCAACCGCGAGGACCCGGAGGAGAGCGCCCGGGCCGACGCCTGCTATCGCGAGCTCAGCGAGGCCTTCCTGGCCCGCGGCGTTTCCGTTGGCCGGGCGCCGATCGACTGGTACGATTTCCACATGGGCAAGGTCATGCCCGCGTTCCGTGAAGCCTGCGACGCGATCAAGACCGCCCTCGATCCCAACGGAATCCTGGCGCCCGGCAAATATGGCATCGGCTGACCCGGCTTTCGTTGATCCGCACCACCCTGGGGAGGGAGCGGCCCGCTGGCCCACCACCACGACACCGACCACGTCGTCCGCTTCTATGACGCGCATCCGATCGCCGCACCCCAGGTGCTGGCGAAGATCCGCGATGCGCGCGGCACCCTCGCGGGCCTGACGCCGGAGATCCTGTTCGAGCACGACCAGGACCATTATGGCGGGCTCGCCGCCAACGACGCGCTGGCCGAGGCGGCCGGCATCGACGCGGGCCAGCTCGTCCTCGACGTCTGCTGCGGGCTGGGCGGACCGGCGCGCTACCAGGCCTGGAAGCATGGCTGCCGGGTGATCGGCCTCGACGCCAACCCGGGCCGGGTCGAGGGCGCCCGCGAGCTGACCGAGCTGGTCCACCTCGACGGCCAGGTGGCCTTTCTCTATGGCGACGCCCAGGACCTCCCTTTCAGCGACGCCAGCTTCGACGTGGTGTTGAGCCAGGAAGCCTTCCTGCATCTGGCCGACAAGGCGAAAGGTGTGGCCGAGGCCCACCGCGTGCTGCGCCCCGGCGGCCGCTTCGTCTTCACCGACTGGATCGCCGGCCCGGACTTTCGCGCCGCCGACCGGGGCGTGATGTGGTCCGGCGTGGCCGCGCGCGGCGTGCCGCGGGTCTGGGACTATCTCGGCGTGCTGGAGGATGCCGGCTTCACCGGCGTCGCCGCCACCGACCTGTCCGCCGCCTGGGTGCCGATCCTGCGTGACCGGCTGGCGATGTACGAGGCCCTGCGCGCCGACGCCATCCGCCGGACGGGCGAGGACCTCCACCGCGCCTACTGCCGCTTCTACGCGAAATTCGTCGAGCTGGCGGAGAGCGGCGCGATCGGCGGGGCGAGATTCGTGGCGGTGAAGTAGCAACCGCGCGAGCCCCCCGCGCGACCCGCCTGCGGGCCGAAGCCCTTCGGAGGGCGTAGGCCCGAGCCCCCTTGCTTGGCGAATGGCCGCTTTCGCGTCGGACGGGTCGCGCGGCACGGTGTCTGCGTTCCGAGCCCCGAAACCCCATCGCCGTCATGCCCGCCTTCGCGGGCATGACGCCGGAGAGCCGGCTTCGCGCCCCTACCCCCGGAAATGCTGCGCCACCGTCCACACACCGATGGCGATGAAGCCCAGCCCGGCGATCAGCTTGAGCGGCACCCCCTCGATGAAGCGCGCGCCCGCCGTGCCGACCACCACCGCGAGCCCCGTCGCCGCGATCAGCGCCGCCGAGGCGGCCAGGAACACCAGCCAGGGCGACCGGCCTCCTTCGGTCGAGTAGAGCAGGGTGGCAAGCTGCGTCTTGTCGCCGAGCTCGGCGAGGAAGACGGTGACGAAGACGGTCAGGAAGGCGGCGAGGGATTGGGACATGGGGGCTCCGGGAGCGAAGGGCAGGGCATGGGCGGTGCTTATCTCAAACCGCCATGCGGTTCTCGATATCATCCAAACGGACTATGAATAGCAGGCGGGGCGCTGGGCCCCGGATCGGCCGGACGGCCGTCCGGGGATGCAACGAAGTTGTCCGGCCTTCGGAAGGTGCGTCCCCGGCCGCAGCGAAGCGGAGAGCCGGGGCCCAGACCGATGGCGGATCGCGACCGGCAAGCGTCGGCCATGACCGGCAGAGCAAGCGCGGGCTACGCCCCCCGCGCGATCGCCCGCCACCCAATATCCCGGCGGCAGAAGCCCTCCGGCCAGTCGATCCGGTCGACCGCCTCGTAGGCCCGGGCCTGCGCCGCCTCGATGGTCGCGCCCGT
>CAMYMQ010000221.1 GCA_947259335.1 uncultured Alphaproteobacteria bacterium | reverse complement strand
GACGCGCACCCCGCGCCGACGCGATAGGCGCCGCCGGACCCGCCCGGCTCGCTAGCGCTGGTCGTCGACCGCTTTCCCCGCGGCCGCGGTCAGCCATTCCTCGACCTCGGCGGCCTCCAGGCCGAACCACTCGGCCAGACTAGCGACATCCCGGAACGTTCTCGTCTCGACCGGCTGGTTCGACGCGAAGGCGGAATACATTCGGCCGAGACCGAAGGTCAGATCGTCCGCCGCGAGGATCGCCCATTTGGCAGGGCCGGCCGCCAGCGCCGCATCCTGCGACTGGGAGGCGAGCGCGCGAAGTTCCTCGGTTGAGAACGTGAGCTGGCACCTCCGAAAGTCGGCGATCGCGGCCAGACCGGGATGCGCGCGGGCGAGATCCAGCAGGGCGTCGAACACGCGCCCGATCTCAGAGGCGCTGACGCTGTCGCGATAGGAGATGACTGCCAGATTGTGGGCGTCGATGAGTTGTAGAAAATGGGCCATCCGGTCAACCGGCCCCACCTGATCGGGGGCCGGTCACATCCTTTAGAGGAAACGAAAGGAGAAAGCGGGCGTGCATGACATGGGACGAAATCATGGTTAATCAAGCGAAACCTTCGGGCGCCGAATCGATCTGCCGCCCCGGGCATTGCCAGCGGGTTTTCGACGCGGGCGGATCGGAAGCCGCGTCCCTTACACCCCTGGGATCTTGTACGTTCCCACGCCCACGATGTATCGCCCGACGCGGATGATGTAGCTCATCTTGGGCTGCATCGAGCGGGTGCACGGGCTGTACCAGGAATAGTGGACCCAGCCCCTGCCCTTGGTCAGGGCGAGCCGGCGCATCCGGGTGAAGATGCCACCGCCACGGGCATCGGGCCGGATCACCGCGCTGCCGACGGTGGAAGGCCAGCCGCCGCTGGCGTGCAGCACGCCGTCGATGTCGAAGACGAAGACGTAGAGGTCGCCGGCGACGAAGCCGCCGCTGCGGGCGGTGAAGCGGGGGAAGGCGACGGCCGCGCCCTCTGCTTCGAGGAAGCGCGCCGCGCGCTGGGCCAGGGCCTTGGCGCGTTCGGGGGTCGCGGTCGGACACCGCGGGTCGAACGCGCGGGCAGGCTTGAACGCGGCGTCCGCCGCGCCCACGACCAGCAAGACCAGGAAAGCCCAATGCGTGCGTGTCATCCCGCCCACCCTGTCGGCGAACGATAGCACACCGCCCGATCTCTCCCGATTACATTCGCGCGACGTGACCTTTGCATGCGGCGCGGTCCCGCCGGCGCCGGCCTCAGTGCATCCGCGGGAAACGCATCATCGCGTTGCGGTCGGACGATTCGATGCGCAGCTGCTTGAGCTCGCCCTCGCGCCAGACGTTGAGCGGAACCGTCGCGCCGGCCGGGCCGACCTCCCAGATCGTCCGGAAGAAGTCGGGCAAACCACCGACCGGGGCGCCCGCGATGTCGAGCACGACGTCGCCGGGGCGGAGGCCGCCGTTGAAGGCCGGACCGTTCTCGACCACGCCGACGACGACGATCTTCTCCTGCGTCTCGGCCGCGTAGATGCCAAGCCAGGGGCGCGGCGTGCCGCCGACATGCCCCGTCGCGATCAAATCGTCGAGGATCGGCGGCAACAGGTCGATCGGCACGCTCATGTTGCCTTCGACGTGCTGCTCGCCGCCGCGCGCGTTCTGGACGAACAGCGAGCCGACGCCGCACAGCGAGCCGTCGGCCCCCAACAGGGCGGCGCCGCCCCAGTTGGGGTGGGCGGGCGTGGAGAACAGGGCGTCGTCGATGACGTATTCCCAATAGCCGGCAAACTCGCGCTTGCCGACCAGGGAGCCCGACAGCGCGTGGCGCCGGCCGCCGTGGCCGGCGACGATCACCTCGCTGCCGACCGGCAGGTCGGACACCGACCCGAACCGGAGCGCCGGCAGATCGAGCGTGCCGAGCGCCTGGACGAGCCCGAAACCTGTCTCGAAGTCGTAGCCGACCACATGGGCGCGCGCGGCGGCGCCGGTGTGGCTCGATAGCCATACGGTCTCCGCCTCCGCGATCAGATAGCCGATCGTCAGGACAAGCCCGGAGTCGTCGATGACGATGCCGTTGCCCGCGCGCTCGGTGCCCAGAATCCCGGCGGTGAACGAGTCCTCCGGTATCTCGGCGCGCAGCGAAACGACCGACGACAGGGCCCGGTCGAGATCGAACCCGACCGACTCGGGCCGTGCCCTGGCGGCTTCTGGGAACTCCCACTCCGCTTTTTCACTCACGCGGATTCTCCTCGAATGCCGGCCTCCGACTCAATCGGATATGGTCCGGCGATGCAAGCGCAGACCCACCCGATGGTTAAATGCCTAACGCCAAATACCCCCGGGAGGGCCCCTGCGACGGACCGTGCGATGGGTAGGGCGATGCGCGTCGGTCGGACCGGGTCCGCGCGGAACGCAGCCCCCGGGCGTTTCCCTGTCCGCCAAAACCCACTAGGGTCCCGCCATCTCAGCCGCAAAAAGGATACGCGCCGATGGCCGGCACCGTTCGCTTCGAGACGCAAGACGCAGTCGCCACCCTCACTTTCGACAACCCCGCCAAGCGGAACTGTTTCACTCCCGCGATGCTGGGCGAGCTGGAGGCGGCGGCCAGGGAAATTGCGGCGAACCCAGCGTTGGCCGTGGTTATCCTGCAGGGCAGCGGCGACAAGGCGTTCTGTGCGGGAGCCGATTTCGATGCCCTGACCGAGGGCGGCGACATCACGGCGGCCTTCGGGCGGATGGAGGCGGCCTCCGCGCGCGCCGTCGCGGCGGTGGCGGATATCGAGATCCCGATCGTCGCCGCGATCCGCGGCGCCTGCTTCGGCGGCGGCGTCCAGATGTCGCTGCTGGCCGACATCCGGATCGCCGCGGACGTCGCGCGCTTCTGTATTCCGGCGGTCGCCCTGGGCATCGTCTACCCGCTCGAGGCCGTCTCGAAGATCACGCAATTGTGTGGTCCCGGCGCGGCCAAGCGGCTGCTGATCGGCGGCGAGCGGATCGACGCGGCCGAGGCCAAGGCGATCGGCCTGATCGAGGAAGTCGTCCCCGCCGCCGAGTTCGACGACCGGGTCGCCGCCTTCGCCGCCCACGTCTGCGAACAGTCGGGCGCGGCCGCGCGCGCCTACAAGGCGATCATCGACGGCTTCGCCGCCGGCGAGAAGGCCGAGACCCTGGCGCCCCTGCAGGATGCCGCCCATGCCCAGGGCGACATCATCGCCCGGCTGGAGGAAGTCGCCAGGACGCGCGCCGCCAAGGGGTAAGCCGTTCGCGTCCCGGCAGGGAAAGAGGGGGCCCGGAGGATCCAGGCAGGCGGAATGGCGCAGGGGTCTGCCAAGACTGTTGCCGCCCTTCCCGGTCGGGTACAATGCCGGCGCCGTTTTTGCCCGGCCAAGGGAGCCGAAACCGTTGGGTCGATCCGGGTGAACCGCCGACCCGTCCAACATCCGCGAGGTTCGCATGTACCCGAAGAATTGCTGGTATGTCGCCGCCCACGCGAATGAGCTGACCGACAAGCTTTTCGCGCGCACCATCCTCAACCAGGCCGTCATCTTCTGGCGCACCAAGGACGGCGGCGTCGCGGCCCTTGAAGACCGGTGCCCCCACCGGCTGGTGCCGCTGTCGACCGGCACGGCCGTCGACGGCGAGGTCCAGTGCGGCTACCACGGCATCCGGTTCGGCGCCGACGGCTTCTGCACCCACGTCCCGGGCCAGGACACGGCGCCGAGAAGCCCGCGCGTGCGGACCTTCCCCGTGGCGGAGCGGCACAACCTGATCTGGATCTGGATGGGCGCGGAGGATCTCGCGGACGAAGACCTCATCCCCGACATCCACTGGCTGGACGCGCCGGGCTGGGCCTCGACCACCGGCCACCTTCACTTCAAGTGCGACTATCGGCTGATCAACGACAATCTGTTGGACCTGTCGCACGAGACCTTCATCCACAAGCACACGATCGGCAACGACTCGGTCGCCGATTCGCCCGCGATCACCAACATCATCGACCGCCGGGTCGTGCGGGTGCACCGCGAGATGCCGAACATCGAGCCGCCGCCCTTCTTCGCCCTGTCGCAGGGCCATGACCGGCGCATCAACCGCTGGCAGATCGCGATCTACATGGCGCCCGGCTTCAACATGACCGAGGTCGGCTTCCACCCGGTCGACACCGACCGGGTCGAGGGTCACCTGATGATGCGCCCGATCCACATCATCACGCCGGAAACCGACCATTCGGCGCATTACATCTGGGCCGTCGCCCGCAACTTCCGGCTCGACGACGACGCGCTGGACGCCAACCTGTGGACCCAGATCGACCACACCTTCAAGGAAGATCGGGCCCTTCTGGAAGCCCAGGACCGTCGCCTGCAGGCCGAGGGCATGCCCAAGGTGCCGCAGCTCGCCGCCAAGATCGATGCCGGGCCGGTGGCCGGCCGCCGGCTGCTCGAGGCGATGATCCGGCAGGAGGCCGAGGACCCGCGCTATTGCGCCCCGCCGGCCCCGCTCGCCGACGACGACGTGGTCACGATGCCCTTCGCCATGGCGGCAGAATAACGCGATCCGCCTCGGGGCCGCACCGGCGCGCCGCCGGGCCCGGAGGGGATGACCGCAGAGGGGATGATCATGGTTCGCCTGATCCTTGCCGTCACGCTCTTCTCCGCCGGAGTCTCCGCCCAGGCGCATGCCTTCGGGACGGTCCATGGCCTCGGCCAGTCGGCCGAGCACGAGAAGATCACCCGCATCGCGCTCCAGCCGTTCAGCCTCGGGCCGAAGACGATGGACGACATTGCCGGCAAGCGCGGCCATTTTGGCGCGGTCGGCGCGCCCGACCATCCCGCGCGCGGGCTGATGGCCAAGGACTACGCCCATTGCGACAACGGCGATTTCCTGGCGGCGCCCGCCTATCCGCACAGCCGGGCGGCGGCGGCGGCGAAGCTGCGGGCGTGCCGCTCCTGGATTCTCCGCCAGATGCGAAACGCCGTGAGCGCGGCCGGCGGCATTCTCGACAAGCAGGGCCGGATCCGCTCGTCTCAGATCCCCACCATCGTGTCGTGCAGCTTCAGCGGCGCGCCCGGGCGCGCCAAGTGCAACGTGCTCGAGGCGCTCGGCCTCGCCTTCCACGCTGGCCAGGACTTCTACTCCCATACCAACTGGAGCGACGTGGCGGCCCCCGGTCCGGTGGGCACAGCCAACCCGCCGGGCCTGCGCCACAGCGGCCCGGCCGCCTGGATCGATCCGGGCAAGCGCGCGGGCATGCCGAGCGGGCTGATCAGCGGCTGCTATGAGGGAATTCCCGAAAGCCGGCACTGCAAGGGCCGGGTGCGCCATGCCGATCTGAACAAGGACACCGGCGCGATCGACGTGCGCCGCGGCTCGGCCGGCGCGGGGAAGACGCCGCGCGGCAAGGTCAACGGCAACTTCGCCCGGGCGGTCCGGGGCGCCATCGCCGCGGCGATG